>DASVDK010000085.1:0-31862 GCA_036381125.1 Thermodesulfobacteriota bacterium | reverse complement strand
GGCCGGCACGACCTCACGGGCGTCCCCGGCGCGCGGGACGAGCACGCGGCGGCCCCGCAGGCCGTCCGGGCCCTCGGCCGCCGCGAGCGCCGCGACGACGGCCTCCGCCCGGTACTCGGGCGGCACGACGTCCACCCGGAGGCCGAGCCCCTCGATCGCCTCGGCCGTGGCCGGGCCGATGGCGCAGAGGCGGGCCCTGCCGAGGGCGCGCACGTCGCGCCCCGTGGCGCGCAGGCGCATCAGCAGGTACCGGACCGCGTTGGCGCTCGTGAAGACCACCCAGTCGTACCCGGCGAGGCGGCCCAGCGCCGCGTCCAGCTCCGCCCACGAGTCGGGCGGCCGGATCTCGATCGTCGGGAACTCCACGGGGACGGCGCCCGCCTCGCGCAGCCCCTCGGCGAAGACCGACGCCTGCTCGCGCGCGCGCGTGACGAGGATGCGCCGGCCGAAGAGCGGCCGCCGCTCGAGCCAGGCGATCCGCTCGCGAAGCCGGACGACCTCGCCCACGACCGTGAGCGCGGGCGGCGTGATCCCGCGGGCGCGCGTCCGCTCCACGATGTCGGCCAGGGTCCCGACCACCGTCTCCTGCTCGGGCGTGGTGCCCCAGCGGATCACCGCCACGGGGGTCTCCGGCGAGCGGCCGTGCGCGACGAGGCGCGCGACGGTGTCCGGAAGGGTCTTGACGCCCATGAAGAACACGAGCGTCCCGCCGCGGGCGAGGCCGGCCCAGTCGATGTTCGAGTCCGGCTTGGTGGGGTCCTCGTGACCGGTCACGAAGGTGACCGTGGAGACGAGGTCACGGTGGGTGAGCGGGATGCCGGCGTAGGCCGGCGCGCCGACGGCGCTCGTCACGCCCGGCACGACCTCGAACGGCACGCCGGCCGCCTCGAGCGCCAGCGCCTCCTCGCCGCCGCGGCCGAAGACGAAGGGGTCGCCCCCCTTCAACCGGCAGACGAGCCGCCCGGCCCGCGCGCGCTCGACGAGGATCCGGTTGATCTCGTCCTGGGACATGCTGGGTCGGCCGCCCTGCTTGCCCACGTAGACGCGCTCGGCGTCGCTCCGCGCGCGGCCGAGGAGCGCCGGGTTGGCCAGGTAGTCGTAGACGACGACGTCGGCCCGGCCGAGACACTCGGCGCCGCGCAGCGTGAGCAGTCCCGGATCGCCGGGACCGGCGCCGACGAGGTAGACCATGCCGCTCATGCGCGGAGCCCCCGCACGATGTCGGCCCCCTTCTCGAGGAGCGCCGCCGCGACCTCGCGGCCGAGCGCCTCCGGCGCCGAGGCCGCGCCGGCGGCCTCGTGCCGCACGACGCGTCGGCCGTCCGGCGAGGCGAGCAGGGCGCGCAGCCTGAGCCGCCCCCCCTCGAGCGCGGCGTGGGCCGCGAGCGGCGTCCGGCAGTCTCCCGACACGGCCGCCAGCACGGCGCGCTCGGCGGTCGTCGCGAGGCGGCTCGCCTCGTGCTCGAGCGGGCGGACGGCCTCCGCGCCGCGGCTGCCGACGCGCGCCTCCACGGCGAGCGCGCCCTGGCCGATCGCGGGGAGGGAGACGTCGGGGGAGAGCGGCTCCCGCACCTGCGCGAGGAGCCCGAGCCGCGAGAGACCGGCCATCGCGAGGATGATACCGGCGTACCGACCCTCGTTCAATCGGCGCAGGCGGGTGTCGACGTTGCCGCGGAGCGGCTCGACCACGAGGTGCGGGTATCGGTCGAGGAGCTGCGCCTGCCGGCGGACGCTGCTCGTGCCGACGACGGCCCCCGCCGGGAGGTCGGCGAGCCGGGCGTACGCCGGCGAGCAGAACGCGTCGCGCGGGTCGTCGCGTTCGGGCACGGCGGCGACCTCGAGGCCGCCGGGGAGCGCGGCGGGCAGGTCCTTCATGGAGTGCACGGCCAGGTCGGCGCGGCCGTCGAGCAGCGCCTCCTCGATCTCCTTGACGAAGAGCCCCTTGCCCCCGATCTCGGCCAGCGGGCGGTCCTGGACGCGGTCGCCGGTCGTCCTGAGGACGAGCAGCCGGACCTCGCGCGAGGGGTCGAGCGCCTCCAGCCTGGCCTTCACGTGGTTCGCCTGCCAGAGCGCGAGTGCGCTGCCGCGCGTGGCGATCGTCAGCGGGGCCGTCACGCGGTCTGCCCCCGCCGCGCGGCGATCGGCGCCGGCGCCGCCTCGGCCGGGCTCTCGGAGACGGCCCCCCGCCGCCTCGGGGCGTCGGCCGCGCGCTCGAGCTCGAAGAGCGTGGCGAGCGCGTCGGCGTAGAGCGAGCCCTCGGCCTCCTCGGCGAGGCGCTTGAGCGTCGCAGTGGGCGCATGGAGGAGCTTGCCGAGCATCCCCTCGGTGAGACGCTCGACGGCCTTGCGCTGCTCGGGCGTCAGGTCGCGCAGCGCCGCGGCCATGCGGGCCAGTTCCGCCCGGCGGATCGCCTCGAACCGGCGCCTGAGCGCGACGATCGTGGGAACGACCTCCCGCGTGCGGACGCCGCGGACGAAGGCCTCGACCTCTTCCTCGACGATCCGCTCCGCGCGCCCCGCCTCGCGCTGCCGGTGGGAGCGCCCCTCCTCGACGACCGCCTTGAGGTCGTCGATGTCGTACAGGTAGACGTTGGCGAGGTCGTGGACGTGGGGGTCGACGTTGCGCGGCACGGCGATGTCGATGAAGAAGAGCGGCTTCTGCCGGCGCGCGCGCATCAGGTCGGCCACCATGCCGGCGTGGACGATCGGCGTCGGCGATCCGGTCGAGGCGACCACGATGTCGGCCTCGCCCACGGCCTGGGCCAGGGCCTCGTACGGCACGGTGCGCCCACCGAGCGCCATGGCCAGGGCCCGGGCGCGCTCGGCCGACCGGCTCGCCACGGTCACGTCGCGCACGCCGGACGCGGCGAGGTGGCGCGCGGTGATCTCCGCCATCTCGCCGGCGCCGAGCACGAGGACCCGCTTGGTCGTGAGGTCGTCGAAGATCCGGCGCGCGAGCGCCACCGCGGCGTGCCCCACGGAGACGGCCTGCGCCCCGAGCCCGGTCTCGGTCCGGATCCGCTTGGCCACGCGGAAGACGGTGTGGAAGAGGCGCGAGAGGCGCGGGCCGGCCGTCCTGGCGCGAAGCGCCGCCGCGTAGGCCTCCTTCACCTGGCCCAGGATCTGCGGCTCGCCGAGCACCAGGGAGTCGAGCCCGGAGGCGACGCGGAAGAGGTGCCGGGCCACGGCCGCCTCCTCGAGCCGGTAGAGCGCCGACTCGACGAGCGTCGGCTCGACGCCCTGCCACTCGAGCAGCCTGCGCACCGCCTCCTCGGCGCCGGCCGCCGTCTCGACGGCCAGGATGACCTCGACACGGTTGCAGGTGGAGAGGGCGCAGACCTCCTCCACCTCGGGGAGCCCGTTCAGACTCGCCAGCACCGCCGGCAGCCGGTCCTCCGGGACCGCGAGGCGCTCGCGGACCTCGACGGACGCGGTCGTGTGGTTGAGACCGAGCAGGACGAGCGTCATGTCAGACCGTGTGCCCGCCGACGCGGAAGAGGCCCACGCCGACCAGGGTGACCAGCACGGCGACGAAGCCGGCGATGGCGAGGACGGCGGCCCGGTGCCCCCGCCACCCCACCGTCACGCGGCCGTGCAGGAGGACGGCGTAGAGCACCCACGTGAGGATGGAGAAGACGACCGTCGGCTCCCACCAGGTGATCGCGCCCGAGGCGAACCGGGCGATGACGCCGCCCGAGAGGAGCCCGAGCGTGAGGAGCAGGAAGCCGATCGTGAGCGAACGGACGTTCACCGCGTCGAGCACCTCGAGCGAGGGGAAGCGGCGCGTCACCCAGCCGCCCCGCTTGGCCTTCAGGGTGCGCTCCTGCAGGATGTACATGAGGCCCGCGCAGGCGGCGAGCGCGAGGAGGGCATCGCCGAGGAACACCAGGCCGACGTGGATCGGCAGCCAGACGCCGGGCACGCTGCTCGGCGGCGGCGCCGCGCCGCCGCTCGTCGAGGCGACGAGGAGGAGCATGGCCGCCAGCGGCGTGGCGAAGGCGCCGAGGACCGGCATGCGGTAGCGGGACTGGAAGACGATCGACGCGCCGACGATGGCCCATGCGAAGAACGACAGCGCCTCGAGGAGGCTCGCGGTCGGCGACACCCGGTCGCCGACGTACCGGGCGACGAGGCTCGCCGAGTGGACGGCGAAGCCGGCCATGGTGATCGCGCGCGCCGCCCTGGCCACCTTCGGCCGGTCGAGTAGCAGGAAGGCGAGGAAGCCGCCCGTGCCGAGCACGTAGAGCACCACCGTGCCGTCGAAGAGGAGGCGGTCGACCATCAGCGGGCCATCCCCAGTGCGGACAGGGTGAACCGGCCGGCGGCGCGTCCGCCGAGCCGCCGCTCGGCCGCGGCCGTGACCGCCCGCTCGACCTCCGCCCACGCCCCGGCGGCGACGAGCGGCAGGAGGTCGAGGTCGGCCAGATCGAGGAAGAGGTCCCGGTTGCGGTCGGCGGGGTCGCCGAGGGCCTGGAGCGCCTCGCGCACCCGGGCGAGGAGGTCGAGGTACGGCGCCCACTCGGGACCGAAGCGCGCCTCGAGCGCCTCGCGGACCTTGCGCGCGACGGCCGGGCTCGCCCCCCCGGTGGAGACGGCCAGCACCAGCTCGCCGCGGCGGACGACCGCGGGGACGAAGAAGTCGCACCCCTCGGGGTCGTCGACCACGTTGCAGGGGATGCCGGCCGCCCGGGCGTCCGCCTGGACCGCGGCGTTCACCTCCCGCCGGTCGGTGGCGGCGAAGACCAGGCAGGCGCCGGCCAGGTCCTCGCGCAGGTACGGGCGCCGGTGCCAGGCGATCGCCCCCGCCTGCGCGCGCGCGGCCAGCTCCGGGGTGGCCTCGGGACTCACGACCAGCACGTCCGCGCCGGCCTCGAGCAGGCCGTCGACCTTGCGCTCGCCCACGCGCCCACCCCCCACCACGACCGCCCGGCGGCCGGTCACGTCGAGCATGACCGGATAGTGCGGCATCACCGCTGCCCGTAGAGGATCTCGTCCACGAGCGCGCAGAGGGTGTGGCCGAGGGTGATGTGCGTCTCCTGGATGCGCGCGGTGACGCGGCTCGGGACCCGGAAGAGGTGGTCGCAGAGCGGCGCCATCGTCCCGCCCCCCTCGCCCGTGAAGCCGATGGTCACGAGGCCGCGGCCGCGCGCGGCCTCGAGCGCGCGCACGACGTTCCTCGAGTTGCCGGACGTGGAGATGCCGATCGCCACGTCGCCTCGGCGGCCGAGCGCCTTCACCTGCTTCTCGAAGACCTCGTCGAAGCCGTAGTCGTTCCCGATGGCGGTGAGGGCCGACGTGTCGGTCGTGAGCGCCAGCGCGGCCAGCGGGGGCCGCTCGATCTCGAACCGGTTCGTGAACTCGGCCGCGATGTGCTGCGCGTCGGCGGCGCTCCCTCCGTTGCCGAAGACGAGGATCGTCCGGCCGTCGCGCAGGGCGCGGGCCATCGCCTCGGCCGCACGGACGACGGCGTCGGCGTGCGCCGCGACGAACTCCTGCTTGGCGGCGATGCTGTCGGCGAAGATGCGCTCCACCCGCTCGCGAAGCCGGCTCATGGCCCCCCTGCCTTGACCGCCGAGGTAGACTCTTGGGGTTTCCGCGTGGTCGAGTATCTCGACCGCCCCGGCCGCGGCCGCGCCGCACGGCGCGGCTTTGCGCGGCAAACGGACGTTACCCGAAGGAGATCGACAACATGGCCAGCGACGCGGTCGCCGCCGTCACCGACGCCAACTTCAAGCAGGAGGTCCTCGAGTCCCCGATCCCGACCCTCGTGGACTTCTGGGCCGCGTGGTGCGCCCCCTGCCGCGCCCTCGCGCCCACCGTGGAGGAGCTGGCGAAGGCGTACGCCGGCAAGGTGAAGGTCGTCAAGCTCAACGTGGACGAGAACCCGCGGACGGCCAGCGAGTACCGCATCATGGGCATCCCCACCCTCCTCCTCTTCAAGGGTGGCGCCGTGGTCGACCAGGTGGTCGGCCTCGTGCCCAGGCCGAAGATCGAAGCGGCCCTCGCGAAGGTCGCCTGACCCCCCCTCCCCCCGCGCCGCGCGCCCCGCCGCGACGGGCGATCCCCGTCCCACGGCGCGCGGCCGCTGCCGGTGCTTTCCCAGACAAATCGGCATAGTAGCACGCCCCGGCCGAACCGCTCCGTTCGACGGCGTGCCACCGGCGTAGACTCCGTCGTCGCCTCTCCGCAAAGTCCCGGCACGAGCCTCCCGCCAGCGGAGGCCCGGCCGCGGGCTCCACGGAGAGGCGTGGGCTCAGCGGCCGGGGTCGGACGCGGCGCCGGCGACGACCGGCGTGTCGGGGAGGACGACCATGTGGAGGCAGCGCCCGGCATCGTAGACCTCGACCCGCCGGCCGTCCTCGAAGGTGAAGACCACCCCGGTGAGCGGTTGGGCGTCCGACGGCAGCCCGGGCGCCGACGCCGTGAAGCCGTCGCCGCCCCGGACCGGCTGGGCGACGAGCACCCGGGAGCCGAGCCGGGGGCGCCAGACCGGGTGCGCGTCGAGCGTGATCGGCTGCCAGGGGTTGGCGGGGTCGGCCTCGTGGGTCATGGCGCCCGGCGCGATCCAGATGTCGGCCGGATCGGCCGGCCCCCCGGCCCCCGCGCGGCCGATGCCGAGGACCAGGGTGGGGCCTCCCTCGAACGTCAGCTCCACCTCGGCGAACTCGAGGTCGCCCGACAGGGTCTCGGCCGCCAGCGCCCGGACCCGACCCAGCGTTCGGCCGGCGAGGGCCGAGAGCACGGCGGCGGCTTCGGGTCGGCGCGGATCCTGATAGAGGTCGACCATTGCTAGAACATGTACCGCCGCATGGAGATGTTCAGCAAGAGGCCGACGCACGCGAGCGTCGTGAAGACCGACGAGCCGCCGTACGACATCAGCACCAGCGGCACCCCGACGACCGGCAGGACGCCGGTCACCATGCCGATGTTGATCGCGACGTGCAGGAAGAGGTAGGCCGTGATCCCGTACGCCAGGAGCGTGCCGAGGCGGTCCTTCGCCTTGAGCGCGATGTTGAGCCCCCAGAGGATGAGGACGAAGTAGAGGAGCAGCAGCAGGAAGGCGCCGAGGAATCCCCACTCCTCGCCCCACACCGCGAAGGCGAAGTCGGTGTGATGCTCCGGCAGGAACTGGAGCTGCGACTGCGTCCCCTCGGTGAACCCCTTGCCGAAGAGCCGACCCGAGCCGATGGCGATCTTCGACTGCAGGATGTGGTACCCGGTCCCCTGGGGGTCGGCCTCCGGGTTCATGAACGTGAGGAGCCGGCTGCGCTGGTAGGGCTTGAGGTGCCGCCAGACCACCGGGCTCGCGGCGAGCCCGGTGCCGACGATGAGGAGCAGCGCCTTCAGGCGGATCCCGTGGATCGCCACCATGGCGCAGAAGATGAAGAAGATGATCAGCGCGGTGCCGAGGTCCGGCTGCTTCATGACCATCAGGGTCGGCACCCCGGCCAGCAGCCCGGGGACGACCAGGTCGACGAGGCCGAGCGGCTTGTCGCCCCGGCCGTCGCGCGAGAACCAGCGCGCCAGGACGACGATGACGGCGAGCTTCGCGAACTCGGACGGCTGGACCGCCACCGGCCCGAGCGGCAGCCAGCGCTGCGCCCCGCCGCCCGACCGCCCGAACAGCAGCACGCAGGCCAGCATGGCGAGGACCACCGCGTAGCCGAAGTACGCGGCTCGCCCGATGAAGTGGTAGTGGACCACGAGGAAGACGACCATCAGGACCGAGCCGATGACGAGCCACTGCAGTTGCCTGACGGCGTCGGGCCGGGACGCGGAGACGAGGTTCACGATGCCGACCAGCGCGATGGCGTAGGTGAGCCAGAAGAGCGTCCAGTCGAAGTTCGTGGCGACGCGCCGCTCGAACACTACCCTCGCCCTCCGGTCGGCGCCTGCACGTTCTCCCGCATCCGCTTGAGCTCCCAGTACCGCGCGATGACCGCCTTGACGACCGGCGCGGCGGCGCTGCCGCCGTGCCCCCCGTGCTCGGCAAGGGTGACGACGGCGATCTCCGCATCGACCTCCGGCGAGAACGCCACGAACCAGGCGTGGTCGCGCAGGTGCCAGGGGATCTTCTCCTCGTCCCTGGCCGAGTAGAGCCGGCTCGAGACCTGCGCCGTGCCGGTCTTGCCGGCCATCCTGAAGTCCTTCGAGCGATGGCTGTGGGCGGTGCCCTTCGGGTCCTCGAGGACGCCGAGGAGCCCGCGGGCGATCGCCTCGTTGGCCGCAGGGGTCGTCGGGGTGAGGCCGATGAGCTGCGGCTCGCGAGCGTAGACCACGGTGCCGTCGATGTCGACGACCCGGCTCACCACCTGGGGCCGCCAGAGCTTGCCGCCGTTGGCGAGCGACGCGTAGGCGTTCACGAGCTGGATCGGCGTGACCGTCGTGGCGCCCTGGCCGATGGCGACGGAGATCGTCTCGCCCGGGTACCAGGGCTGCTTGAACCGCCGCTCCTTCCAGGCCGTGGAGGGGACGAGCCCCGACTTCTCGCCCTCGAGCTCGATGCCGGTCACGCGGCCGAAGCCCATGCCGAGGGCCTCCTCGGCGATGCGGTCGACGCCGAGCTTGTCGCCGAGCCGGTAGTAGTACACGTCGCACGACTGCACGAGCGAGTCGTAGAGGGTGACCGCGCCGTGGCCCGAGAGCTTCCAGTCGCGGAAGACCCGCCGGCCGAACGGGAAGGTCCCGCCGCAGTGCAGCGCCGTGCCGGGCGTGATCGCCTTCGCGTGGAGGCCGGCCGCGGCGACGATCGCCTTCCAGGTGGAGCCGGGCGGGTAGGTGCCCTGGATGCCCTTGTTGTTGAGCGGCTTGCGGGGGTCGCGCGTGAGGGCCTGCCACTCGGCCGCCGTGATGCCCCTCGCGAAGACGTCCGGATCGAAGGCCGGCGCGGAGACCATGGCGAGGACGTCGCCGTTGCGCGGGTCGAGGGCGATCACCGCCCCCGACTTCCCCTGCATCGCCTCCTCGGCGGCGAGCTGCAGGTCGAGGTCGATGGTGAGGTAGAGGTCCTTCCCCGGGATCGGCGGGATCTCCCGCAGGAAGGCCACCTCGCGCCCCGCCGCGTCCACCTCGATGTGCTTCTGGCCGTGCACGCCCCTGAGGTACGCCTCGTACCGGCGCTCGACCCCGACCTTCCCGATGAACTCCCCCTGCCGGTAGTCCTTGTACTCGGGGCGCTTGAGCTCCGCCTCGCTGATCTCCCCCATGTAGCCGAGGAGGTGGGCCGCGAGCTTGCCGTACCGATAGGCGCGCCGCTGCCCCACGTCGACGAAGACGCCGGGGAGGTCGAGCTTGCGGGTCTCGACGAGCGCCAGCTCGTCCCTGGAGACGTCGCCCTTGATGAGGACCGGCCGCCAGGGCGGGGCGGGCGGGCTCGCCTCCGCCACGCGGTCGGCGATCTCCTCCTCGGTGAGGTTCAGCAGCCGCCCCACCCGCTCGATCGCCTCGGCGACGTCGCGCACGTCCTCGGGGATGAGCTTCACGTCGAAGGCCGGGCGGTTGTCGACGAGGATGCGCCCCTTCGCGTCGTAGATGATGCCGCGCGGCGCCGTCACGACCCGGATCCGGACGCGGTTGCTCTCCGAGAGGTTCCGGAACGTGTCGCCCTGGATGATCTGCAGGTACGTGAGCCGGAACAGGATCAGCGTGAAGACGCCGACGACGACGATGAAGGCGTACTGGAAGCGGTTGCGGAGTTCCCGTGCCTCGTGATCGCCGTCGCCCAGGTGCACCATGCCGAACCCCTAGAGCAGGGACGCCGGGCGCCGGTCGTCGCCCCCGGGCAGCACGGTGCCGAGCCAGGCGTCGAGGCGGCCGAGCCAGTGGAACAGGAACGGCGCGAGGGCGCCCATGAGGAGCGCCTGGAAGACGAGGTAGCGGAGGAGGCCGTGGCCGAGCGCGCGGCCGTCCAGGCCGAGGGCCCCGTAGAGGACCCGCACGAGGAGGCCCTCGACCACCGTCGCGACCGCGGCCATGACCGCGGGGGCGAGGCCGGCCGTCAGGTAGACGCGCTTGGCGGCGAGGTAGCCGAGGAAGTAGATCACGACCTTCGTGACCGTGAAGAGGCCGAACGGCCCGCCGGAGAGGATGTCCATGGTGTACCCGAGGCCGAAGGCCACGAGGCCGCCGGAGACCGCGTCGGACCGGCCCGACAGGTAGAGGAGGAGGAGCAGCACCAGATCCGGCTTGAGCGCGCCGAAGGGCAGCACGTCGAGCACCGTCATCTGGAGGACGAGCCCGGCGCCGCCGAGCACCAGGAAGGCGAGCGGCCGCCTCATCGCTCCGCTCCCGAACTCGGCGGCGCGCCCGGCAACTCTCGCGCCGGCGAGGGCGACGGGGCGGCCGGCGGAGCCGAGGGGGCGGCCGGCAGAGCCGAGGGGGCGGCCGGCGACGGCGACGGCGCGACCGGCAACGCCGCGGGAGACGCCGCAGGCGCGGCCGCAGGAGACGCCGCAGGCGAGGCCGCCGCCGAGGGGAGCGGCACGCGCGGCACGGGCGGCGTCGGGCTCGGCGTGGGGCTGGTCGTCGCCCGCGCCGGCTCGGGCGGTGTCGCGGGCGAGACGCGACGCGGCGTCTCGGCGGGAACCGGGGTGGCCGCGGCTCTCGGCGTCGGCGACGGGCTCGGCCGCGCGCCGGCCGGCGATCGGGCCGGCGACGGACCGGGCGCGGCGACGGCCGGCGCCCGTACCGGCGACGGCGACGGCGATGGGGCGGCCGGCGGAGCGGACGGCGGCTCCGCCGCCTCCGGCGTCAGGCCGGCCGGCTGGACCGCCGCCCCCGGCCTCGGCGAGGTGAGCGGCTCGTAGTCGCGAGCCGCGTACGCCGTGACGACGAGGACCTCCTCGAGGCGCGCGAGGTCGACCGCTGGCGCCACGTCGACCGTCTTGAAGAGCCCGGTCGCGGTGTCGTCCACGCGGCTCACGACGCCGATCCTGAGCCCCTTCGGGAAGACGCCGCCCACGCCCGACGTGAGGACCAGGTCTCCCACGGCCACGTCCTCGGTGCGGTGCACGTAGCGCATCTCGAGGACCGGCGTGACGCGGCCGTAGATGACCCCCCGCCCGCGGGAGCGCTGCAGGACCGCGTCGATCGCGGAGTTCGAGTCGGTCACCAGGAGGACCTTGGCCGTGCGCGAGGCGACCTCGTGCGTGCGGCCGACGACGCCCTCGGGGCTCACGACGGCCATGCCGCGCTCGATGCCGTCGGAGCTGCCGCGGTCGATCGTGATCGTCCGGAACCAGCCGGAGACGTCGGAGCCGATCACCGTCGCCGGCACGGCGGTGAACCCGGTCCGCTCCCGGAACCCGAGGAGCCGGCGCAGCCGGTCGGTCTCGAGGACCGCCTCCTCGAGCGCCGCCCGCTCGAGCCGCATCCGGTCGATCTCGGCCCTGAGCGCGGCGTTCTCGGCGCGGACGCCGACCAGGTAGACGTAGTCGAACCAGACGCTCGAGACGCCGCGGCCGATCCCGGTGATGATGCCGGCGAAGAAGCCGGTCACGTCGAGGGCGATCTTGTCGAGGATCCCGAGGTCCCGGCGCTTCTCGTGCGTGCCGGTGAGGATGACGAGGCCCGAGAAGAGCAGGGCCGTGGCGAAGAGAAGGGTGCGATATTTCTTGATGAAGTAGAGCACGTCCCTCTCGCACCGAACTCGGTTGGTGACGCCTGCCCGTCTGGAGCGAACCCCGGCTTCACCGGGGCGAGCGATCCGCGCCCCGTGGAGGTCGCGCCCTCTGCGCGGCGCGACTCACCGCCCCTGCGATCGAGAGGTCGGGAGGGGCGAGGTCCCCTCCCGACCCCTACGCGGGGACGGTCACCTCCTTGAGGAGGCTGATCTCGTCGAGGGCGCGGCCGGCGCCGAGGACGACCGCCGAGAGCGGGTCCTCGGCGATGGTGATCGGCAGCTTGGTCTCCTCGCGCAGGAGGATGTCGAGGTTGCGGAGCAGCGCGCCGCCGCCGGCGAGCACGATGCCCTTGTCGACGATGTCGGCCGCCAGCTCCGGCGGCGTCCGCTCCAGGGCGATGCGCACGGCCTCGACGATGGCGTTGAGCGGCTCGGCCAGCGCCTCCCGGACCTCCTCGCTGTTGATCTCCAGCGTCTTCGGGATGCCGGCCACGAGGTCGCGGCCCTTGACCTCCATGGTCTTCACCTCGTCCTCGGGATACGCCGTGCCGATCTGGATCTTGATCAGCTCCGCCGTCCGCTCGCCGACGAGGAGGTTGTACTTGCGCTTGATGTACTGGCTGATGGCCTCGTCCATCTTGTCGCCGCCGACGCGGACCGACTTCGAGTAGACGATGCCGGAGAGGCTGATGACCGCCACCTCGGTCGTGCCGCCGCCGATGTCGACGATCATGTTACCGCTCGGCTCCGTGATGGGCAGCCCCGCGCCGATCGCCGAGGCCATCGGTTCCTCGATGAGGTAGACCTCGCGCGCGCCGGCCGACTCGGCCGACTCGCGGATGGCGCGTCGCTCGACCTGGGTGATGCCGGACGGCACGCCGATGATCACGCGGGAGCGGACGAGCGTCTTGCGGTTGTGGACGCGCGTGATGAAGTAGCGGAGCATCGCCTCGGTCACCTCGAAGTCGGCGATGACGCCGTCCTTCATCGGCCGGATGGCCATGATGCTCCCGGGCGTGCGGCCGAGCATTCGCTTGGCCTCCTTCCCGACCGCCAGCACCTTCTTCATCCCCCGGTTGTCCTTCTGCACGGCGACGACCGAAGGCTCGCTCGAGACGATGCCGCGACCCTTGACGTAGACCAGGGTGTTGGCCGTGCCGAGATCGATCGCCAGGTCGTTGGAGAAGAACCCGAGGACGGAGTCGAACAGCATCAGAGGAACTCCTTGCGGGGCGCGCTGGAGAGGCGTCCCAATCCTTCCTGAAATCAAGCACTTATGGCGATCGGGACGGAAACGAGCCGGAATCTATCACGGCGCGTTTGGCCACGCAAGGCCCGAGTTGCCGGAATCCGTCACTTTTTCCGCGGCGATGCACGGCCGCGGATCACGCCGCGCACGCCATGGGCGTGCGCAGCCGGACTCCTAGCACGGATCAGGCGCTCGGCAGCGTGACGGTGGCTACGGTCCCATCGGATGACGAGGCGAGGATCAGGCGGCCGCGGTCGGCCTCGAGGAGTCTGCGGGCGAGCGCCAGGCCGAGGCCCAGACCGGGCACCTGGCCGGTGAAGCCGGGGTCGACCTGCTGGAACGGCTCGAAGACCTTCGGCAGCTCGGCGTCGGGGATGCCGGGGCCGGTGTCGGCGATGCGCACCTCCACCTCGCCGGCCGCGGCCGGCGCCGCCCCGATCCGCACCTCGCCGCCGTCCCGGTTGAACTTGACGGCGTTGTCGACCAGCTCGTGGAGGGCGCGGCGGAGCCGGTCGCGCGCCGCCACGACCGAGAGGCCGGCCGAGCCGGCCACGGTCACGCGGATCCCCCGGGCCGCGCCCGCGGCGCGAGCCTCGGCGGCCAGCTCGCCGAGGATCGAGTCGAGCGGGATCGGGACGCTCGGCGCGGCCGCCGCCGGCGGCTCGGGCCCGACCGCCTCGGCGACGCGCAGGAGCTCGGCGATGAGGTCGCGCAGGACGCCGGCCGCCTTCCTGGCCTCGGGCAGGCCGTCGTGCAGGAGCGCGGCCTGCCGGGCGGGTGACGTCTCCTCGGCGAGCGAGTCGAGGAAGAGGAGCACCGAGGCGAGCGGCGTGTTGAGCTTGTGGGAGACGAGCCCCAGGAACCGGTCGCGCGCGCAGGTGGAGAGCCTGAGCGCCGCAAGGTCCGCCCGGAGGTCGCGCCGGTCGATGGCGCGCCGGAGCACCGCCGCGAGCGCCGGCGCGTTGATCGGCTTCACGACGAAGTCGTCCGCGTCGGCCCGGAGCGCCGCGAGCACCATGTCCATGTCCGCGTACCCGGTCATGACGACGACGACGGCGTCGGGGTTGTTGCGCTTCAGGTCGGCCAGGAGGTCGAGTCCGGAGATGCCCGGCATCCGGACGTCGGTCACGATCGCGTCGAAGTGACGCCCGGCGATGAGCGCCGAGGCAGCGGCCGCATCGCCGGCCGCGACGACGTCGTACCCCTCCTGCGCGAGGAGGCGCTGGACGATCTCGCGGATCGCCGCCTCGTCGTCGATGACCAGGATCCGCGGGCGCGGGGCGGCGGGCGCTCGCTCGGTCACGGCCCCTCCGGGAACGGGCTGCCGGGCGGCCAGGCGGCGAGCGCGGCCGCGAGCGCGGCGGCGTGGACCGCCTTGACCGCCACGCCGTGCGCGGCGGCCGCCGCGCGGCACGCCTCGTACTCGGGCTGCGCGTTGCGGACGACCCGGTCGCCGCTCACCTTGACGGCCACCTCCCCGTACGGCGTCGCCACGCGCCGCAGCGTGCGGCGAAGCGTGGCGCGGAGCACCTCGTAGGTCCTGACGCCTATGGCGGTGGACTCGACGAAGAGCGCGGCCGCCACCCGGTCGGCGTCGCCCGGCCGGCAGATGGCCTGGACGGTGACCCCCGGCCGGCCCTTCTTCATCTGCACCGGCGTCAGCGTCACGTCGAGCGCCCCGGCCTCCGCGAGGCGCGCGGCGAGCGGCTCGAAGAGCTGGGGGTTCATGTCGTCGAGGTTGGTCTCCACGACGATCGCGCGCTCCCGGCCGAAGCGGTCGGCGCCCGGCGCCGCGGCCTCGCCGACGACGACCCGGAGGAGGTTGGGGAACCCGGGGAACTCCCGCGTGCCGGCGCCGTAGCCGACCGCCTCGACCGTCATGGCCGGCATCGGCCCCACCCCGCCGGGTCCGGCGAGCGCCGCGACGATGGCGGCCCCCGTGGGCGTGACGAGCTCCGCGTCGGCCGGCGCCGCGACGACCGCGAGCCCGCGGCAGAGCTCGACGACCGCCGGCGGCGGCAGCGGCAGCGGACCGTGGCGCGAGGGCGCGAGCCCTCGACCGAGCGGCAGCGGCGCCGACGCGACCTGCTCGACGCCGAGCCAGTCGAGCGCGACCGCGGCCCCGACGACGTCGGCGATCGAGTCGATCGCGCCGACCTCGTGAAAGGTCACCGCGTCGGCCGGCACGCCGTGCACCCGGCCCTCGGCCTCGGCCAGGCGCGCGAAGATCCGCTCCGCCCGCTCGCGGGCTCCCGGCGCGAGGGGCGCCTCGGCGAGCATCCGCCGGATCTCCGCGTACGGCCGGTGCCCGTGGCCGCCCTCGTGCGCGTGACCGTGCTCGTGCGCGTGGTCGTCGCCCTCCACGACCACGTCGAACTTGACGGCCGCGATGCCGCTCCGCTCGACGCGCCGCGTCTCGAGCCGGTAGCCCGAGATCGGCAGGGCGGCGAGCGCCTCGCGGACGGCGTCGAGCGGCACGCCGAGGGCGACGAGCGCCCCGACCGTCATGTCGCCGGAGATCCCCGCGAAGGTGTCCAGGTACGCGACCTTCATCGGAGGCGATTGATCTGCGCGGCCAGGTAGCCGGCGCCGAAGCCGTTGTCGATGTTCACCACCGCCACGCCCGGCGCGCACGCGTTGAGCATCCCGAGGAGGGCGGCGATGCCGCCGAAGGCCGCCCCGTACCCCACCGAGGTGGGGACGGCCACGACCGGCTTGTCCACGAGACCGGCGACGACGGAGGGGAGCGCCCCCTCCATGCCGGCGACGACCACGAGCACGCGCGCCGCCCTGAGTCGCGCCTCCTCGCCGAGGAGGCGGCCGAGGCCGGCCACGCCCACGTCGTAGACCCGATCCACCCGGTGGCCGAACGCCTCCGCCGTCAGGGCCGCCTCCTCGGCCACCGGCAGGTCGGACGTGCCGGCGGCGACGACGGCCACGGTGCCCGTCGCCCGCCCGGCGTCGGGCGCCGGGTGCCTCGCGCAGATCCCGAGCCGCGCCTCGGGGTGGTAACGGAAGCCCCTGATGGCGCGCCCCACCGCGCGAGCCTTCCGGCTGTCGAGGCGCGTGACGAGGACGTTGCTGCCGGCCGCGAGGATGGCGCGGGCGACTGCCGCGATCTGGGCGGCCGTCTTCGGCTCGCCGAAGATCACCTCGGGGTGGCCGCGCCGCAGCGCGCGGTGGTGGTCGACGCGGGCGAATCCGAGGTCCTCGCCGTGCGCGGAGATCGACGCGAGGCGATCGGCCGCCTCGCCCACCGACACCCGGCCGCCGCGCACCTGCTCGAGGAGCCGCTCGAGGCGGGTACGGGCGTCGTCCGCGGAGGCCTTCGATTTCCTCACCGCTCCTCGCATAGGCTCCCGGCCCCTGCGGCTCGCCGGCGGTCGGGCCGGAGGGCCCCGGCGTCAGACCTTGAGGGTAGGACGGTTCCAGGCCTTGACCGTGGCGATGCCGGTGGCCAGGTCCGCCTCGACCGTGCGGCCGAACTCCCCGCCCGTCTCGGCCGCCTCGATCGGAATGCCGGCGCGCGCGAGCGCCTCCCGCACCGCCGCGACGTTGCGCTCGCCGATCGGGGCCCGCCCGATCGTCTCGATCATCGGGAACATGTTAGCGCCGCCGAAGATCTTGGCGGACAGCCGGTCGGCGCGCGCGCCCCGCCGCGCAAGCTCGCCGATCATGAGATCGAGGGCGAGGTCCGCGAACTTGGCCGGCTGAGCCGTCCCGCGCCGGAGGTGCGCCCCCTCGGGGAGCATCACGTGGGCGAGCCCTCCCACCGCCGCGTCGCGGCTGTAGAGGAAGACGCCGACGCAGGAGCCGAGGCCGAAGGCGAGCAGCCGGTGAGGGGCCGCGTCCACCCGGTACTCGCCCATGCCGACCCGATGCACGGTCACCGCCGTCCCGGACGCGTCCGCGGCCGCGGCGAACGGCGAGCCGGTGATCTCCCGCCTCACAGCGTGGCCTCCAGCGGCTCGCGGCCGGCGTCCGCACTCCGGCGGCCCTCCGAGCCTCGCGCCGACGGGTGGGCGGGTGGCCGCTCGCCTCCGCGCCGCTTCACAGCGTCACCCCCACGGCGCGGAAGATCCGCTCGAGCGACTGCGGGTGGGGCAGGAGCAGCATCTGGCCGGCGACCGCCTCGCCCTCGACGTCGAAGGTCGTCTCCATGACGAGCGCCACGTCGCCGGCCTCGCCCTGCTCGATGAGCGCCGTGTCCACGACCGCGCCGACCATGTCGTGCGCGAAGACGGGGATCGAGGGGAGCAGCACGAGCCCCGTGAGGCGGCCGAGGGCGTTCAGGTAGGCCGAGGCGAGGATGTTGCCGACCTCCTGGAGGACCGAGCGCGCCATCGGGTCGGCGAGGTCCGCGGTCTGGCCCGGGCCCGCCGTGAGGACGCCGGCCATCCGCGACGCCGAGGCCGGCTCGAAGAGCAGCAGCACGTGCCCCTGCGCATCGCCGCCCATCCGGAGGGCGACCGCGGCGACCGGCGACTCGGGGCCGCCGAAGCCGTCGGCCGCGTGCTTGAAGGGGGTCACCGCCACGCGCGGGATCCGGATGTCGATGCGCCGCCGCAGGAGCTGGGACAGGGCGGTGGCCGCCTGCCCGACGCCGATGTTGGACATCTCCTGCAGCGTGTCGAGGTGGAGCGACGTGAGCTTGGAGATCGCCATCAGAAGAGGTTCTCCGAGTCGAGGAGGAAGACCGCCCGCCCGTCGCCGAGGATCGTCACGCCCGCGACGCCGTCGATCGAGGCCAGCGGCCTCGGCAGCGGCTTGATGAACGCTTCCTGCTGTCCCACGAACCGGTCCACCACGAGCCCCACCGTGCGCTGCCGCACGGGGACGACGGCCACCGACAGGAAGCGGCCCCGGGTCTCCGGGGCCGGCAGCCTCAGGATCTTCCGCAGCGAGAGGAGCGGCACGCTCTCCTCGCCGTACCGGAACAGGAGCTGACGGCCGCGCTGCTCGACCTCCCCGGGGGTCAGCTCCAGCGTGCGCAGCACGCGGGTCACGGGGATCGCGAAGACCTCGTCGTCGATGCCGAGGAGCAGCACCTGGACGATCGCGACGCTCGTCGGCAGGTGGAGCGAGATCCGGGTCCCCCGCCCGACGCGCGAGTCGATGTGCAGCGAGCCGCCGAGGCCCTCCACGCGGCTCTTGACCGCGTCCATGCCGACCCCCCGGCCCGACACGTCGGTCACCTGCCCGGCGGTGGAGAGGCCGGGGAGACAGGAAAGGTGGAGCGCCTCGGCGTCGCTCATGGCCGCGGCCTGCTCCGGGGTGATCTGGCCCCGCTCGACCGCCTTGGCCCTGAGCCGGGCCGGATCCATGCCGCGGCCGTCGTCCTCGATCTGCACGACCGCCTTGTCCTTCTGCCGGAAGGCGCGCAGGCGGATCTGCCCGCGCCGCGGCTTGCCGGCCGCCTCGCGCTCGTCCGCCCGCTCGAGGCCGTGATCGACCGCGTTGCGCAGCACGTGCGTCAGGAGGTCCGGCAGCTCCTCGAGGAGGCTGCGGTCCAGCTCGAGGTCGGTCCCCTCCTGGACGAAGGCGACCTCCTTGCCCTCCCGCTTCGCGAGGTCGCGGACGACGCGCGGCAGCGCCTCGGTGACCGAGGCGAGCGGCATCATCCGGACCGTCATGAGCTGGGCGTGGAGGCCGCGGATGAGCTTGCCGAGCGTGGAGGTGGAGTCCTTCACCGACGGCAGCTCGAGGTCGCGCGTCGCCTCCTTGAGCCGGCTCTCGACGACCAGCAGCTCGCCCGCCAGGTTCACGAAGGAGTCGAGCAGATCGGTCTGCACCTTGACCGTGCGCGGCACGCCGAGCTTCGGGCCGGGCGCCGGCGCCGCGGGCCGCGGCGGCGGCACCCGGGCGCCCTGCGGCGAGAGCTCGCCGCCGGTCGCCTCGACGACGACCGAGGCGACGTCGGCGAGCGCGGCGATCGCCCGACGCACCGCCTCCGGGCTCTCGGCCGTCTCGAGGGCCGCCTTGAGGACGCCGTCGAAGTCCCCCTGGCCCGCGCGCAGGTCCGCGGCCGACGGGACGCTCGCCACGATGGTCCCGATCTCGGCGAGGCGCCGGTGGACCATGAAGGCGCGGACGCGCGCCGCCTGGGCGTGCTTCTCGATCTGGACGGTGACCGAGAGGAGGGCCGGCCCGGTCGGCGCGGCCGACGCCGGCCGTGCCGGCGGCGGTGCGGGCGCGCCGGCCGGCGCGGCCGCGGGCGCCGGTGCGCTCCCGCCGGCGCCCTCCAGGAACGCCTGCACCTTCGCGACCAGCGGCTCGAGCGCGACCTCGGGGTCCTTCTGGTCCGCGATCGCCTGCACGTGATGCGCGAGGGCGTCGATCCCCTCGAGGAGGAGGTCCACCGCCGTCGGCTCGACGGCGAGGCGGCCGGACCGGTAGCGGTCCATGAGGTCCTCGAGCCGGTGGGAGAGCGCCGCCACCCCCTCGTACCCCATGGAGGCGGCCATCCCCTTGATGGAGTGCGCGTTGCGGAAGAGGCTCTGGATGCGCTCGGCGTCGCCGGGGTCCTGCTCGAGGCCGAGCACGCCGGCGCTCATCTGCCGGAGGTGCTCCTGCGCCTCCGTCACGAACATGGCCCGGTACTTCGCGAGATCCATGGCCGTCGTCGCCCCTACCCCTGCCGTCCGAGCATTCTCGTGATCGCGTCCGGGATCGCCTCGACCGGGAGCACCGCGTCCACGACGCCGGTCGAGATGGCCGCGCGCGGCATCCACGGGATCGCCGCGAGGTCCGGGGCCTCGACGATCACCCGACCGCCGCGCCCCTTGATGGCCACCACGCCGTCCGCGCCGTCCCGCCCCATGCCCGAGAGGACGACGCCGATCGTGCGGGCGCCGTAGACCTCGCTCGCGCTCGCCATCGCGAGGTCCGCCGACGGCCGCACGCCGACGGCCGACGGCGTGTCGAGGAGCGCGATGCGACCCCCCTCTCGACCCTCGCCCTCGACGACGAGGTGCTGGCCTCCCGGGGCCAGGTAGCCGCGGGAGGGGAGGATCGGCTCGCCGTCCTCGGCGACGCCGATGGGGAAGGAGCAGACCGACGTCAGGCGCTCGGCGAGACCGGCCGCGAAGGCCCGCGGCATGTGCTGGACGATCAGGACCGCGGCCGGGAACGGGTTCGGCAGGCGCGCCGCGATGGCGACCAGCGTGCGGGGTCCGCCGGTCGACGCGGCGAGGACGACTGCCGAGCGCGCCGGCGCCGAGGCGCCCACCCGCGCGGGCCCCCCGGGGCCGGGCCTAGGCGCCCGCGGCCACCCGCCGCATCACCTCGATGACCTTCTCCGGGTTGAACGGCTTGACGATGAAGTCCTTCGCGCCGGCCTCGAGCGCCTCCATGACGAGCGCCTCCTGGCCGAGGGCGCTGCACATGACGATCCGCGCGTCCTTCTTGAACGCGGTGATGTCGCGCACCGCCTCGATGCCGCTCTTGAGCGGCATGACGATGTCCATCGTCGTGAGGTCGGGCTGCAGCTCGCGGAACTTCTCGACGGCCTCGACGCCGTTGGCCGCCTCGCCGACCACCTCGAAGTCGGTGTTCGAGAAGATGTCCTTGATCATGTTCCGCATGAACACGGCGTCGTCCACCACGAGTACAGTCGTCGGCATGGTCCCTGTCCCCGCCTCCTCTTGCGAAACCCGGTCAGGCGCGGCGCTCGCGCCGCTCGAAGCGCGCGAGCACCTCTCCCACGATCGCGGCCCCGTCCACCAGCCGCACGCTCGACCCCTCGACCGCGAGCCAGCCTCGCGTGAGGGGCCCGGCGGGCCCGTCCGGCCCGTCGGTCACGATGTCCTGATCGAGGTCCACGGTCAGCGTGATGCCGTCCACCCGCTCGACCCTGAGCCCGATGCGGTCCTCGCCCCGCTCGACCACCACGACGAACGGCGCCGCGATCGGCGCCGACGGCTCGGGCAGCCCGAGGATCGCCGCGAGGCTCACCACGGTGAGGACCGACCCGAGGTGGTTCATGATCCCGAGCACCCCCGGCGGCGCCTTCGGCACGGCGGACAGCCGCGCCTGTTCGGCGACGGCCGCCACCTCGCCCACCACGATCCCCACCTGCGCCTCGCCGGCCCGCACGAGCATGACCTGCCGCGACAGGTCCGGCATGGGGGCCGCGTCGAGGGGGAGCGGGACGGTGGTGTCCTCCTCGGCACTGCCGGCCGCGCCATCGCCGTCGCCGGCACGGGCATCGACGGGCGCACCGCCTGGTTCGGCCGCGCCATCACCGTGGCCGGCGCGGAAGTTGCCGATCGCACCGCCTGGTTCGCCGCCGGCAGGGCCGGAGGCGGTCGCAGCGCCCAGGTCGTTCATACCCGGACGTCCGGCTCCACGGGGTCGTTCGAGAGCAGGAACCTGGTGGCGGCGTCCCTGAGCGCGTCGGAGGTCTCCGACAGCTCGTGCGCCGAGGAGGCCATCTCCTGCATCGCCGCCGTCTGCTCCTCGATGGAGGCGGAGATCTCCTCCGTCGCGGCCGCGTTGTCCTCGGCCACCTTGGCCAGCTCGTCGATGGCCCGCACCATCTCCTCGGCCCCTCGGGTCTGGCTCCGCGTGAGGTCGTGGATGCGGCCGACCTTCTCGCTGGCGCCGAGGATGGTCTTGACGATGTCGGCGAGCGACTGGCCGGTCGTCGTGATGACGTGCCGGCCCTCCTCGATGTCGCGGCCCGAGGCGGCGAGCGCCGAGACGGCGCGCCCGGACTCCTCCTCGACCTCGCGGACGAGGGCCGTGATCTGCTCGGCCGACCGGCCCGTACCGTCCGCCAGCTTGCGGATCTCCTCGGCCACCACGGCGAAGCCCCGGCCGTACTCGCCCGCCCGGGCCGCCTCGATGGTCGCGTTGAGGGCGAGCAGGTTCGTCTGACGGGCGATGTTCGTGATGACCTCGACGATCCGGTTGATCTCGCGCGTCTTCTCGCCGAAGCGGAAGACCGCCTTCGACGAGGCGTCCATCCCCTCGAAGACCTGCTGCATCTTCGCCATCGCCATGCTGGCCAGCTCGCCCCCCGCCGACGCGGTCCGGGCCGCCTGGTCGGCCGCGTCGGCGGCCTCCTTGGCCGAGCGGGTGACGAGGTCGATGGAGCCGGCGATCTCGCGGATGACCTTCGAGCTGCGCTCGACGAGCTGGGCCTGCAGCTCGGCGCCGCGCGAGATCTGCTCGATGGACGAGGCGATCTCCTCGGTGGACGCGTTCATCTGGGCCGCGGTCGAGGAGAGGCCGGTCGCCGAGTCGGCGACGCGGATCGACGTGCTGCGCATGCGGCCGACCAGCTCGCGCAGCGAGGCCTGCATGTCGTTCAGGGCGGCGGCGAGGTCGACCCGCTCGTCCGCGAAGCGCTGGCGACCGACGACCGAGATCGCCTGCGAGAGGTCGCCGCGCGCGATCCGCTCGGCCGACTCGTTGAGCCGGTGGAAGTCGCGCGCGAGGCCGCGGATGAACACCTGCGACGCCGAGAGGCCGACGCCGAAGGCGGCGAGCGCCGTGGTGAGCTGCCGCCACTCCTCCGGGATGTCCAGGCGCTCGACGACGAACGGCGAGAGGAACGCCACGCCGATCACGCCGATGACCGTGAACGTGAACTTGTAGCCGAGGCCGAGGCGGGTCCGCGAGCCGGCGGGCGCGGCGTGGCGCGGGAGGTTCGCCGGCGCCCCCGCGCCCCGGCCCGGCGCGCCGTTGCCCGTGCCGGCCCGGCCGGAGGCCGGCGAACCGCCCAGTTCGGGCGCACGGTCTACGTCGAGCGCAACGTCTAGTTCGGTCGTCTGTAGATCCGTTCCCATGGGCACACCGTCTTGAAGCGGCGGCGGTCGGCCGCCACGAGGGTTTCGGCCTTGCCGAGCACGAGGAAGCCGCCCGGCGCGAGTCGCTGCTCGAAGTCGGCGAGGAGCCGCTCCTGCTCCTCGCGCGCGAAGTAGATCAGCACGTTGCGGCAGAGGATCAGGTCGACCGGACCGGCCGGCATCTCGTCCGGGACGAAGACGTTGGCCTGGCGGAAGGCGACCATCGCCTTGATCGCCTCGGACAGCGCGAAGCGCCCGCCCGGGGCCGCGGTGAACCAGCGCGCCGTGAGGTCGTCACCGACCTCCTCGAGCCGCTCCCGGTCGTAGAGCGCCGCAGCCGCCCGGTCGAGCGCCCCCCGGTCCCGATCGATGCCGAGGATCGACACCGGCGTCCTGGCGAGCCGGTCGGCGAACCGCTCCCGGAGCAGGATCGCCATCGTGTACGGCTCCTCGCCGCTCGCGCAGCCGACGCTCCAGATCGCGATCCCGGCCGGCCCGGCGCGCTCGAAGAGCGGCGGCAGCACCACCTCCGCGAGCCGCTCGAAGGTCGATCGGTTGCGGAAGAACTGGGAGACCGTGATCGTCAGTGCCGCGTTGAGGCGATCGATCTCGGTCGGCTCGCGCTCGAGGAGCGCCGCGTAGGCGAGGCCGTCGGCGCAGCCGCGCGCGCGCACGCGCAGCGCGATCCGCCGGCGGATCCAGCGCGGCTTGTACGCGGCGACGTCGAGGCCGCGCGCCGACCGCAGCACGGCGGCGACGCGCGCGTACGCCGCGTCGTCGACCTCCGGCCCGGGATCGGCGATCGCCCGGGCCGCCGAGCCGCGCGCCGGCGCCCCGGCGCCCCCCGCCGGCGCACCGCCGTCGAACTTAGTCGCGACGCCCATTTACGAGCGCTACCCCCTCTCGTGAGGCCGCGTATCTATCATGGGGTCCCGACCCAGTCAAGGAGTGATGCGCCTCCCTAAGGGGGGCACGTGCAGGCTCGCGGCCGGAGGCCCTCGGCACGGCGCTGCCGCATCGGCGCCGGGGACGCCGCCGGGCCTTCTGGAGCGGCGGCCCGGTTCACCCTGGCCGGAACGAGTGACGTGCCCGGGAGGTCGCGCCTCAGAAGTGGACGAAGCCCGCGCGCGGCGGCGCGTACGGCCGGCCGTCCTCGCCCAGCAGGACGAGCCCCTCTCTCCCGGGCCGGACTTCGCCGATCGCCGTCGGGCGCGCGGGCCATCGTCGGGCGGTCCGCTCGAGCGCGGCCACCCGTCCCGGCGGCACCGTGAAGAGCAGCTCGTAGTCCTCACCGCCGCCGACCGCCGGGGCCTGCGGATCGGCCGGCACGAGCCTCCGCGCCAGGGCGCGATAGGCGGGCGAGCGCGGCAGGCGGGCGAGGTCGACGCGGGCCCCCACCCCGCTCGCCTCGCAGACGTGGCCGAGGTCGGCCGCGAGCCCGTCGGACAGGTCGATCATCGCCGAGGCGAGACGTCCCTCGCCGATGGCCGCCCCCTCGAGCAGGCGGGGCGTGGGGTCGAGGTGGCGGCGCAGGAGGCGGGCTTCGGCGCCGCGCGTTCGGCCGAGACGGCGGCCGCGCGCGAGAAGGGCGAGCCCGAGGGCGCTGTCGCCGAGCGTCCCGGTCACGTAGATGACGTCGCCCGGCCGGGCCCCGGCGCGCCGCACCGCGCCGCCCCGCGCGGCGAGCCCGATCACGGTCACCGAGAGGACGAGGCCCGACCTGGACCGGGTCGTGTCACCCCCGGCCAGGCGCACCCCTGCGGCGCGGGCGAGGTCCAGGAGGCCGCGAAGGACCTCGGCGAGGTCCGGCGCCGGGAAGCCGCGCGGCAGGCCGAGGCCGAGGAACGCCGCGAGCGGGCGGGCGCCCATGGCGGCGACGTCCGAGAGGTTCACGGCGAGGGTCTTCCGGCCGAGGAGGCGCGGCGGGTGCCAGCGGCGCCGGAAGTGGACGTCCTCGAGGAGGAGGTCCTTGGTGACGACCAGCGCCCGGCCGTCGGCCCCGGCCACCTCCGCGGCGTCGTCGCCGATGCCGCGCACGGCGTAGCCGCCCGGCAGGCGGCCGGCCGCGTCCGCGGCCGCCGCCTCGGCAATCCGCTCGACGAGCCCGAACTCCCCCAGCGCCGAGAGGTCGAGCGGAAGGCGCAGGCCGCGGCCGGACGACGCGGTCCCCGGCCGTCGCCCAACGGGTCGCGTCACGCCGCGCGTCCGTGGTCCGGGCCGATCGGGTCGCCGGGGCCTAGCCGGCGCTGCCGGCCCCGACCGGCTCGGCCGGCGGCGCCTCCGGCCGGGCCGGCGGCGGCGGCGACACCTTCTGGGGCGGCCGCCGCAGCGCCACCTCGAGCACCTGGTCCATCGTCTTCACCGGCACGAACGTGACCTTGCGCGTGAGGTAGGCCGGCAGCTCCTCGATGTCCTTCCGGTTGCGCTCCGGGATGACGATCGTCCGGATCTTGGCGCGGGCCGCGGCCAGCGTCTTCTCCTTGAGGCCGCCGATCGGGAGGACCCGGCCGCGCAGCGTGATCTCGCCCGTCATGGCGACGTCGTGGCGCACCGGCACCCCGGTGAGGAGCGAGACCAGCGCGGTGGCGATCGTGATGCCGGCCGACGGCCCGTCCTTCGGGATGGCGCCGGCCGGGACGTGGACGTGGAAGTCGCGCTCGTCGAAGGCGTCCTTCGGGATGCCGAGGGCGTCGGCCCGGCTGCGCGCGTAGGAGAGGGCGGCCTGCGCGCTCTCCTTCATGACGTCGCCGAGCTGGCCGGTGAGGGTGAGGCGCCCCTTGCCCTTCATCGAGGTGGCCTCGACCGAGAGGATGTCGCCGCCGACCTCCGTCCAGGCCAGCCCGATCGCCACGCCGACGTCGTCGACCCCGATGTCCTCGTCGGGGAGGTGCTTGGGGGCGCCGAGGTAGCGGTGGAGGTTCTGCGCCGTCACCTTGAACGGCCCGGCCTCGCCCTCCGCGATGCGGCGCGCCACCTTGCGGCAGATCGCCCCGATCTCGCGCTCGAGGTTCCGGAGCCCCGCCTCGCGGGTGTAGGACTGGATGATCGTGCGCACGGCCGCGTCGCCGAGCTCGAGGCGGTCGGCCGTGAGGCCGTTCTCGGCGAGCTGGCGCGGCAGCAGGTAGCGCCGGGCGATGCGGAGCTTCTCCTCCTCGGTGTAGCCCGAGAGCCTGAGCACCTCCATGCGGTCCTTGAGGGCGGACGGGATGGGGTCGAGGAGGTTCGCGGTCGTGATCCAGACGACCCGCGACAGGTCGAACGGGACGTTCAGGTAGTGGTCGCTGAACGCGTGGTTCTGCTGCGGGTCGAGCGCCTCGAGCAGGGCGGCCGAGGGGTCGCCGCGGAAGTCGGCCCCGATCTTGTCGATCTCGTCGAGCATGAAGACCGGGTTGTTCGCTCCGGCCTGCTTCATGCCCTGGATGATCCGCCCCGGCAGGGCGCCGACGTAGGTGCGCCGGTGGCCGCGGATCTCGGCCTCGTCGCGGACGCCGCCGAGCGACACGCGCACGAACGGCCGCCCGAGCGCCCGCGCGATGGACTTGCCGAGGGAGGTCTTGCCGACGCCCGGCGGGCCGACGAAGCAGAGGATGGGGCCCTTCATCTTCGGGTTCAGCTTGCGGACGGCCAGGTACTCGAGGATGCGGTCCTTGACCTTCTCGAGGTCGTAGTGGTCCTCGTCGAGGATCTGCTTGGCCTTCTTGATGTCGATCTCGTCGGGCGCGCTCTTCGACCAGGGGAGGTCCACCATCCAGTCGAGGTAGGTGCGGACCATGGAGGCCTCGGCCGCCTCGGCGTGCATCTGCTCGAGGCGCCTGAGCTGCTTGAGGGCCTCCTTCTCCACGTCCGGAGGCATCGCGGCCGCCTTGATCTTCTCGCGCAGCTCGTTGATCTCCTCCGCCTTGTCGTCGGTGTCGCCCAGCTCGCTCTTGATCGCGCGCAGCTGCTCGCGGAGGAAGTACTCGCGCTGGCTCTTGCTGATCTCTTCCTTCGCCTGCGTCTGGATCCGCTGCTGCACCGACAGGAGCTCGATCTCCTTGGAGAGGAGGTCGTGCACCTTCCTGAGCCGCTCGACCGGCGACTCGGCCTCGAGGATCTGCTGCGCCTGGTCCACCTTGAGCCCCAGGTTGGCCGCGACGAGATCGGCCAGGCGGCCCGGCTCGGAGACGTTCTCGAGGAGGAGGAGGATGTCGTTGGAGAAGGCCTTGCCGAGCTGGGCGATCTTCTCGAGCTGCTCGCGGACCGAGCGCATGAGGGCCTCGGCCTCCAGCGACGGCTCCAGCGCCGGCTCGGGGAGGGCCTCGACCTTCACGATGAAGGTGGGCTTCGTCTGGACGAACTCGAGGATGCGGGCCTTGGCCAGCCCCTGGACCAGGATCTTCACCCGGCCGTCGGGCAGCTTGAGCATCCGCATGATGGCCGCGACCGAGCCGACGCGGTGGATCTCGTCCGGCGTCGGCTCCTCCTCGGCGACGTCGCGCTGGGTCGCGAGCAGGATCAGCCGATCGCGCGCCAGCGCCTCGTTGACCGCGGCGATCGACATCTCGCGGCCCACGAAGAGCGGGACGATCATGTACGGGAAGATGACGACGTCGCGGACCGGCAGGAGCGGCAGCGTGTCCGGGATCCTGACCTGCCCCTCTCCCCCCGACTCGCCGTCACGCTCCGGGACCGACCCCGTCCCTTCGCCCGACCCGGTCGAGGCGGCGTGGAGCCGCTCGCGGTCCCCTGCTGGCAGATCGGCCACGGTAACCCAACCCCCCTGGAGCCTCGCGGGTGCGCCGGCGGCGGCGTCAGCCCCTGTGCGCGCGCGCCGCCCACGCACCGCTCTGCCGGCGCTCCGGCGTTGCGGCCGGGCACCGCTTCGCGGGCGCATTTCCGCGCACTCGCTAGCGCAGATCAAGCCCTTTCAGGAACCTGCGGAACTCGTCCCGCAGCTCGGGCCGCTTGAGCGCGAAGCTCACCGTCGCCTTGAGGAAGCCGAGCTTGTCGCCGGCGTCGTAGCGCTCTCCCTCCACCTCCAGCGCGTAGACCGGCTCGTCGGCGAGCAGCGCGCGCAGCCCGTCGGTGAGCTGGATCTCGCCCCCCTTGCCCGGCCTCGTCTCGGCGAGCTTCGCGAAGACGCCCGGCGTCAGCACGTAGCGGCCGATGACGGCCAGCTCCGACGGCGCCCGCTCGACCGACGGCTTCTCGACCAGGTCGCGCACGCGATGGAGCCCCGGCTCCCCCATCCGCTCCGGATCGATCACCCCATAGGCGGAGATCTGCGCCCGGGGGACCCGCACCACCGCCAGGACCGAGGCGCGGTGCCGCCGGTAGACGTCGATGAGCTGGCGCATGGCCGGCGTGCGGGAGTCGATGATGTCGTCGCCGAGGAACACCGCGAACGGCTCGTCCCCGACGAGGTTGCGGGCGCAGAGGATCGCGTGGCCGAGGCCGAGCGCCTCCTTCTGGCGGACGTAGGCGAAGTCGGCCATGCCCGAGATCTCGCGGACCTCTCGGAGGAGCTGTCGCTTCCCCTTCTCGTCGAGGAGCATCTCCAGCTCCTTCGACACGTCGAAGTGGTCCTCGATGGCCGTCTTGCCGCGCCCGGTGACGAGGATGATCTGGTCGATCCCGGAGGCGATGGCTTCCTCGACGCCGTACTGGATGAGCGGCTTGTCGACGAGCGGCAGCATCTCCTTCGGCGATGCCTTGGTCGCCGGGAGGAACCGGGTCCCGAGCCCGGCCGCCGGGAAGACGGCCTTGCGGATCCGCTGCTCCCTCATGGGCGGCATCGTACCCGCCCGTGGACAGCAGGGTCAAGCTCGGCGGGTCGCGGCCGGCGCGGCGGCCGGCCGGCCGGCTATCCAACCGGCCCGCGACGCCCCTCGGCGCCGGCGAACACCCTCGCCACGTCGGCAAGGTCCCGCGTGACGCGGGCCGGCGGCAGCGACTCGAGGAACACGCGGCCGTAGGCGCTGCGCGTGATCCGGCGGTCGAGGATGGACAGCACGCCGCGGTCGGTGGAGGTGCGGATCAGCCGCCCGAGGCCCTGCTTGAGGGTGATCACCGCGGCGGGGAGCTGGTAGGTCACGAACGGGTTGCCGCCGTCGGCCGCGATCCGCTCGATGCGCGCCTCGACGAGCGGCTCGCTCGGCGACGCGAACGGGAGCTTGTCGATCACGACGCACGAGAGCGCCTCCCCCGGCACGTCGACCCCCTCCCAGAAGGACTGCGTCGCGAAGAGCACCGCCCCGCCCTTCCTGAACTCGTCGAGCAGCCGCCCCTTGGGCGCGTCGCCCTGCAGCAGGCAGCGGTACGGCAGGCGGCCGCGCAGCGTCTCGTGGACCTCCCGCATCATCCGGTAGCTCGTGAAGAGGAGGAAGGCGCGACCCCGCGTGACCGACAGGATGCGCTCGATCTCGAGCGCCGCGGCGCGGGCGAAGCCGGGCGAGGCCGGGTCGGGGAGGTCGGGCAGGTAGAGGACCGCCTGCGACGCGTAGTCGTAGGGGGAGCCGAGCACGAGGTCCGCCGCGTCGGCGCCGAGCCCGATGCGCCCCTTGAAGTAGTCGAGCGTCCCGTCGGCGGCGAGCGTCGCGGAGGTGAAGACCAGCGCGCCGCCTCCCGGCAGCAGGCGGGCCCGCATCTCGTCGTCGATGTCGACCGGCGCCGCCGCGAGGGCCACGGAACGGCGGCGCTGCTCCGACCAGTAGACGAACCCCGGGTCGTCGGCCGCCACGACGAAGGCCAGGTCCTCCGCGGTCGTCCGCGCGCGGCGCACGAACGCGTCGGTCTCCTCGGTCTTGACCGCCAGGTGGTCGAGGATGGCGGCGATCAGGTCGAGCGTCGACTTGAGCTCGGCCGCCAGCTCGAGCGCGCCCATGGCCTCCACCGCCTCGCGCCGCAGGCGGCGGCGCTCGCCGTCGCGGCCGGCGAAGCGGGCGAAGAAGCGGTCGCGCCGGGCGACCAGGTCGATCAGGGCCGCGTCGAGGGCCGGCTCGTCGACCTTCGCGGTGCGCAGGTGCTTCGAGAGGTCGCGGAAGAAGTCCTCGATGCGGGCCGAGGAGACCTGCCGGCCGAAGTACTGCGTGGCGACGTCCTCGATCTGGTGCGCCTCGTCGAAGATCGCCGCCTCGAAGGGGGGGATCACCTCGCCGAAGCCGGTCCCCTTGACCGCCAGGTCGGCGAAGAAGAGGTGGTGGTTCACGACCACGAGGTCGGCCTCGGCCGCCTGCTGGCGCATTCTCGTCACGAAGCAGTCGCGGTAGTCCTCGCACCGCGTGCCGCGGCAGTGGTCGCTCGTGGCGGCGATCTCGGCCCAGGGCCCGTAGTCGTCGGGCAAGGACGGCAGCTCCGCGCGGTCGCCCGTCTGCGTCTCGCGCACCCAGGTGCGGATCGCCTCGAAATGGGCCGCCTCGTCCCGCTGCCGGAACGAGGCCGTGCGGGCGAACTCCCGCAGGCGCCGCCGCGAGACGTAGTTGGCCCGCCCCTTCATGTACGCGGCCCGGAACGGTATGCCGAGGTGCCGGGCCAGGAGCGGGATGTCGCGGGTGAAGACCTGCTCCTGGAGCGCCTTGGTGCCGGTCGAGACGACCACCTTCTTGCGCGAGAGGATGGCCGGGACCAGGTAGGCCAGCGTCTTGCCGACGCCGGTGCCCGCCTCGACCACCAGCGCCCCACCCCGCTCGAGCGTGCGGGCCACGGCCCGCGCCATCTCGAGCTGCTCCCTGCGGGACTCGAAGCCGGGCAGACGCCGCTCGAGAAGCCCCCGGGGCCCGAGGACCGCGTCGACGTCGAGCCCCCGCGCGGGGCGGCTGGTGCTCATGTGGGTAGTATATCCTCGAATCGGGACGGGTTGAGGCGGAGCCGACCGCAGCCTCTCGGCGACGGCCCCGGGGCGAACGCCTCGCAAGGATACCATCGCCTCATGAGGACCAACTCGGTCCGGACCGAGCTGGGCAAACAAGTGGCTCGACTGCCGCGAAGAAAGCTCTTGACAGCATCGGGAGACGAGGTCGAGGGGCGCGGCGGCCCACCCGTAGACAGGCCCTCTGCGGCCCGGAGATGGCCGCCAGACGAGATTTCGCTCGCTCGACGGCTGCGTAATCGGTCGGCGCCGGCCGCACCCCTGCGGGGCCGTCCCGGGGCGCTCCGAAGTTGCCATGGTATGAACGAAGCATGGCTCTCACGACCATGCTCTCTGCTCCTGCGCGGCTCTCGGATGCCGAACTGCTCGCCGCGGTGCCGCGACTCGCCGCGCAGGAGCGCGAGGCGACGGTCGTGCTCGTCGCCCACCTCGCCGAACTCGACGCCCGGCGCCTCTACCTGGCCGCGGGCTACCCGTCGCTCTTCGCCTACGGCACCCAGGTCCTCCACCTCTCCGAGTACGCCGCCTACGGCCGGATCGAGGCCGCCCGGGCGGCGCGGCGCTTTCCCGTCGTTCTCGAGCACCTCGCCGACGGGTCGCTCACGCTCACGACGGTGACGCTCCTGGCGCCGCACCTCACGGCCGAGAACCACCGCGACCTGCTGGATCGAGCCCGCCACAGGAGCCGGCGGGAGGTCGAGGCGCTGGTCGCGGCGCTCCGCCCCCAGCCGCCCGTGCCGGCCTCGGTGCGCCGCCTGCCGGCGCCGGCCGCGCGCCCGTCACTGGCCGAGGCGGCGCGTGCCAGCGCACCCGGACCGGCCCCGGTCCTCTCCGCGGCGCCGCCGCCTCCGTCCGAGGCGTCGCCGGTCAGCCCGCCCGCGTCGGTCCCGGTGCCCTCGACGGCCGCGTCATCGCCGGCGCCCGCACCTGTTCCGTCGCCGCCGCCACGTCCGCCGGTCGTCGCGCCGCTGGCACCCGACCGCTACCGGGTCCAGTTCACCGCGAGCGCCGAGACGTACGCCAAGCTACGGCAGGCGCAGGACCTCCTGCGCCACCAGATCCCCGACGGCGACGTCGCCCAGGTCCTCGACCGCGCGCGGACCGTGCTGGTCGACACGCTGCTGAAGCAGAAGGCCGCCGCGACCGATCGACCGCGCGTGGGCACGCCCCCGAGGCCGGGGTCGCGGCACATCCCGGCGGCGGTCAGGCGAGCGGTGTGGGCGCGCGATGGTGGGCGGTGCGCCTTCGTGAGCCGGACAGGGTGGCGGTGTACGGAGCGAGGGTTCCTGGAGTTCCACCACGTGCGGCCGTACGCGGCGGGCGGCGCGGCGACGGTGGAGAACATCGAGCTGCGCTGC
>DASVDK010000084.1:0-3180 GCA_036381125.1 Thermodesulfobacteriota bacterium | reverse complement strand
GGCGTCGGCCGCGGCCTCTCCCTCGCCGTCATCCTGCTCATCGCCGGCGCGCTGCACCGGATCACCGGGAGCGGCCGCCGCGACGTCGGGCTCCGCCTCGACACGTTCGCGCCCGCCGCGCGGCTCGTCATCCCCCCGACGCTGCTCGCCGGCGGCGCCCTCGTGCTCCTCGGCGCCGCCCTCGGCACGCTCCGCTTCCCGCCCAGCGTGCTGGCCGGCTTCGCGCTCTACCCGATCTGGGGCCTCGTGCAGCAGTACGCGCTCCAGGGCCTGGTCCTCCTCGGCCTCGAGGCCGCCGGCGCCGGCGCGCGCGCCCCCGTCCTCGCCGCCGGCCTCTTCGCCGCCGTCCACCTCCCGAACCCGCTCCTCACGCTCGTGACGTTCGGCGCCGGCTGGGCCTGGTGCGAGGCGTTCCGCCGCCGCCCAAACCTCCTCGTCCTCGCCCTCAGCCACGGCTGGCTCGCCGTCACGTTCTTCGCCGCCCTCCCGCTCCCTGTCACCGGCCAGCTCCGCATCGGCCCCGACTACCTCCGGGTCATGGGCCTGCTCTGAACCGCCGAGCGGGGGAGTGGAGGAAACGGCGATCGCCCGCCCGCCCACTCTCCCGCTCTCCCGCTCTCCGACTCGCCCGCCCGCTCCCCTCCCGCACCCCCACCTTGTCCCGCCTCCTTCTCACGCCCTATCTTCACGCCTCCCTCGGACCCCCACAACGGAGTCACGCGATGCACGCACGAGCGTCCCGATGGGCGCTGGCGGCCCTCGCCCTGGCCGGGTGCGCCAGCGCGTCCGCGCAGCGGACCGCCCAGGCCCCGGCGCCCGCCGCCGCGCCCGCCGCGTCGGCCGCCGACACGGCGCCGAACCCGTTCCCGTCCACGTACAAGCCGCTCCCCTCCCGGCCCACGCTGATCCGGAACGCCACGGTGCTGACCGCGGCAGGGCCAGTGATGCAGGGGGCCTCCGTTCTCATGCGGGACGGCAAGATCGCCGAGGTCGGCACGAACGTGAGCGCGCCGGCCGACGCGGTCGTCGTGGACGGCACGGGGAAGTGGGTCACGCCCGGTCTCATCGACACGCACTCCCACATCGGCGCCGGCGCCTCGATCGAGGGCGCCCAGCTCAACGACGTCAACGAGGCGACGAACCCCGTGACCGCGCAGGTCTGGGTCGAGCACGGCGTCTGGCCGCAGGACCCGCAGTTCTGGCTCGCCCTCGCCGGCGGCGTCACGACGGAGCAGATCCTCCCCGGCTCGGCGAACCTCATCGGCGGCCGCAGCGTCGTCCTCAAGAACGTCCCCGCCCGCACCGTGCAGGGGATGAAGTTCCCGGGCGCGCCCTACGGCCTCAAGATGGCGTGCGGCGAGAACCCGAAGCGGGTCTACGGCCAGCGCGGCGGCCCGTCCACGCGCATGGGCAACGTCGCCGGCTACCGCGCCGCCTGGATCCGCGCGCAGAAGTACAAGGACGACTGGGACAACTGGCGGAAGAACGGCGCCGATCCGTCGAAGCGCCCGCAGCGCGACCTCCAGCTCGAGACGCTCGCCGAGGTGCTGCGCGGCAACATCCTCGTCCACAACCACTGCTACCGCGCCGACGAGATGGCGAACATGATCGACATCTCGAAGGAGTTCGGCTACCACATCGCATCGTTCCACCACGCGGTCGAGGCGTACAAGATCCGCGACCTGCTGGTGAAGAACGGGATCTGCGCGAGCATGTGGAGCGACTGGTGGGGCTTCAAGATGGAGGCGTACGACGGCATCCGGCAGAACATCGCGCTGGTGGACGAGGCCGGTGGCTGCGCGATCCTCCACACCGACGACGCCCTCGGCATCCAACGCCTGAACCAGGACGCCGCCAAGGCCATGGAGGCGGGCTGGGAGGCGGGGATCAAGATCACGCCCGAGCGCGCCATCAAGTGGATCACGATCAACCCCGCGAAGGCGCTCGGCATCGACAAGCAGACCGGCTCGCTCGAGCCCGGGAAGATGGCCGACGTCGTGCTCTGGACCGGCAACCCGTTCAGCGTCTACGCGAAGGCCGAGAAGGTCTACATCGACGGCGCGCTCGTCTACGACCGCGACGACCCGCGCCGCCAGCCCACCAGCGATTTCACGCTCGGCAACGACCCGCAGGAGGTGATCCCGTGAGGCGCCGCACCGTTCTCGCCGCCCTCGCGCTGCTCGCCGGCCTTGCGGCGCGCGATGCGCACGCCCAGACCGTCGCCATTACGAACGCGAAGATCTACACCGTCGCCGGGCCCGTCATCGAGCGCGGCACCGTCGTCATCCAGGACGGGAAGATCGCCGCGGTCGGCGCGAACGTCGCCGTCCCCGCCGGCGCGCAGGTCGTCGACGGCTCCGGCAAGGTCGTCACCCCGGGCTTCTTCGACGCCTCGACCGGCCTCGGCGCCGTCGAGATCGGCGCCGTCCAGGGCACGAACGACCTGAGCGTGAACGAGCCGCACATCTCCGCGGCGTTCAGCGTCGCCGACGGGATCAACCCGTTCTCGACCGTCATCCCGGTCCAGCGCGTCGAGGGGATCACGCGCGCCGCGGTCGCGCCCTCCGTCGGCGGCCGCAACGCCCACTCCATCATCGCCGGGCAGGGGATCGTCATCGACCTCGGCACCGATCCCGCCTCGATGATCGACCGCTCGCCGGCCGCCATGTACGCCGTCCTCGGCTCGCAGGGCGCCGAGATCGCCGGCGGCGCGCGCGGCGCGGCCATCCTCGAGCTGCGCGAAGCGCTCCAGGACGCGAAGGATTACGCGGCCAACCGCCGGGCCTTCGAGTCCAACCAGCGGCGCGCCTACGCGCTCAGCCGCCTCGACCTCGAGGCCCTCGTCCCCGTCGTCCAGGGCCGCCTCCCGCTCGTCCTCGACGTCGACCGCGCCAGCGACATCCTGGCCGCCCTCCGCCTCGCGCGCGAGTACGACCTCAAGCTCGTCCTCTCCGGCGTCCAGGAAGGGTGGCGCGTCGCCAACGAGATCGCGCGCGCCCACGTCCCCGTCATCCTCAACCCGATCGACAACCTCCCGGACTTCGAGTGGGTCGGCGCCACGCTCGAGAACGCCGGCCGCCTCGCGAACGCCGGCGTCGACGTCTCCTTCGCCACGTTCGACTCCCACAACGCCCGGGACCTCAAGCAGTTCGCCGGCAACGCCGTCTCCTACGGCATGCC
>DASVDK010000083.1:0-9481 GCA_036381125.1 Thermodesulfobacteriota bacterium | reverse complement strand
TTGACGACGCGGATCGTGGGCGCCCCGAGGCGCCGCATCTCGTCGATGACCCTCGCGCGCTTGGCCTCGTCGATCCCGTGCGGCGTGTAGAGCGTGGTCACCATCGTCTCTCCCTCCTCTGGTCCCCGTCGGACCGTGCGCGCCAGGACCCGGGAGCCCTGGCGCGCCCGCTCGGGCGGGGCTAGGCCGGCTGCACCGCGGCGCGGACGATGGCGTACGCGCAAGCCAGGCACGTCGTGGCCATCCGGGTCGCGCCGAGGAGCGGCGTCGCGTGCGATCGGCAGCGGCCGGCCTCAAGGTAGGCGTCGAGGTCGGCGTCGGGCGGGGTCTCGACGGCCAGGATGCGCCCCGCGTCGATCACCGCCTCGCAGAGGTCGAGCGACCGCGCGGTGCGCCGGTCGCGTCGCAGCCAGCGCACCGTCTCGGGGGTCTCGATCGTCACGAGGACCGCCCGCGCTGGCAGGCGCGTCACGTCGGGGTCCACGGTGCGGGTCGCCTGCGCCGCCGCGTACCGCACAGCGAGCCGCGCGGCGTCGGTCACGTAGAGGCCGGGCCGGATGCCGTGCAGGAGCATACGCGCCGCGCCCCAGAGGTCCGTGCCGTGATAGACCGTCGTCGCCATCTCGTCACCCTCCCTGCGAGCCCCGCTCGGACGGGGCTAGTCCTCCTCGTGCGCGTGACGGTCGTACAGCCCCCGCGGGTCGTGCTCGACGTAGCCCTCACGCGACCGGCCGATGGGGGCCGGCGGGGTGTAGGCCGCCGCCGGGCGGTCGTAGCAGGCCGGGTGGTAGAACTCGCGCTGCCCCGTGTGCGGATTGACGCCGTCGTACACCATCGTCGGCGTCGTGATCGTCTTGCTGCACGCGTGGCAGGTGAGCCCGGGAATCGTCTGCACCGTGTACGTCCGTCGCCGCTCGATCGACATCGCTCTGTCCCTCCCGCGGGGCTCGATCGCCCCGTCCGTCATGGCTACACAGTAGCCTGGGGCTACGGGGTAGTCAAGAAAAAGCGACGGGGCGACAAAAGAATCTTTTCACAAGCCAGCGGGCGCGGGAGGGTCGGGAAATCGCGGGGTTAGGGGCCAGGCCGGCGCTCGGGGGCGCCTACGGCGCGATCGTCGCCGACCAGGGCGCCGGCGGTGTGATCGTGCAGGTGCCGCCGGGGGCGTCGGCGCCGACGAAGGTCAGCGTCACGGCCCCGCCGGTCCGGAGGAGCTGATACGAGGCCGTCCACGCGGAGCCGTCCGGGAAGCGCACCTCCCGCGTGACGCTGCCGGTGCCGGCGTCGGGCACGACGGTCCCCGAGCCCGACACCGTGACGGTCTGGGCCGGCGTGAGGGTCGAGCAGAGGAACGCGACCGGCTCGAGCGTCAGGGCCGAGCCCGCCTGCCGCATCGTCCACTGATCGAGGCCACACACCACGGGCGCGCCGAGGGGGTCCCAGAGCGGGTAGCGCGACGGTGGGAAGGCGCCCACGCACGTGGCGTTGAAGCCGCCGCTCGGGCGTGCGGTCGAGAGAAGCCACGTGCCAGCCCATGGGCCCCGCGGCGCGGCGGGCGTGTCGGTCCCCGACCCGCCGCCCCCGCCGCCCCCGCCGCCGCAGGCGGCGAGGAGGAGGACGACAAGCAGGGCGGCGCGCCTCATGGCCGCGGCTCCCGCTCGGCCGCCTCGCGCTCGGCCGCCATGAGGCGGCCCTCGGGGGTGAGGGGGATCGGCGAGCGCGCGTCGATCGGCCCCGTCGCCGCCCGCGGCACGTCCCGCCCGCAGTACCGGCAGACCCGCGCCTCGGTCTTGATGACCTCCGCGCAGAACGGGCACTTCCGCCCCGCGCCCTCGTCAACCTGGCGCTGCTCGAGCGCCGCGGTGTCACGCCGCATGACGAGCGCATGGATGAGGGCGACGGGAAAGAGGAGGGCGCCGTAGAGCCAGAAGCCGAAGAACCCCCGGCCCTTCGCCTGGGCGATGGCGCCGGGGAGACAGCCGAGGATGGCGAGGACGGCGAGGACTTCCATCGGGACCCCCTTCCGCGGTGGGTCACCCTCCCGGGGCCCCTCGACGCTAGCGCTGGATGAGAGAGAGAGCAAGGGGCCGCCCGCGTCCGGCGAGCGGCCCCACGGTGGGCGGAGGCTACTGGGTGGGCTTCGGCGCCGCGGCGCTGCCGGACTGGACCGGGGGCGCCGTCTGCCACGTCGCGGTCGTCTGCCCGTGCGGCAGGCCCGCGAGCTTGCGGTCCTCGTTCTTCTTGCCGATGACGAAGCCGCTCGCGACCGCGAGCCCGAGGATGACGGCGAGCGCGAGCTCGCCCCGCTGACGCTTCCGAGTGGCCATCAGGTGTCCCTCCCTTGATCGGCGCCCCACCATGGGGCGCAGTGAAGCCCCGCACGATCGCGGGGCGTCACGGTGACCGGCCGGCGCCCTGTGCCGCAGGGGCCGACTCGGGCCGACGCGGCGCAGTGCGGCGCTGTCGACACTTGGCTGTAGACGCATCGTCGACACGCCCCTACCGTGCGCGGCCATGGGTCGGCGTGCGAGCCAGCGCCGCGTCGCTTCGGGGCCCGCGTGCGGACCCTCCGCCTGGCGCTCGGCCTCTCGCAAGAGGCGCTCGGCTTTCGGGCCGACCTGCACCGCACGTACGTGTCCGACATCGAGCGGGGCCGGCGCAACCCGTCGCTCCTCCAAGTCCTCAAGCTCGCCCGCGCCCTCGGCGTCTCGGTGGGGCAACTCGTCGGCGAGGCGCCCCTGTAGTCGATCGTCGACATCAGGCCCGCCGCTCCCGGTCGGCGGGCCTGGGGTGGGTTGTCAGGCGATGGCGCGCGGATGCGCCGTCCGGTAGACGGCCGCGAGCCGCGCCTTGGTCACCTCGGTGTAGCGGACGGTCGTCGCGATCGCGCGGTGGCCGAGCTGCTCCTGCACGTCACGGAGATCGGCGCCGCCCTCGAGCATCGCCCGGCCACAGGAGTGCCGGAGCACGTGCGGCGTGAGGCGCGCGAGCGGACCGTCGAGGCCCCGCCGCCAGACGCGGATCGCGCGCCGCAAGCCGTTCGGCGAGACACGCCGCCCGCGCTCGGACACAAAGAGCGGCGCGTCGGGCGACTGGTCGCCGCGGCTCCACGCGAGGCGGTCGGGGTCCCAGTCGGCCAGCGCCGCGAGGGCGCGGGCGCCGATGATGACGGTCCGCGGCAGCCCGCCCTTGCCGCGCCGCACCGTGACGAGCCCGGTCGCGCGGTCGATGTCGCCGACGCAGAGGCCGGCGAGTTCAGCCGCCCGCAGGCCCGTCGCGTAGCCGACCTCCAGGACGGCCGCGAGCCGGCGCTGCTCGGGCGTGCGACGCGGGAGCGCATCGAGCACTGGCGCGAGGATCGCGTCGGGGATCGCCCGGGGCAGCGGCCGGGGGGCCCGGATGGGCGGGATGGGGAGCGTCGGATCGGCGTCGAGCCAGCGCTCGCGGACGGCGATGCGGCAGAACGCGCGGACGGCCGCCAGCTCACGGGCGAGCGTGGCGGTCTGCACCTGACGGCCGCGGATGCCGAGCCAGGCCCGCAGCCGGGTTGTCGTGAGGTCGGCGCACGTCGGGGCGCCGTCCGAGAGGGTGGCGACGAAGCGGGTGAGCCGCCGCAGGTCCCGGCGATAGTCGTCGATGGTCGTGTCGGCCGCGCGGTGCTCGACCGCCAGGATGTCGAGGAATTCGCTGATGGAAGACGCGAGATCACGCACGAGAGCCAGACCTCCGAGTGAGAGAGGCTCCCGGTCGCGACGGGGAGGATGGCCCGACGATCTCACGGATCAGGCCGGCGGGCAAGCTGGCCAGGCGGCTAGGTTGGCGACACCCGGAAGGAAACGGGCGTTCCACGCGCATGGCCGCGGCGTCGCGCCCCTCGTGATTCCCGGCCCGGGCCCCGACCGGCCACGGCAGGCCGCGCCAGACGGGCCGGAGCACGCGGTCAACAGGCTGGCAAGATAAATTGACGGGCCGGCCGAGCGCCTCGCTCAGCGTCGCCTCGAGCCGGGCGACCAGCCGCGCCAAGTCCGCGCGCGTTACCCGCTCGTCCCGGTCGCCGCCAGCGGCAGCCGTGCCCGCCACGCGCGCCGCCGGTCGGCCCGCACGTCCCGCAAGAGCGCCCGCAGGTCCGTCATCCTCACCATCACGAAAGCCGCCGGAGGGCGCGACCTCCGGCGCGCCGGGCCCCGCCACGCGGCCGGCCTTGTCTCGCTCCTTCGCCTGCTGCCAGCCGGCCGCGGCCTCGGGCCGGCCGATGCCGGCCGCGAGCTTCCGGAACGTCTCCTCGTTGGCGGTCGCCACGCCGTTGGCCAGGTTGGTCACCACGACCCGATCCACACCGCTCAGGAGGGCGGCCCGCCGCTTCGACAGCCCAGCAGCCTTGAGGTCGGCTGTAATGGCCCGACCTTGCTCGGGATAGAGAACCAGGGCCTGCGTCATCTGACACCTCCTCGCTCACGCTCACGCACACCCTACATGCTCCCGCCGCACTTCGCCACAAAAATGTTGTTGACTGATGGCGAGAGTGTGTGAGAGAGTGTGGTCATGTCGGTCCCGGACATCGAGCACGTCGAGATCTTCGCCGGCCAGCGGATCGATGAGCTGCAGCGCGCCGCCGGCGTCAGCGACCAGGAGCTCTGCGCAGCGATCGACATCTCGGACGAGACCTTGCGGCGCTGGAAGGCGGGCGAGTACGTCCCGAACGCGAGCAAGCTCGCGCGCATGGCGACCGTCCTCCGCTGCAAGGTGGCCGACTTCTTCGTCACCCGGCCGGTGCCGAGGGGGCGGTAGGCGATGGCCGCGACGCTCCGCAAGGAGGCCCCGTCCGTGGCTCAAACAGCGTCACCGAGGCGTCTCACTCGGCGCGGCCGGCCTGAGGGGTGGTTCCGCGGCTGCCCGGGCTGCGACGCCGTCTTCCTGCCGCGCCGCGCCTCGCAGGAGCACTGCCGCCCCGCCTGCCGGACGCGCGCGTGGCGACGCCGGAAGGAGATGCGTTGATGCCCTCCCCCGACCCCCGCCACCGGGGCCGCCTCCGGCGCGCTCGCCAGGACGCGGCCGTGATCCTGGGGCTGCTCCGGGAGGGGGAGCCGCTGCTGGCGCTCGATCACGTCGCCCGGGCGCGGCGGCGGGTCCTGCGGGGTGAGCCGCGGCCCGAGGTCCGGCTCCTCCACGTGGCGCGTCGCATCGATTGGCTCGAGTCGCTGGCCCGCGCCCGGCTGCGGCCGGCCGAGCGGGCGGCGTGAGCGGAGGCGCGATGAGGCTCCGGCGCATCACCTACATGATCCGCGAGCACCAAGCGGTCCCGGGATGCGCCGGCTGTGATCGGCTCGGGCACACCGCGAAGGTGCCAGTCGCGGGCTACACGTCGGACGCGATGGGGCTCTTCGCCGTCCGGTACGCCAGGCGCCCCCGGGAGCCGCGCGGCTGGAAGGTCGATCACCGGCCGAGCGGGCACCTCGTCGTGCGGTGCGCGACGAAAGCCGAGGCGATCGTCGAGGCGCTGCGCTACGCGGGCGCGACCGTCGATGGCCAGCCGGTCGACTGGTCCCTCTCGCCCGCGAAACTGCGCGCGATGCGTCCGCGCATGGTCTTTCCCGACGTGCACACGGAGGCCAGCTAATGCCCCACCTCGGCCGCGCCCTCGACGGCGACCGCGACCTCGACGCCCCGGTCGCGATCCAGATTGCGATCCGCCCGGGCGTCGTCGAGCGGATCGAAGTGCCGCCGCGCTGCCCGATCCATCGCGGGTCGACCTACTGGTGGCCCGTGGACGGCCGGCCGCCCGTGTGCGCGGGGTGCCGGGCGGTGCATGCGGCGACGAGAAGCGCGGCGCGATGAACCGCTACGTGGTCGAGGCGGCGGCAGGAGGCGCGTGATGGCCTGGACCCTTACGCGCAAGCAGGCCGCGACCCTCGACATGATCGTGCGGCTCACCGAGGGCTGCGGCCGGCCGCCGTCGATGCGGGAGCTCGGCGCCGCGCTCGGCATCTGCCGGTCGGCCGCCTGCCTGCGGGTCGGGACACTCGTACGGCGCGGCGCCGTCGTCCGCGAGGCCGGCGACATCCGCGGCCTCTCGGTGCGCCGGCCCTACGTGGTCGACCAGGCGGGGCGCGTGACGCCGCTCGAGCACGTGCGACGGCTCTGACGATGAGGCGCCGGACGGGCGGCGAGTCCCGGGGAGGATGCCCCGGAGCCGCACGCGGCACGGCCCCGGGATCGTCGCCCCGTCCGGCGATCCCCCTCGGAGGCATCCCGAGATGGCAACCTCGCAGACCGATACGATTCGCCGGCCCACCGTCGAGGTCGACGCGCCCGACGTGCCAGCGACGATCGAGCGACCGCGCGTCGCGCCGGCGGCCATCGATCACGCCGAGCGCTTCGGGCTCCAGCCGCGCTCGATTCCGGAGTGGCTCCACTACTGCCGCATCCTCGTCGCGTCCGGTCTCGTGCCGGACAAGAAGGAGGAGCAGGCGTTCGTGCGGATCGCGAAGGGCGTCGAGATGGGGCTCACGCCGCTCGCCGCGGCTCAGTGGGTCTACACGGTCCCCGCCCAGGGCGGACAGATCAAGCTCGGCGTCATGGCCGAGGGCAAGGTCGCGGTCGTGCTCGCGTCCGGTGCGGCCCGGTATTTCCGGACGATCGAGAAGACCGCGACGGTCTGCACGGTCGAGACGTGGCGGCGCGGCGAGCCCGAGCCGCAGCGCGAGACGTTCACGATCGAGCAGGCGCGGCAGGCCGGACTGCTCGACAAGGACGTCTGGAAGAAGTTTCCGACCGACATGCTCTACGCGAAGGCGGCGGGCCGGCTCTGCTCGCGCGTCTACGCCGACATCCTGTCGGCGCGTGGCGTCGTGGCCGCCATCGATGCCGACGACGACCCGCCCGCGGAATACGTGCGACATGCGCAGACGTCGCTCGACACCTCGGCACCGGCGGCGGCGCCCGTGGCCGATCCCGACGACATCCCCCTCGGGACGCTCTTCGCTCGCTGGCAGGAGGTCTTCCCGCAGCCGACGGGCAAGACGAAGGCCGAGCACGAGGCACTCCGGGCCGAGCGCATCCGGCGCATGGGCGAGCTCATCGGCCGGCCGATCACGTCCTGGAACGACCTGACGGCCGCCGAGCGCAAGGAGGCGTACAGCCGCCTCGGCGTCCTGCTCGACGAGCGGAAGGAGGCGGGCGCAGCCGAGGTGCCGCTCGATCCCGATGGCGGCGCGGGCGCTCGTGAGCCTGGCGACGAGCCCGACCTCTTCGGCGGCGCGCCGCGCCGCGTGGGCCCGTAGCGATGGGCACGCTGACCGAGACGGCGCAGGCGCTCCTCGCTGAGGCCGAGGCGTACGACGCGCAGGCGCGGCGCGTCCTCGAGCTGCGGCGCCGCAAGGACGCGATCGACGGGCGAATCCACGCGGCGCGCCTGGCATGGGAGGCCGCCAACGCGGCGCTCTTCGACGAGGCGGCCGCGTGCGGCGAGGCGCTGCAGGCGGCGGAAGCTGAGTGGCGGCGCTTGGCCGAGCGGCGCGCGGCCACGCTCCGGACAAAGTCGCTGCCCTGGGGCGTCGTCGTGGCCGAGACGACGCGGGTCGTCTACGACGCCGACCGCGCGCTCGCATGGGCGAAGGCGCGCGGCACGTGCCTCCTCCTCGACAAGCGCGCCTTCGAGGACGTGGCGAAGCACGCCGCGACGAACGCGACGATTCGGCAGACCAGTGGCATCGACTTCGTGACGCTCGACACGCGGCAACAGGTGCGACTGCCGTCGACCGATCGGCTCGCGTTCCTCCTCGAGGCGGCGCAGCGCGAGGCCGAGGCCGCGACGCAGCGCCGGGCGGACGGGCTCGACGTGATGTTCTCGCACGTCCCGGAGTCGCAGTCATGAGCGGCCGGTACGGGGAGCCGTGGCGGGCGGGCCGCAGCTACGCCTCCGTGATCGTCGACGGCGAGGAGCCGCCGGTCTGTCCGCGCTGCTTTGCCTACGACTGCCCGAACCACACGGACGCGGAACGCGATCGGATCGTCTACGGCGGCGGCCTCGTCGCCGAGAGCGTCTTCGACGAGGACAAGCGACGACGGCTCATCGCGGCGGTGAACGCCTGCGCCGGCCTTCCGACCGAGGCGCTCGAGAGCGGCGTGATCGCCCGGATGCGCGAGCTGGTCACGGCCCTGGTCAACGGCGTCCCCGATGGGCCGGCCCGCGAGGTCGCCCGGGCGATCCACGCGGCGCTCGGGCGGGCGCCGACGCCGTGACCCTCCGGGTCACACGCGACGCCCGCGGCGTCGAGATCGCGGGCACGTCCGACGAGATCCACGAGGCGTTGAGGCGTGCAACGCGCGCCCTGAGGAAAGGAGCCGACATGGCGACCCAGACCACGATGCCCGGCGTCGAGGAGCCCTACAGCGAGGAGGCCGCGCTCGCGCAGAAGCTGCGCGCGATGGCGAGCGAATGTCTCCAGCTCGCCGAGGACAACGCGGACTCGGCCTCATCGACGGTGCGACAGGTCGCGGCGTTCGCGGCCGACGCGGCGGGGAAGATCCTCAAGGCCGCGAACAACATCGACAAGGTCCTCACGCGGGCGCGGGCCTAGCCATGCTCGCCGTGGCGATGGCGACCGAGGCTCCGATCCCCCAGACCGATCCGGTCTGGCGGTACTACGCGCTCTGCCCCGTGTGCCGCGACCAGTACATCGAGGAGGTGCTGTTCGTCGCGGATCACCTAGCGCGCGAGCACGGGTGGACCCGGCCGCGGCTCGAGCAGTGGGTCCGCGACCTGCGGGCCCGGAGGGTGGCGTAACGCGGCTCTGGCCGCAGAGAGGGAGAGATCCCATGATCGAGCTTGGTGTTGCCGTCAAGGACAAGATCACCGGCTTCCGCGGCATCGTGACCGGCCGCGCCCAGTACATCACGGGCTGCGACCAATACCTCGTGACGCCGCACGCCGACGAGAAGGGCGACCTCAAGGATGGGCGCTGGTTCGACGAGCAGCGCCTCGACGTGCTCGACGGCGACCCGATCATCCTCGACAACTCCAAGGGCACCGGCGCCGACCTGCCGGCGCCGATCAAGTAGCGGCGATGGCCGTCCTGATCCTGATCGGCTACGTGTGGCTCGCGCTCGCGAGCCTCGCGCTCGTCACCTGCCTCGTGCCGACCGAGGCCCTCGAGCGCTGGCGGGTGCGGCGGGACCTGCGGAAAGGGTGGCGGTGGCGATGAGCTGGGACGTCGATGTCGTCTACTGGGTCCTCAAAGGCTACACGATTCGTGACCTCGCCACGCTATGGCAGCGCCCCGAAGCCGAGCGTGAGGACGCACTCCGGCTCGCGCTGAGGCGGTCAGCGGCCTAGCACAGTGGGGTCGTGGCGGGAGCGACGGTTGCGCACGCCACGACGGCCGGCGGATGGTCCGCCGGTGAAGGGCGCCCGGGGCGGACAGGCGTGGGTCGTGTGGCCGCCCCGGGGCGCCAGGTGGAGGAAAGAGACGATGCTCGAAGC
>DASVDK010000082.1:0-3973 GCA_036381125.1 Thermodesulfobacteriota bacterium | reverse complement strand
AGCGGGCGGCCGGGCCGGCCGCCCGGCCGGCGGCGGGACGGGAGGCCGAACCCGCGCTGGGGAGTGATTCTTTCTATCAACTGTTTGGTAGAGTCCGTGGCGTGAACCAGAACGAGTCGCCGCGGGACCGCGAGTTCCGCGCCGAGGTCCGCGACTGGCTCCGGTCGAACCTGCAGGGCGAGTTCGCGCACGCCCGCGGGCTCGGCGGGCCCGGACGCGAGCACGAGGCGTTCGAGGAGCGGCTGGCCTGGGAGCGCCACATGGCCGCGGCCGGCTGGACGTGCCTCGGCTGGCCGGCGGAGTACGGCGGGCGCGGCGCCACCGTCGAGCAGCAGGTCATCTTCCACGAGGAGTACGCCCTCGCCGACGGCCCCGCCCGGGTCAACCACATCGGCGAGAACCTGCTCGGCCCCACGATCATCGCGTTCGGCACCGACGAGCAGAAGGCCCGCTTCCTCCCGCCCATCGCGGCGGTCGAAGAGCTGTGGTGCCAGGGCTACTCCGAGCCCGGCGCCGGGTCCGACCTCGCGAACGTCCAGACGCGCGCCGAGCTCGCCGGCGACCACTGGGTGATCAACGGCCAGAAGGTGTGGACGTCCCTCGCCCTCGAAGCGGACTGGTGCTTCGCCGTCTGCCGCACCGAGCCCGGGTCGGCGCGCCACAAGGGCCTGTCGTACCTGCTCGTCCCGATGAGGCAGGACGGCGTGGACATCCGGCCGATCGTCCAGCTCACCGGGACCTCCGAGTTCAACGAGGTCTTCTTCGACGGCGCCCGCACCGACGCCGGCAACATCGTCGGCGCGCCCGGCGAGGGCTGGAGGATCGCGATGGCCACGCTCGGGTTCGAGCGCGGCGTCGCCACCCTCGGCCAGCAGGTCGGGTTCCGGCGCGAGTTCGAGGGCGTCGCCGACCTCGCCCGGCGCACCGGCGCCATCGACGACCCGCTGCTGCGCGACCGGCTGACCCGCTCGTACATGGGCCTGGAGATCATGCGGCTGAACGCCGTGCGGACCATGGCCGGCGTCGCCGCCGGCGCGCCCGGCCCCGAATCGTCCATCTCCAAGCTCGTGTGGGGCACCTGGCACCGCGAACTGGGGGAACTGGCCATGGACGTCCTCGGCGCCGCCGGCCTCGTCGCGGACGGCGAGCCCTACGACCTGAACGACTGGCAGCGGCTCTTCCTGTTCTCCCGCGCCGACACGATCTACGCGGGGTCGAACGAGATCCAGCGCAACATCATCGCCGAGCGGGTGCTCGGGCTCCCGAAGGAGGCACGCGGATGACGCCGCCCCCCTACGTCCCCGGGCACGGCCTCCTGAAGGACCGCGCCGTCGTCATCACCGCGGCGGCCGGGGCCGGGATCGGCGGCGCCACCGCCCGCCGCTGCCTGGAGGAGGGCGCCCGCGTCCTGGTCTCCGACGCGCACGAGCGGCGGCTGGCCGCGTCCGCGCGGGAGCTGGAGAAGGAGTTCGGCGCCGGCCGCGTCGCCGCGCAGCCCTGCGACGTCACGTCCGAGGAGCAGGTGCGGGCCCTCTACGCATTCGCCGCCGAGCGGTTCGGCCGCGTCGACGTCGCGATCAACAACGCCGGGCTCGGCGGCACGGCCGACCTGGTCGACATGGCCGACGAGCAGTGGGACCGCGTCATCGACATCACCCTCAACGGCACCATGCGCTGCACGCGCGCGGCGCTGCGCATGATGCGCGGCCAGGGCTCCGGCGTCATCGTCAACAACGCCTCGGTGATCGGCTGGCGGGCGCAGAAGGGCCAGTCCCACTACGCCGCCGCCAAGGCCGGCGTCATGGCGCTCACCCGCTGTGCCGCACTGGAGGCCGCGGACTTCGGCGTCCGGATCAACGCGGTCTCGCCGTCCCTCGCCATGCACCCGCACCTGGTCAAGGTGACCTCCGAGGAGCTGCTGGAGGAGCTGACGCGCCGGGAGGCGTTCGGGCGCTACGCCGAGCCGTGGGAGGTGGCCAACGTTATCGTCTTCCTGGCCAGCGACTACTCCTCGTACATGACGGGCGAGGTCGTCTCCGTCTCCTCCCAGCACGCATAGGAAGCACATGAGTCCACGACGGCGCGACGCCGAGGGCACCGCCGCCGCCCGCGCGGAGCGGCGGGCGGAACTGCTCGCCACGGCCGCGGAGGTGTTCGCCTCCCAGGGCTACTCCGCCACCACCGTCCGGAAGGTCGCCGACGCCGCCGGCATCCTCGGCGGCAGCCTCTACTACCACTTCGACTCCAAGGAGTCGATGGCCGACGAGATCCTCCGGACGTTCCTGGACGAGATGTGGGCCGGGTACGAGCGCATCCTCGGCGCCGGGCTCAACGCCCGCGACACGCTGGAGGCCATCGTCGTCGAGTCGTTCCGCTCGATCGACCGGCACCGGCCCGCCGTCGTCCTCTACCAGAACGAGTCCAAGCACCTCGCGACCAGCGAGCGCTTCCACTACCTCCTCGACTCGCAGCGCCGGTTCGAGGAGATGTGGCTGTCGCTGCTCGACCGCGGCGTCAAGGAGGGCGCGTTCCGCGCCGACCTCGACCGGAGCCTCGTGTACCGGTTCATCCGCGACACCGTGTGGGTCGCGGCGAACTGGTACCAGCGCGGCGGGCGGCTGTCCGCCGACGACATCGCCAAGCAGTACCTCGCCATGTTCCTCGAAGGCATCCAGGCGAGCTAGGCCCCTGCACGACGGACCCGCACGAAGGAGAAGACCCCATGGCCGAGGCATACATCGTCGACGCCGTCCGCGCCCCCGTCGGGCGGCGCGGCGGCGGGCTCGCCGGGGTGCACCCCGCCGACCTCGGCGCGCACGTCCTCACCGCCCTCATGGACCGGACGAAGATCGACCCGGCCGCCGTCGAGGACGTCGTGTTCGGCTGCGTCGACACCATCGGCCCGCAGGCCGGCGACATCGCCCGCACCTGCTGGCTCGCCGCCGGCCTCCCCGAGGAGGTCCCCGGCGTCACCGTCGACCGGCAGTGCGGCTCCTCGCAGCAGGCCGTGCACTTCGCCGCGCAGGCCGTCCTGTCCGGCACGTCGGACCTGGTGGTGGCGGGCGGCGTGCAGAACATGTCGCAGATCCCGATCGCGTCGGCGATGACCGCCGCCGCGCCGCTCGGCTTCACCGAGGGCCCCTTCGCCGGCTCCACGGGCTGGACGCGCCGCTACGGCGACACCGAGGTCTCCCAGTTCAACGGCGCCGAGATGATCGCCCGCGACTGGGACCTGTCCCGCGAGGACATGGAGAGGTTCGCCTACGAGTCGCACCGGCGCGCGATCCGCGCCATCGACGAGGGCCGATTCGAACGCGAGATCGCCCCCTACGGGGACGTCGCCGCCGACGAGGGGCCGCGCCGCGACACCACCCTGGAGAAGATGGCCGGGCTGAAGACCCTCGTGGACGGCGGACGCCTCACCGCGGCGGTCTCGTCCCAGATCTCCGACGGCTCCGCCGCGCTGCTCATCGCGTCCGAGCGGGCCGTCAAGGACCACGGCCTCACCCCGCGCGCCCGCATCCACCACATCTCCGCACGCGGCGAGGACCCCATCCGCATGCTCTCCGCGCCCATCCCCGCCACCGCCTACGCGCTGAAGAAGACCGGCATGACGATCGGCGACATCGACGCCGTCGAGATCAACGAGGCGTTCGCGTCCGTCGTCCTCGCCTGGCTCAAGGAGACCGGCGCCGACCCGGCCAAGGTCAACCCCAACGGCGGCGCCATCGCCCTCGGCCACCCCCTCGGCGCCACCGGCGCCCGCCTCATGACCACCCTCCTCCACGAACTGGAGCGCACCGGCGGCCGCTACGGCCTCCAGACCATGTGCGAGGGCGGCGGCCAGGCCAACGTGACCATTCTGGAGCTGTGCTAGCTGTGTTCGCCCAGGGGGGCGACCCCCTGGAACCCCCGTGTTCCGGTGGCTGAGGTTCAAACTCAAGAGGGAGTCTGGTGTGGACGTGTTCGAACC
>DASVDK010000081.1:0-4892 GCA_036381125.1 Thermodesulfobacteriota bacterium | reverse complement strand
CTCTTCCGGCTCGGCGCCGGGTTCGCCGCCGTGAACGTCGACGACCCCCACGGCCGGCGGCTCCTCGAGGCGGTCGACGGACGGCCGATCCCCTTCGCGGTCGATCGCCACGGCGGCGCCGTGGTCTACGCCGAGGCGATGACGCTCTCGGCGGCCGGCATCGAGGGGCGCATCGTGACGCCGGCCGGCCGGGTGCCGGTGCGGTCGCGGCTCGTCGGGGCGTTCAACGTGTCGAACCTCGTCGCCGCCGCGGCGGCCGCCGTGGGGCTCGGCGTGGCGCCCGAGGCGATCGCCGAGGGGATCGCCGCCCTGCCGGGCGTGCCGGGCCGGCTCGAGCCGGTCGCGAACCGGCTCGGGATCACGGTGCTCGTCGACTACGCGCACACGGCCGACGCGCTCGACAAGGTCCTCGAGGCGGTGAACGGGCTCGCGGAGGGGCGCGTCATCACCCTGTTCGGCTGCGGCGGCGACCGCGACCGCGGCAAGCGGCCGCTCATGGGCGAGGCGGCCGGCCGGCGCTCGTCGCTCGTCGTCGTGACGAGCGACAACCCCCGCACCGAGGACCCGGCCGCCATCATCGCCGAGATCGAGCCGGGGCTTGCGGGCCTCGGCCTCGCGCGCCGGACGCCGGCCGACCTCGAGCCGGGCGAGTGGCCCGCGGGGGCCTACCTGGTGGAGCCGGACCGGCGGGCGGCGATCCGGCTCGCCCTCCGGCTCGCGCGGCCGGGCGACGTGGTGCTCATCGCCGGCAAGGGGCACGAGGACTACCAGATCGTCGGCAACGAGAGGCGCCGCTTCGACGACCGGGAGGAGGCCGCGGCCGCACTGGAGGCGCTCGCGTGACGATGCCCCTCCCGCTCGACTTCGTCCTCGCGGCCACCGGCGGCCGCCTCGTCGGCCCGAGGCCCGGGGCGCCCTTCACGGCCGTCACGACCGACTCGCGCGCCGTGCCGGCCGGCAGCCTCTTCGTGGCGCTCGCGGGGGAGCGGTTCGACGGCCACACGTTCGTGCCGGCGGCCCGCGCGGCGGGCGCGGCGGCGGCCCTGGTCTGGGCGCCGGCGGCCGGGTCGCTCGCCCTCGGCCTGCCGGGGTTCCCCCTCGTGGCCGTGGCCGATCCGCTCGCCGCCCTCGGCGACCTGGCGGCCGCGCGCCGGCGGCGCGAGGGGGCCCTCACGGTGCTCGCCGTGACCGGGTCCAACGGGAAGACGACGACCAAGGAGATGCTGGCGGCCGCCGTCGCGCCGCTCGGGCCGATGCTCAAGACCGACGGGAACCTGAACAACCTCATTGGGCTGCCCCGGACGCTCCTCGCGATGGCCGAGGGGACGAGGGTCGCGGTCCTCGAGATGGGGATGAACCGGTTCGGCGAGATCGCGCGGCTCACCGAGATCGCCCGGCCGGACGTCGGCGTCATCACCAACGTCGGGCCGGTGCACCTCGAGCGGCTCGGCTCGCTCGACGGCGTCAGGCGGGCGAAGCTCGAGCTGTTCCGCAGGATGCCGGCCGGCGGCACGGCGGTGGTGAACGCCGACGACCCGAGCCTGCGCGACGGCGCGGCGGGGCTCGCGGTGACGCCGCTGCGCGTCGCCCTCGACGGGACGCCGGGCGGCGCGCGGGCGTCCGGGCTGCCGGTCGACGTGCTCGCCCGCGCCGGCGCGACGACCCCGGAGGGGCGCACGCCGCTCACGCTCGAGACCCCGGCCGGCCGGGTGCGGGTGGACCTCCCGGCCGAGGGTCGGCACCAGGCGATGAACGCCGCGCTGGCGGCCGCCGCCGCCCTCGCGGCCGGCGTGGCGCTCCCCGAGATCGCACGGGGCCTCGAGCGCTTCACGCCGGTCCCCGGCCGCTTCGAGCGGGTGCGGCTCGAGGGGGACGTGGTGGTCGTCAACGACGCGTACAACGCCAACCCGGCGTCGATGGCCGCCTCGCTGGAGGTCTTCTGCGCGGCCCCGCTCGGGCCGGGCGGCCGCCGGCTCGCGGCCCTCGGGGAGATGCGCGAACTCGGCGAGGCGAGCGCCGCGGCCCATCGCGACCTCGGGCGGCGCGTGGCGGCCCTTCCCCTCGACGGCGTCTTCGTCTACGGCCCCTCGGCCGAGCTGGTGGTGGCGGGCGCCCGCGAGGCGGGAGCGCCCGACGGACGGGTCGTGGCGCTCGAGACGCACGAGGCGATCGCCGACGCGATCGCGGCCCGGCTCGTGCCGGGCTCCGCCGTCTTCGTGAAGGGGTCGCGGGGAGTCACGATGGAGCGGGTGATCGCGGCCCTCGAGCGGCGGCGGCCCCGGCTCGACACCATGCCGGCCGGACGGCCGGGCGCGCGGAGCTGACATGCTCTACCTGCTGCTGTACCCGCTCTCGAGCGAGGTCAGCTTCTTCAACCTCTTCCGGTACATCACGTTCCGGACGATCTACGCGACCCTGACCGCGCTCCTGCTGTCGTTCCTGATCGGTCCGTGGCTCATCGACCGGCTGCAGAAGCTGCAGATCGGTCAGGTGGTGCGGGAGGAGGGGCCGCAGACCCATCTCAAGAAGGCCGGCACGCCGACGATGGGGGGCCTCCTCATCCTGATCGCCCTCACGATCCCGACGCTCCTCTGGGCGGACCTGCGCAACGCCTACGTCTGGCTCGCCCTGGCGGTGACGGTCGGCTTCGGGCTGCTCGGCTTCGTGGACGACTACCGCAAGGTGACCAGGCGGAACACCAGGGGGCTCGCGGGGCGCTGGAAGCTCGTCGGGCAGATCGCCCTCGCGTCGGCCGTGGCGGTCGTCCTCTACACGCTCGACGGCTACACGACGACGCTCACCGTGCCGTTCCTCAAGGACGTGAACCCCGACCTCGGCGTCTTCTACGTGCCGTTCGCGGTGCTCGTCATCGTGGGGGCGTCGAACGCCGTCAACCTCACCGACGGCCTCGACGGCCTGGCCATCGGCCCGGTCCTCATCGCCGCGGGGACGTTCCTCCTGTTCGCGTACCTCGCCGGCAACGTCAAGACCGCGTCCTACCTGCAGATCGCCCACATCCGCGGGGCCGGCGAGCTGTCGATCTTCTGCGGCGCCATGGTCGGCGCGTCGCTCGGCTTCCTCTGGTTCAACACCTACCCCGCCCAGGTCTTCATGGGCGACATCGGATCGCTGGCGCTCGGGGGGGCCCTCGGCGCGCTGGCGGTCATGACGAAGAACGAGATCCTGCTCGCCATCGTCGGCGGGGTGTTCGTCGTCGAGACGCTCTCGGTCATGATCCAGGTCGCGTCGTTCAAGCTGCGGCGCAAGCGGGTCTTCCTCATGTCCCCCATCCATCACCACTTCGAGCTGAAGGGGTGGGCCGAGCCGAAGATCATCGTCCGCTTCTGGATCATCTCGGTCATGCTCGCGCTCGTCGCGATCAGCACGCTCAAGATCCGTTAGGGGAGGACGTCGGGTGGACCTCGCGGGGCGGCAGGTGCTCGTAGTCGGGCTCGGCAAGAGCGGGCAGGCGGCTGCTCGCTTCCTCGCCGCCCGCGGCGCGGCCGTCACGGGCAACGACGCGCGGCCGTCCTTGCCCCCCGAGGTCGAGGCGTCGCTGCGGGGCGCCGGCGTGGCGCTCGCCCTCGGCGGGCACGAGGCCGCGCGCTTCGCGGCGGCCGATCTCATCGTCCTCTCGCCCGGCGTGCCGCCGATCCCGGCCCTCGAGGCGGCCGACCGGGCCGGCGTGCCGGTGGTGAGCGAGGTGGAGCTGGCGAGCCGGTTCCTCGCCGGGCCGATCGCGGCCATCACCGGGACCAACGGGAAGAGCACGACGACCGAGGTCCTCGGCGCCTGCTGCCGGGCCGCCGGCTGGCGCGTCTTCGTCGGCGGCAACCTCGGCACGCCGCTCGTCGAGGCGGCCGACGAGGAGGCGTGCGCCGGACGGCCGTTCGAGGCGGTCGTCGCCGAGGTGTCGTCGTTCCAGCTCGAGCGGATCGCCGCCTTCCGGCCGCGCGTCGCCTCGATCGTCAACATCACCGAGGACCACCTCGACCGCTACCCGTCGATGGCGGCCTACGTCGCCGCCAAGGCGCGGCTCTTCGAGAATATGGGCGAGGGGGACCACCTCGTCCTCAACGCCGACGACCCCCGCGTGGCGGCGCTGGCGGCCGACGTCCGCCCCGGCACGCGCATCACCTGGGTGAGCGTCCTCGGCCGGCCGACCCCTTCGGGCGCCCCCGCCGAGGCGACCGTCGAGCCCGGCTCCGGCGTCGAGGTGGGCCGGGAGGGGCGCGGGGCGCTCCGCTTCGAGGGGGAGCGCTACCCGCTCGCGAAGGTCCGGCTGCCCGGGCGGCACAACCTCGAGAACATGCTGGTCGCCGTGGCCATGGGGCGCAGGCTCGGCGTGCCGGCCGCGGCCATCCAGCGCGCCCTCGAGGGGGTGGCGAGCCTCGCGCACCGGATCGAGCGGATCGGCGAGGCGCGCGGCGTCGGCTTCTACGACGACTCGAAGGGGACGAACGTCGCCGCCGTCGTGCGCGCGCTCGAGTCCTTCGCGACGCCGGTCGTCCTGATCGCGGGCGGCAAGGACAAGGGGGGCGACTACGCGCCGCTCGCGCCGCTCGTGAAGGCGCGCGTGCGCCGGCTGGTCCTCATCGGCGAGGCGGCCCCGCGGATGGCGGCCGCGCTCGGCCGCCTCACCGACACGGTTCGGGCGCCGTCGCTCGAGGCGGCGGTCGAGGCCGCCTTCGCCGCGGCCAGGCCCGGCGACAGCGTCCTGCTGTCGCCCGCCTGCTCGTCGTTCGACATGTTCCGCGACTACCTCCACCGGTCGGAAGTCTTCGCCGCGGCCGTCCGGGCGCTCGTAGCACGAGCCGCAGCCGGCGAGGCGGGCTCCCCCCCACGGAGTGGGGGGGAGATCACGACGATGAAGGGCAGCGGAGGGGGGGTAT
>DASVDK010000080.1:0-2388 GCA_036381125.1 Thermodesulfobacteriota bacterium | reverse complement strand
CGCCGCCGGACCGGGAACCGGCCCCCGGCGCGCCGGCCGGGGCCGCCTCAGCGCTCGTCTTCGTCGTCGACGTTCTCGATCACCTCGGCCATGTCCTCGTCATCCTCGCCGAGTTCCGAGGCGTCCTCGATCAGGTCCTCGTCGTCCTCCTCGCCCTCCTCTTCGAGGACGAGATCCTCGTCGGAGACGTCGAGATCGACGTCGACGTCTTCGAGCTCGACCTCGGCCGCCTCGGTCGCCTCGGTCGGCTTCAACGCCACCACCTTTTCGGCCACGGCGCCGCGGCCCCGCCGCGTCCGCGAGGCCGACTCCGGATCGTAGACGGCGGAGCATTTCGGACAGACGATCGGCTCGCGCTGCAGGTCGTAGAATCGCGCGCCGCAGCTCTGGCAGACGCGCTTCGTGCCCCAAGCAGGTTTCACCACTCTGTGTTCCTCCTTCCGTGGCGAATGGCGCCAATCGGAACGTCAATCGAGATATCAATCGATGAGGGCGCCAATTGCCACGCGCGTTCGGCCCTGTCAAAAGATTCGTGCAAGGCGATTCGGCCCCCGTGCGCCGGCGGGCGGCTTGTGCTAGACACACCCCCGCTGCGGGTCCGCGCACGCGATTCCGAAACCGCGCCCGCTTAAGTGATAAGGAGCGAGTCATCTTGCAACCGCTTCGGTCCGAACCCGTGGACGCCCTGACCGGCGAGGCACGCGTGCCGGGCGACAAGTCCATTTCCCATCGCGCCCTGATGATCGGCGCGCTGGCCGTCGGCGAGACCACGATCGAGGGGCTTCTGGAGGGCGAGGACGTGCTGCGGACGGCCGCCGCGATGCGGGCGCTCGGCGCCGCCGTGGAGCGCGAGGCCGACGACCGGGGACGTCGCGACGGGACGCCCCAGGGGGCGCGATGGCGCGTCCGCGGCCGGGGCATCGGCGGCCTTCAGGAGCCGGCCGACGTGCTCGACCTCGGCAACGCCGGCACCGGCGCGCGCCTTCTCATGGGCCTGCTCGCGACTCATCCGGGCACGAGCTTCCTCACCGGCGACGCCTCGCTGCGCGCCCGCCCGATGGCGCGGGTGGCCACCCCGCTCGAGATGATGGGCGCGCGCATCGTCGCGCGATCGGGCTGCCGGCTGCCGCTCGCCGTCCTCGGGGCGGCCGAGCCCCTGCCGATCACCTACCGCCTGCCGGTGCCGTCCGCCCAGGTCAAGTCGGCGGTGCTGCTCGCCGGCCTCAACGCGCCGGGCCGGACCACCGTGATCGAGCCTGAGCCGACCCGTGACCACACCGAAACGATGCTCCGGCATTTCGGCGTGGACATCCGGGTCGAGGCGACGGAGGAGGGGCGCGCCGTCACCCTCACCGGCCAGCCGGAGATCGGCGGCCGCGCGATCCGCGTGCCGGCGGACCCGTCCTCGGCCGCCTTCCCGCTGGTCGCGGCCCTGCTGCTGCCGGGATCGGACATCGTCCTGCGCGGCGTCGGAATGAACCCGCACCGGATCGGTCTCATCGAAACGCTGCGCGAGATGGGCGCCGACATCGCCGAAACCGACCGCCGTGAAGAGGCGGGCGAGCCGGTCGCCGACCTGCGCGTGCGCGCGAGCCGGCTTTCCGGCGTCGAGATACCGGCGGCGCGGGCGCCGTCGATGATCGACGAGTACCCGATCCTGGCGGTGGCCGCCGCCGCGGCCGAGGGAACGACCGTCATGCGCGGGCTGGCCGAGCTCCGGGTCAAGGAGAGCGACCGGCTCGCCGCCATCGCGCGCGGCCTCGCGGCCTGCGGCGTCGCGGTGGAGGCCGGCCCCGACAGCCTCACCGTGACCGGCCGCGGCGGGCGCCCGCCCGGCGGCGGCACGGTCGCCACCGGTTACGACCACCGCATCGCCATGGCCTTCCTCGTCCTCGGCATGGCGTCCGAGGCGCCGGTGGAGATCGACGACGGAACGGCGATCGGCACGAGCTTCCCGGGCTTCGCGGCGCTGATGAACGGGCTCGGCGCCCGCATCCAGCCGGCGGAGGGTGCGTCATGACCGGACGGGACCTTTCCGCGGGCCACGCAACAGACGACCCCGTCGAACGCCAGACGCTTCGCGAGGCCCCCCTGGTCATCGCCGTCGACGGGCCGTCGGCCGCCGGCAAGGGAACGCTCGCCCGCCGCCTTGCCGATCACTATGGCCTTGCCTATCTCGACACGGGTCTGCTTTACCGCGCCGTCGCCGCGCGGCTGCTGCGGGCCGGGATCGATCCCGGGGACGAAGCCGCCGCCGTGACGGCCGCCGAGGCGGTGTCGCTCGCTGAGCTCGACGCGCCGGACCTGCGCGACGAAGCGGTTTCGCGGGCAGCGTCCAGGGTGGCGGCGATCGGAGGGGTCCGCGCGGCGCTCCTCGACCTGCAGCGG
>DASVDK010000079.1:0-3398 GCA_036381125.1 Thermodesulfobacteriota bacterium | reverse complement strand
AGGCCGAGGTCGCGCTCGCGAAGCGGGCCCTCGGCTGGCCCGAGGAGCCGCCGTTCCTGATTCCGGAGGCGGCGCTGGCGCACTTCCGGAAGGCGGTGCCGGCCGGCGAGGCGCTCGAGGCGGAGTGGCGGCGACGCTTCGACGCCTACGCGAGGGAGCATCCCGCGCTGGCGGCCGAGTGGACGCGCACCATGAAGGGCGACCTGCCGGACGGCTGGACCGAGGCGCTCCCGGTCTTCTCGCCCGGCGACGGGGCCATGGCGACGCGCGAGGCGTCGGGGAAGGTGCTGAACGCCGTGGCGCCGAGGCTGCCCGAGCTGATCGGCGGCTCGGCGGACCTCGCCCCCTCGAACAACACCCTCGTCAAGGGCGGCGGCGACTACGGGGCCGGCCGGTACGGAGGCCGCAACCTCCACTTCGGCGTGCGCGAGCACGCCATGGGGGCGATTGCCAACGGCCTGGCGCTCACGGGGGGCATCATCCCCTACACCGGCACGTTCCTCATCTTCTCGGACTACATGCGGCCGCCGATCCGGCTCGCCTGCCTCATGGAGCAGCGCGTCGTCTACGTCTTCACGCACGACTCGGTCGGCCTCGGCGAGGACGGCCCGACCCATCAGCCGATCGAGCAGCTCATGGCGCTGCGCGCCGTGCCGCACCTGGTGGTGATCCGGCCGGCCGACGCGGTCGAGACGGTCGGCGCCTGGCGGGCCGCGCTCGAGCGGCGCGACGGGCCGACCGCGATCGCCCTCACGCGCCAGAAGCTCCCGATCCAGGCGGGGACGTCGGTCGAGGGGACGCTGCGGGGCGGCTACGTGCTGGCCGAAGCCGACGGCGGACGGCCGGACGTCATCCTGATCGGGACCGGCTCCGAGGTGGACCTGGCCATGAAGGCGAGGGCCGACCTCGCGGCAGGCGGGATCCGGGCCCGCGTGGTGAGCCTGCCGTCGTTCGAGCTGTTCGAGGCCCAGCCGGAGAGCTACCGCCGATCGGTGCTGCCGCCCGAGGTGACCGCGCGCGTGGCGGTCGAGGCGGGCGTCACGTTCGGATGGGAGCGCTACGTGGGGCCGAAGGGGGCGGTCGTCGGCCTCGACCGCTTCGGCGCCTCCGCGCCGTATCAGACGATCTACGAACGGCTCGGCCTCACGCCGGCCGCCGTGGCGGCGCGGGCGCGGGCCGTGCTGGGGCGGTGATGGCGGCGGAGCGGGCCAACCCGCTTCGGGAAGGGCTCCGGCTCGCACCGCGTCCGGTTCCCTGCATCATGGTCATCTTCGGAGCGACCGGCGACCTCACCCGCCGCATGCTCGCCCCGGCGCTCTACAACCTCGCCCGTGAGCGGCTCCTCCCGCTCAACTTCTCCGTGGTCGGCGTCGCGCGGCGCCCGCTCGACGACACCGCGTTCCGCAGGCTCCTGCGCGAGGGGATCGACAGCCACTCGCGCTCGGGCCGGGTCGAGGCGCCGATCTGGGAGTCGGTCGTCGACAACATCGAGTACCTCCCGGTCGAGTTCGGCGATGCGAGCGGCTACCGGCGGCTGGCCAACCGGCTCGCGGCGATCGACCGCGAGCGGGGGACGGCGGGCAACCGGATCTTCTACCTGGCCACGCCGCCGTCGGCCTACCCGGAGATCGTGGAGAACCTCGGCGCCGCCGGTCTCGGCCGCAGCCCGGAGGGTTCCGGCGGCGAGACGCGCCTCATCGTCGAGAAGCCCTTCGGCCACGACCTCGACTCGGCGCGCCGGCTGAACGCGCGGATCCACCAGGTCTTCGAGGAGCGCCAGGTCTTCCGCATCGACCACTACCTCGGGAAGGAGACGGTCCAGAACCTCCTCTTCTTCCGCTTCGCCAACGGCATCTTCGAGCCGATCTGGAACCGCCGCTCGATCGACCACGTGCAGATCACCGTGGCCGAGAGCATCGGCGTGGAGGGGCGGGGCGGCTACTACGAGGAGGCGGGCGCCCTCAAGGACATATTCCAGAATCACCTGCTGCAGCTCCTCGCCCTGACGGCGATGGAGCCGCCGGTGTCCCTGGAGGCCGACGCGGTCCGCAACGAGAAGGTCAAGGTCCTGCGGGCCGTCCGGCCGCTCGCCGGCGCGGCCGCGCTCGCCGCGACGGTGCGCGGCCAGTACGGGGCGGGCTACGTCGGCGGCCGTCGGGTCCCGGGCTACCGCGAGGAGACGCGCGTCGCCCCCGACTCGTCGACCGAGACCTTCGCGGCGGCCCGGTTCGAGATCGACAGCTGGCGCTGGGCCGGCGTCCCCTTCTACCTGAGGACCGGCAAGCGGCTGCCGCGGCGGGTCACCGAGATCGCGGTCGTCTTCGAGGAGGCGCCGCTGTCGCTGTTCACGCGCGACGGGGGCGACCGCATCGGCTCGAACGTCCTCGTCTTCCGCATCCAGCCGGACGAGGGGATCGCGCTGCGCTTCGCGGCCAAGCAGCCCGGCTTCCAGACGGCGGTCCGGTGGGTGACGATGGACTTCCGGTACGGGACCTCCTTCGGCATCGACCCGCCGGACGCCTACGAGCGGCTCCTCCTCGACGCCATGCTCGGCGACGCCACGCTCTTCACGCGCGAGGACGAGGTGGAGGCGCAGTGGCGCATCGTCACGCCGATCGAGGAGGCCTGGCGCTCGTCGCGCGCGCCGGGGGTGCCGCTCTACGAGGCGGGCTCCTGGGGCCCGCCCGAGGCGGACGCCTTCATCGAGCGGGACGGCCGCGTCTGGCGGCGTCCATGAGCGGCGGCACGACGCTGGCGGGAGTGGAGCGCGAGCTGCGGCGCCTCTGGTCGGAGGCCGCGGCGAGCGCCCGAGAGCAGGGGGAGCCGCTCCTGCGCGCCTCGGTGGTGAACCTCGTCGTCGTGACCGACGGCCCGAACGCGGTGGCCGAGGTCACCCGGGCGCTGGCCGAGCTGGCCGAATCGGTGCCCGGGCGGATGATCGTCGTCGTGCCCGAACCCTTCGCGCCGGAGGGGTTCGACGCCTGGCCCTCGATCCAGTGCCGTCCGCTCGGGCGGCGCGGCCCGCAGGCGGGCGCACACCAGGTCTGCGGCGAGCAGGTCGTGGTGCACGCACGCGGCGCCGTGGTGGGGGAGCTGCCCGCCCTGGTGCGGCCGCTCCTCGAGACCGACGTCCCCTCGGTCCTCTGGTGGCGCGCGCCGCTGCCGGCGGAGCGGTCGGTGCTCGACCGGCTCGCCGGGGAGGTGCAGACGGTCGTCGTCGACACGGCGCGGGGCGCGGTGTGGGCCGACGGCGTGACGCCGGGCGGCGACCCGATCGCCGCCGTCGCCGGGCTGCTCGCGCGCCGGGGCGCCGGGAGGGGCGGGCGCTGGACGGTGCGGGACCTCGCCTTCGCCAGGCTCACCCCCTGGCGAGAGCTGACCGCGGCCCTCTTCGACAT
>DASVDK010000078.1:0-26548 GCA_036381125.1 Thermodesulfobacteriota bacterium | reverse complement strand
CGCCCTCGTCGAGCGACTCTCGGTCATGGAGAACGTCCTCTCGGGGCGGCTCGGCTACGTCGGCTTCTGGTCGTCGTGGTTCCGCCGCTTCCCGCAGGACGCGGTCGACGAGGCCTTCCGCCTCCTCGACCGCGTGGGGCTCTCCGAGTTCGTCGACAAACGGGCCGACGCGCTCTCGGGCGGACAGCGCCAGCGCGTCGGCATCGCGCGCGCCCTCCTGCAGGGGCCCGACCTCCTGCTCGTCGACGAGCCGACGGCGAGCCTCGACCCGAAGACCTCGCGCCAGATCATGCGGCTCATCGTCGAGCTGTCGAACGAACGGGGGCTCGCGACGATCGTCAACCTGCACGACGTGGGGCTCGCCCGCATGTTCGCCGCGCGGGTGGTCGGGCTGCGCGCCGGGGAGATCGTCTTCGACGACCAGCCGAGCGCCCTCACCCCCGAGGCGCTCACCCGGATCTACGGCGAGGAGGACTGGACGGCGACGATGGCGCCGGCCGCCGACGAGGAGGACGAGGCCGAGACCGGCACGGGACGGGACCGCGACGTGCGGGCGCGGGTGCTCTGACGTGTCGGTCGCCTCCCCCGCGGGGCGCCGCTGGTCGCCCCCGCCCCTCGTCGCGAACCCGCTCCTGCGCTGGGGGCTCGCCCTCGGCGCGGCGATCTACCTCGCCGCCGCGCTCGGCACGATCGAGGTCCGGTGGGCGCGCGTGCTCGAGGGTATCCCTCGCGGCCTCGCGTTCGTCGCCTCGTTCCTCACGCCCGACTTCCTCTCGCGGTGGCGTGACATCTGGGAGGGGATCCTCGAGAGCATCACCATGGCGATCACCTCGACCGCGCTCGGGATCCTGATCTCGGTGCCGATCGGTCTCGGGGCCGCGCGGAACATCGCCCCCGTCCCGATCTACCTGGCCTGCCGCGGCGTGATCGCCCTGTCCCGGACGTTCCAGGAGGTGATCATCGCGATCCTCTTCGTGAAGATGTTCGGGTTCGGGCCGCTCGCCGGCATGATCACGCTCGCCTTCGCCACGATCGGCTTCCTCGCCAAGCTCCTGGCCGAGGACATCGAGGAGATCGACCGCTCGCAGGTGGAGGCGATCCGGTCGACCGGGGCCTCCTGGTCGCAGCTCATCAACTACGCCGTCCAGCCGCAGGTCATGCCGCGCCTCATCGGGCTGTCGGTCTACCGCCTCGACATCAACTTCCGGGAGTCGGCCGTGGTGGGGATCGTCGGCGCCGGCGGCATCGGCGCCACGCTCAACACCGCCTTCGACCGCTACGAGTTCGACACGGCGGCGGCCGTGCTCCTCCTGATCATCGGCATCGTGATGGCCACCGAGTACGCCTCGGGGATCATCCGCCGGAAGGTCCAGTAAGGTGCCGGTCTCGAACGCGGGAGCGGTCAAGGCCTGGCGCCGGCGCGACCGGCGCACCGACCTCCTCGTCTGGCTCGCCTGGCTCGTCGGCACCGCAGTGGTGGTGGCCTCCTGGCGGGTGATCTCCGGCAACACGATGTGGCCCTTCGTCTGGGACGCGCCGACGCAGGCCTGGGACCTGCTCTCGCGCATGGTCCCCCCGCGGTGGACCTACATCGACCAGCTCTGGCGCCCCCTGTGGGACACGATCAACATCGCGACCCTCGGGACGCTCCTCGGCGTCGTGATCGCCACGCCGCTCGGCTTCCTCGCCGCCCGCAACACGACGCCGAGCATGCTCGTCGTTCGGCCGCTCGCGCTCTACTGCATCGTCGCGTCGCGGTCGATCAACTCCCTCATCTGGGCGCTCCTGCTCGTGAGCATCCTCGGGCCCGGCATCCTGGCCGGGATCCTCGCCATCGGCTTCCGGTCCATCGGCTTCGTCGGCAAGCTCCTCTACGAGGCGATCGAGGAGATCGACCCGTCGCAGGTCGAGGCCATCACCTCCACCGGCGCCTCCCGCGCGCAGGTCCTGGCGTACGGCATCGTGCCCCAGGTCCTGCCGGCCTTCGCCGGCATCTCGGTCTACCGCTGGGACATCAACATCCGCGAGTCGACCGTCCTCGGCCTGGTCGGCGCGGGCGGCATCGGCCTGCAGCTCCAGTCCTCCATCAACATCCTCGCCTGGCCCCAGGTGACCATGATCTTCATCCTCATCTTCGTCACGGTCCTGGCGAGCGAGTGGGTCTCGGCCCGCGTCCGGGGCGCCATCGTCTAGGGGTCAGGTCTTTCCATTTTCCACCCGGGGAGAACGGGCAGGCCTGGAGAATGGACGGGCCTGCCCCCGGTTCGGCCTTCCTTGACAGCCTCCACGCTTCTGGTATTCTCGAATCGTACATTTCGACAAATCTGGAATACTGGAGGCTGCCGGCGTCCGCCGCTCGCCTGGCGAACGGGCTCGTCACCCTCGGGACCGCGAAGCGGTAGCGACGGCGTCAGGAGGACGAACGATGGAGAAGACGGGCATCAAGGAGACGGTGCGGGAGCGCTACCGCGAGGCCGCGCTCCGGGTGATCCAGGGCGGAAGCGGCTGCTGCGGGCCGACGGGGGCGAAGGACCCGATCACGTGCGACCTCTACGAGGCCGGCGACACGGCCGCCCTGCCGGCCGAGGCCGTGGCGGCCTCCCTCGGCTGCGGCAACCCGACGGCGCTGGCCGACCTGCGGCCCGGCGAGGTCGTGCTCGACCTCGGCTCGGGCGGGGGGATCGACGTGCTCCTCTCGGCGCGCCGCGTGGCGCCCGGGGGGAAGGCCTACGGGCTCGACATGACCGACGAGATGCTCGCGCTGGCGCGCGAGAACCAGCGGAAGGCCGGCGTCGAGAACGCGGAGTTTCTCAAGGGCGAGATCGAGCGGATCCCGCTCCCCGACGCAACCGTGGACGTGATCATCTCGAACTGCGTGATCAACCTGTCGGCCGACAAGGACCGCGTCTTCGCCGAGGCGTTCCGCGTCCTCAAGCCGGGCGGCCGCCTCGCCGTCTCGGACGTCGTGGTCCGCGGCGACGTGCCGCCGGAGGTCCGGCGCAGCGTGGAGCTGTGGGCCGGGTGCGTGGCCGGCGCCCTCGAGGAAGGGGACTACCGGTCGAGGCTCGCGCGCGCCGGCTTCGAGGTGATCGACGTCGAGCCGACGCGCGTCTACCGTGCCGAGGACGTGCGCGACTGGCTCGCCCCGGCCGGGCTCGACGAGTCCGCCCTCGCAGCGATCGACGGGACGTTCATGAGCGCGTTCGTCCGGGCGGTCAAGCCGCCCGTCCCTCCATCTCCCCATGCTCGATGACGCCGGCATCGTGTCGGCTCGCCTCGGCCAACACCGAGGCGACGCGCGTCCACCCGCTCGCCGTCACGGCCATGGCCGACATCGGGATCGACGTCTCGGGCCACACGTCGAAGACGGTCGACCCCTTCATCGACCAGCCCTGGGACTGCGTGATCACCGCGAGCGACAGGGCGGCCGGGTCCTGCGCGGTCTTCCCGGCGCCGGCGCGGCGCCTCGCCTGGAGCTTCGGCGACCGGTCCGTCGCGACCGGGAGCGAGGAGGAGCGGCTCGCCGCGTTCCGGCTCTTCCTGGCCGCGCCGGCCGGCAGGCCGGCCGGCGAGGGAGAGGCGGTGTGGCGCCCGGTCGACCGCGCGGGTCACGATGCGTTCACGGAGCCCGTGACACGCCATGCTAGACTTCCCGCCGTCCCGTACCCGGGCGGCGGCGCGGTCGCGCCGCCCGAGGCGAGCGGCCACCGGCCGGGGCGAGCCGAAGGCTCGCGTGGAGCGGAGCGCGGGTTCACCCCGCGCGGAGCGGACGCCGGCCGCGAGCCGTTGGCGGAGGCAGGGCATGAGCGTGAGCACGACGGCGCGCAGGACGCCGCGGGTCCTCGTCGTCGACGACGAGCCCGACATCGTCGAGCTGGTCGCGGCGAACCTGCGCAAGGAAGGCTTCGAGGTGCAGGGGGTCGGCGAGGGGGCGCGCGCGCTGTCGCTCGTCCGCCACGAGCCGTTCGACGTGGTGGTCCTCGACCTCATGCTGCCCGACGTCCAGGGGCTCGAGGTCTGCCGCGCCCTGCGCCGTGATCCGAAGACGGCCGGCATCCCCCTCATCATGCTCACCGCCCGCGGCGAGGAGGTGGACAAGCTGATCGGCTTCGAGGTGGGGGCCGACGACTACCTCACCAAGCCCTTCAGCCCGCGAGAGCTGGTCGCGCGGGTCCGCGCCCTGATGCGCCGCCAGGAGCGCGAGCAGGCCCGCCCGGTCGAGAGCGAGCGCTACGAGGTGGGCGGGCTCGTGGTGGACTTCGCGACCTACGAGGTCACACGCAACGGCCGGCCGGTGTCGCTGCGCCCCATGGAGTTCCGCCTGCTCCGCTTCTTCCTCACGCACGCCGAACGGGTCTACACGCGCGACCAGCTCCTCGACCTGATCTGGGGCGAGGAGTTCGTCGAGCCGCGCACGGTGGACGTCCACATCAAGCGCCTGCGCGCGCAGATCGAGGAGAACCCGGCCGACCCCAAGCTGATCGTCACCGTGCGCGGGGTCGGCTACAAGTTCGTGCCGCCTCGGGAGGCCGCCTGATCGACGCCGCGGCCCTCCCCTGCGGGCCCGTGATCTCGGGGCGCCTCCCGGTGTCACGACCCGCAGCGAGCATTTCATCGTCCGGTCACGGTTCTGCCACGGGCCCATTACCCCGGTCGGTTTCCCTTGGGGGGACCGAAAGGCGACCCCACCGGTCCAAGGAGGCGTTGAACAGATGCAGACCGTTGCCCGCCGCGCAACCGGGCTCCTCGCCCTGGCGAGCGCCGCGATGCTCCTCACGGGGACGGCCGCGGACGCCGCGGACATCACCGGCGCCGGCGCGACCTTCCCCTTCCCGATCTACGCCAAGTGGGCCGAGGCCTACAGGGCGAAGACGGGCGTCGGCCTCAACTACCAGTCGATCGGCTCCGGAGGCGGCATCCGGCAGATCACCGCGAAGACGGTGGACTTCGGCGCGTCCGACGCGCCGCTCAAGCCGGAGCAGCTCGACAAGGAGGGCCTCGTCCAGTTCCCGACCGTGATGGGCGGCGTCGTGCCGGTCGTCAACGTGCGGGGCGTCGAGGCCCGGGAGCTGAAGCTGAGCGGCCCGCTCCTCGCCGACATCTTCCTCGGCAAGGTCAGGAAGTGGAACGACCCGGCCATCGCCCGGCTCAACCCGGGCCTCTCGCTCCCCGACCGCGCCATCACCGTCGTGCACCGCTCCGACGGCTCCGGCACGACGTTCATCTTCGCGAACTACCTGTCGAAGGTGAGCCCGGAGTGGAAGGCGAAGGTCGGCGAGGGCACCGCGGTGCAGTGGCCGACCGGCGTGGGCGGCAAGGGCAACGAGGGCGTCGCGTCCTACGTCCAGCGGATCAACGGCGCGATCGGCTACGTGGAGTACGCCTACGCGTTCCAGAACAAGCTCGCCTACGGGCTCATGCAGAACAGGGCGGGCGAGTTCGTCCGCCCGACGGCCGAGAGCTTCCAGGCCGCCGCCGCCGGCGCCGACTGGAAGGGGACGCCCGGCTTCGGCGTGATCCTCACCGACCAGGCGGCGAAGGGCGCCTGGCCGATCGCCGGCGCCACGTTCGTCCTGATGCACCGGCAGCAGGCGAGGCCGGAGACGGCGCGCGAGGTCCTCAAGTTCTTCGCGTGGGCCTACGAGAACGGCGACGCGATGGCCAGCGAGCTGCACTACGTCCCGATGCCGAACCCGGTCGTGGCGCAGGTGGAGGCGCTGTGGCGGGAGCAGATCAAGGGACCCGGCGGCCAGCCGATCTGGTCCACCTCCGGCCAGAACTAGCCGCGGCGCGCGCGGCGGAGCCGTCCATGATCAGCACCGAGCAACCGACGATCCCCGGCCACGCGGCCACGATCCGGCGCGGCAGCCTCCAGGGGCTGGCCGACGCCGCCTTCCTCCGCACGACGCAGGGCTTCGCCTTCCTGCTCCTCGTCACGCTGCTCGCGATCATCGCCTCCCTCGTCGTGGGGGCCTGGCCGGCGCTCCGGAGGTTCGGCCTCGGGTTCGTCGCGAGCACCGCCTGGAACCCGGTCACCGAGGAGTTCGGCGCCCTCGTGGCGATCTACGGGACGCTCGTGACCTCGGCCATCGCCATGGTGATCGGCATCCCGGTGAGCTTCGGCATCGCGCTCTTCATCACCGAGCTCTGCCCGCGCTGGCTCAGGCGCCCGCTCGGGATCGCCGTGGAGCTGCTGGCCGGCATCCCGAGCATCATCTACGGCATGTGGGGCCTCTTCGTCTTCGCGCCCTTCATGGCCGACCACGTCCAGCCCCGGCTGAACGACACGCTGGGCGAGCTGCCGCTCGTCGGCGCCCTCTTCCAGGGGCCTCCCATGGGCATCGGCATGCTCACGGCCGGCCTGATCCTCTGGATCATGGTGATCCCCTTCATCTCGGCCGTCATGCGCGACGTGTTCGAGGTCGTGCCGCCGATGCTCAAGGAGTCGGCCTACGGCGTCGGCGCGACCACCTGGGAGGTCGTCTCGCGGGTCGTCCTGCCCTACACCAGGATCGGCGTGATCGGGGGGATCATGCTCGGCCTCGGCCGCGCGCTCGGCGAGACGATGGCGGTCACCTTCGTCATCGGCAACGCTTACCAGCTCTCGGCGTCGCTCCTCATGCCGGGCAACACGATCTCGGCCGCGCTGGCCAACGAGTTCACGGAGGCGGTGGGCGACCTCTACCTCTCGGCGCTGATCGCGCTCGGGCTCATCCTCTTCCTCATCACGTTCGTCGTGCTCGCCGGCGCGCGGCTGCTCCTCGCGCGCCTGGCCAGGCTCGAGGGAAAGGCGGCCTGACCATGCCGGCCATGCGTTCGACCGCCGTCTACCGGAGGCGCCGGCTCGTCAACGTCGTGACCCTGTCGGCCTCGGCGCTCACGATGGCCTTCGCGCTCGCCTTCCTCGCGTGGGTGCTCGGGACGCTGTTCGCCTACGGGTTCGGCGGCCTCTCCACGCGGGTGTTCACCGAGATGACGCCGCCGCCGGGCAGCAGCGGCGGCCTCCTCAACGCCATCGCCGGCAGCGCCGCCCTCGTGGCGATCGGGATCGCCATCGGCGCCCCCGTCGGCGTCCTCGCCGGGACCTACCTCGCCGAGTTCGGCGCGAGGAGCTGGCTCGCGTGGGCCGCGCGCTTCATCAACGACGTCCTCCTCAGCGCGCCGTCGATCATCATCGGCCTCTTCGTCTACACGCTCCTGGTCGTGCCGGTGAAGCACTTCTCCGGGTGGGCGGGCGCCGTGTCCCTCGCCATCATCGCGCTCCCGGTGGTCGTGCGGACCACCGAGGACATGCTCCGCCTCGTCCCCGCGAGCCTCAGGGAGGCGGCCGCGGCGCTGGGCGCGCCCCGCTGGAAGGTGGTCGTCCTGGTGGCCTACCGCGCCGCGCGCGCGGGGATCATCACGGGGGTCATGCTGGCCGTCGCGCGCGTGAGCGGCGAGACCGCGCCCCTCCTCTTCACGGCGCTCAACAACCAGTTCTGGAGCATGGAGCTGTCGCGGCCGGTCGCCAACCTTCCGGTGACGATCTTCCAGTACGCCATGAGCCCCTACGAGGACTGGCACGCGCTCGCCTGGGCCGGCGCGCTGCTCATCACGCTGGGCGTCCTCGCGCTCAACATCAGCGCCCGCTCCCTGTTCCACCAGCGCCGGGGCGGCGAATGAGCGCCGCATCCCGGCGTGGTACACTCCGGAGGCCGACACGCCGATGAGCGAGGCGCACGGATTCGCGATGCCGGAGATCACCACGGAGAGACCCTGGACCACGGTGGCGATGCGCGCGGCGCGGCCCGACGCGGCACGGGCGGCCGCCCCCGGGACCAAGCTCGCGGTCCGCGAGGTCGATTTCTACTACGGGCGGTTCCAGGCGCTTCACAAGGTGACCCTCGACGTCCCGGAGAAGCAGGTGACGGCCTTCATCGGGCCCTCCGGCTGCGGGAAGTCGACGCTGCTGCGCGTCTTCAACCGCATGTACGAGCTCTACCCGGAGCAGCGGGTGTCGGGCGAGGTCTGGCTCGACTCGCGCAACATCCTCGACCGCCGGGTGGATGTGAACCTCCTGCGCGCGACCGTGGGGATGGTCTTCCAGAAGCCGACGCCGTTCCCCATGTCGATCTACGACAACATCGCCTTCGGCGTGAAGCTCTACGAGAGGCTCTCGCGGGCCGACATGGACGCGCGAGTCGAGTGGGCGCTCCGCAAGGCCGCCCTCTGGGACGAGGTGAAGGACGTCCTCTCGCGCAGCGGCACGCGCCTCTCGGGCGGCCAGCAGCAGCGGCTCTGCATCGCCCGGGCGATCGCGGTGAAGCCGGAGGTCCTGCTCCTCGACGAGCCGACCTCCGCCCTCGACCCGATCTCCACCGCTCACATCGAGCGGCTCGTCAGCGAACTGAAGCGCGACTACACGATCGTCATCGTCACCCACAACATGCAACAGGCGGCCCGGCTCTCCGACTGGACCGCCTTCATGTACCTCGGCGAGCTGGTCGAGTTCGATACGACGGAGCGGATCTTCACCAACCCGTCCGTGAAGCAGACCGAGGACTACGTCACCGGTCGCTTCGGCTAGGGGGACCCATGCCCCAGACGCATACGGACCCTCGGTACGAGGAGCAACTCACCGAGCTGAAGGCGGCGATCCTGCGCATGGGCGGTGCCGTCGAGCGCGCCATCGAGCAGGCCATCCGCTCGCTCGTCGAGCGCGACTCCTCGCTCGCCCAGCAGACGATCGACCTCGACGCCGCCATCGACGGCATGGAGGTGGACATCGACGAGCGCGTCACGCGCATCCTCGCCCTGCACGCGCCTGCCGCCCGCGACCTGCGCATGATCCTCACGTCGGCCCGCATCAGCAACGACCTCGAGCGGATCGGCGACCTCGCCACGAGCATCGCCGAGCGGGCGCAGGAGCTGAACCGGGAGCCGCAGCTCAAGCCGTTCATCGACCTGCCCAAGATGGCCGAGATGACGCAGCAGATGGTCCGCGAGGCGCTCGACGCCTTCGTCAAGGAGGACGCCGACCTCGCGATCAAGGTGCTCAACAGCGACGACCCCATCGACGCCCTGAACGAGCAGATCTTCCGGGAGCTGCTCACGTTCATGATGCAGGACCCGACGACCATCGCGCGGGCGCTGCGCATCATCTTCGTGTCGAAGTCGTTCGAGCGGATCGCCGATCACGCGACGAACATCGCCGAGATGGTCATCTTCATGACCAAGGGCAAGGTCGTGAAGCACATGAACGTCCCGTACGACAAGGTCTAGGACGGTCTGGAGGCCGCCCCGCGTGGCCCACGCCTTCGGGGGCCGGATCGCGGCCCTCACGCTCGCCGTCGTCGCGCTCACGGTTGCCGCCATCGCCGCGGGCGCGGCGCTCCTCCTCACGGACACGCTTCACGACGCCGTCGCTCGCCGCCTGGAGGCCGAGGCCCGGCTCGTGGCGGCGGCGCTGCCGCGCGATCCCGGCGAGTTGCGGTCGTTCGTCCGCACGCTGGTCGGCCGGCTCGACGAGCGGATCACGCTCGTCGCGGCCGACGGCCGCGTCCTTGCCGACTCCCAGCTCGACGTCGGCCTCCTCGACAACCACGCCGACCGCCCCGAGATCGTGGAGGCGCGCGTGCGCGGGGTCGGCGTCGCCCGCCGGCGGAGCGCCTCGGTCGGCCGGCCGCTCCTCTACGTGGCGATCCGCGTGGACGACGCCCCCGCCCCGCGCGCCGCGGCGGCGGCCGGCCCGTCCCCCTCCCCGGCGCGTGAACGCCCGGTCGCGTACGTCAGGCTCGCCCTGCCGCTCGATCGGGCGGAGGCGCCGATCGACCGGCTGCGCCTCGCGCTCGGCCTCGGCCTCGTGGCCGGCGGGGCCGCGGCCGTCGGGGCCGCCGCGCTCGCCTCGCGCTGGCTCAGGCGGCGCGCGGAGGGGCTCGCGGTGGCCGCCGAGCTCGCGTCGCGCGGCCGCCCCCCCGCCGCGCCTCGGGGCGACGAGCTCGAGCCGGTCGAGCGGGCGCTCGCCGACGCCGCGGCCGACCTCTCCGCCTACGTCTCGGCGCTCGCCGAGCAGCGGCGACGGGTCGAGGCGATCATCGGCTCCATGGACGAAGGGCTCATCGTCGTCACCGCCGGCGGCGAGGTACTCCTCATGAACGCCGTTGCCGAGCGGATGCTCGACGTACGGCCCGAGGCGTGGCGCGGCCGGACGCTGCTCGAGTTGACGCGGGCCCCCGAGCTGCACGCCCTCCTCGCCCGGGCCGGCGCCGAGCGCCGCGCGTCGGGCGAGATGCGCCTGCCGCCGCCGCAGGAGGTGGACGTCGCCGTCTCCGTTGCGCCGCTCCGGGGGGAGGCCCCCGCCGAGGCGCTCGGCCACGTCGTCGTCTTGCGCGACGTGACCCGACTCAAGCGGCTCGAGCGGACGCGGACCGACTTCGTCGCCAACGTGTCGCACGAGTTGAAGACGCCGCTCGCCGCGATACGCGCCGCGCTCGAGACGCTGCACGACTGGGCGCTCGAGGACCCGGCCGGCGCGCGCCGGTGGGTCGCCATGTCGCTCGCGCACGCCGAGCGGCTGCAGCGGCTCATCGACGACCTGCTCGTCCTCTCCGACCTCGAGCTTCGCCAGGTGCGGCTCGTCAAGCGCCCGGTCGACCTGTCCGGCGCCGTGGACGAGACCTTCGGGCTGCTCGCCGCCAGGGCCGCCGAGCGCGGCGTCGCCCTGGTCAAGGCGCTGCCGCCCGACTTCCCGCCGCTCGTCGTCGACCGCAACCGCCTCATCCAGATCCTCGTGAACCTCGTCGACAACGCCGTGAAGTTCACCCGGCCGGGCGGCACGGTCACCGTGTCGGCCGAGACGCGGCCCGACGGCATGCAGGCGGTCGTGGTGGCCGACACCGGGGTCGGCGTGCCCAGGGCGGACCTCCCGCGCCTCGGGGAGCGCTTCTACCGCGTCGAGAAGGGGCGCAGCCGCGACGCCGGGGGGACCGGCCTCGGGCTCGCCATCGTGAAGCACCTCGTCCAGGCCCACGGCGGCCGCCTCGAGATCTCGAGCGAGGTCGGCCGGGGCACCACGGTCCGGGTGCTCCTGCCGCCCGGGGGCGCCGAGGGCGCCCCTGAATGCGATCGGGGTCAGATGTCGGTGTCGAAGGGCCGGGCGTAGCCGGTCAGCTCGAGGTACCCGCGCCCGTCCACCGGCCGGCCTCCGTTCTCGCCGCGAGCGACGACGGCCCCCTCCCAGTAGGTGACGCCGGTCGAGCCCTCGGTCCGCAGCTCCTGGTCCTCGAGGGCGGGCTCCACGGTGAGGGCGATCCGCTCCGACGGCACCTCGATCCGCCACCGCACGGGGTAGGTTCCGCCGGACGCCCGGCTCGTCCAGGTCCCCTCCGGCGTCATCCGGAAGTCGGCGAGGACGAGGTGCCGCGAGCTGCCGTCGGGCCGGACGACGGTGCCCGAGGAGGCCGGCTCGACGCCGCCCCCCTTGAGCCGCAGGCGGTAGAGCATGAGCTCCGAGCCGTCGGAGAGCTGGAGGCTCAGCCAGTCCCAGCCGACCTGGTCCTCGCCGAGCTGGTTGCTCCCGAACTCGTGATCCATCCAGGCGAGGCCGTCGACCGAGAGGTCCCGCCCGTCGAGGCCGAGCGTGCCGGTGACGGCCAGGCGAGTGAGCGAGTAGTAGTGCGACGCGCGCCCGAGGCCGGCCGCCTTCTGGCTCACGCCGTCCCGACCGTGGACGACCGGCGGCTTCGTGGGCTCGAGGGCGAGGTCGAGCCGCACCTCGGCCGGCTGCCCGACGCGGTCCGCGGGAACGGCCAACGAGAGGCGGTGGACGCCTCCCTCGAGCCAGGCGCGCCAGTCGCCGATGAAGACCGCGTACCGGTCGCTCGCGGCGCCGGCGAGGCCGGGACCGGCGCGGCTCGTCCGGTGCCAGTAGCGGAACCGGCCCTCCCCGATGTCGGTCACCGCCAGGTGGGCGAAGTACACGTTGTCGGGGCGCCACCGGGACGGGTTGTCCGGGTTCACGCGGTCGCGCAGCCCCACGCGGAAGAAGGTCACCTGGAAGCCGAACCGGCGGCCGCCCTCGGCCGTCAGGTTGCCGGTGTAGTACCACCACTCCGTGCGGAAGGCCTCGTGCGAGGCGTGGTCGCGCGGGAACTCGAACCGGTAGCCGGGCAGGGCCTGCCGGTAGACGAACGGGGCCGCAAGGACCGACCCCGCGGCGAGCAGCGGCAAGAGTGCGCCGACGACGAGCTTACTCATGGCGTCCAGCGTAGCCCTCGGGCACGGCCGTCACTCGTATCGAACCGCCTGGGCGATCGGCTGCGCGGCAGCGCGCCGGGCGGGCCACGTGGCGGCGACGAGCGCGGTGCCGACGGCCAGGGCCGCCGCCGTCGCCAGCGCCTCGGGGGGCAGGTGGTACTGGATCGTCCAGCCGAAGGCCTGCCGGTTGATGACGAAGACCAGGATGAGCGACAGCGCGATCCCGACGACGACCCCGAGGAGGCTGGCGGCTCCGGCGATGAGCCCCGCCTCGGCTCGCACGAGCCGGCCGATGTCGGCGCGGCCGAGGCCGATCGCCCTGAGGATGCCGAGCTCGGCCTGCCGCTCGATCGTCGAGGCGACGAGCGTGTTCACCACGGCGATGGCGCTCACCACCACGGCGATCAGCTCGAGCGCGAAGGTGATGGCGAAGGTCTGGTCGAAGATGTCGAGCACCCGCGCGCGCAGCTCGCGGTTGGAGACGACCGCCACGGCGGCGTCCGGGCCGAACAGCGACTCGAGCGACCGACGCGCGCCCTCGAGGTCGGCGCCCGGCTCGAGATAGACGGCCGCGCTCTGCACGTCGCGCCGCCCGGTGTCCGCGACGTACGTCGCGGCGTCGAGCACCACGAGCCCCCGATCGGTCGTGTAGTCGTAGAAGACCCCCACCACGGGATAGCTCCGGCGACCGGCCGGCAGGTCGAGCGTGATGGTGGAGCCGACCCAGCGGTCGAAGCGGCGAGCGAAGGACTCGCTCACGAGCGCGCCCCGGCGCGCCACGACCTCGTCGAGGACGTCGGCCGGCGTCCCGGCCATGAAGGGGAGGCGCCCCCGCCTGAGCTGGAGGGCGAGGTCGCCCGAGCCGAGGACGATGGGGCTCCCCTCGTACCGGACGTCGGCGCCTCGGAACGCGTCCACCTCCGCCACGCCGGGCAGCGCGCGGATCCGCTCGACCACGCCGGCCGGCAGCGAGGCCTCGCGCGAGCCGCCGAGGCGCGCGGCGGGCGTGACCACGAGGTCGGCCCGCACCGACTGCGCGATCCAGGCCTCCACGGTGGCGCGGAAGGCGGACACCATGATCCAGACCGAGACGAGCATGGCGAGGCTGACCGACAGCGCCGCCACGGTGGCCGCGTTGCGGCGGAGCCCCTGGACGAAGTGATCGGCCGCCAGGCGCGCCGCCGGCCCCCCGAGGCGGCCGACCAGGGGCCGCGCCGCGCGCCCGACCGCCAGGACGAGGACCGGCGCCACGAGGAGCGCCGCCACGAGGACCACGAAGGCCGCTCCGTAGCCGCCGAGCGGCCGGCCGTGCCAGGGAGGCAGCGCGGCGAGCAGGCCGGCGAACGTCAGGATCGCGAGACCGGCCAGGGCGAGCCGCCGGGCGCGTCGCCGCCCGGCCCGGCCGGTGTCGCTTCGGGCCGCGCCGAGTGCGATCGGCTCCCTCGGCGGCACGCCGGCCGCGGCGCGCGCCGGCGCGAACGCCGCCGCCGCCGAGACGAGGACGCCGACGGCGAGCCCGAGCAAGAGGTCGCCCGCGTCGACCCGCAGCCGCTCGACCGGCGCGTGCAGGTAGAGGACCGACACGGTCCTCGCCATGGCGCCGAGCGTCCCCTTCGCGAGGGCGAGGCCGAGGAGGACGCCGAGGAGCCCGCCGGCCGCGCCGTACGCGACCCCCTCGGCCAGGAAGGCCGCCTCGACGCCGCGCCGGGAGACGCCGATGGCCCGGAGGATCCCGATCTCCCGGCGGCGCTGCACCACGGAGAAGGTGAGCGTGTTGTACACGAGGAGGACGCCGACGAGGAGCGCGATGAGGGAGAGGATCGTCAGGTTCAGCCGGAAGGCGTCGAGCATCTGGTCGACCTGGCCGCTCCGCTCGATGGGCCGGTCGACGACCACGCCGTCGGGCAGCGCGGCGGTGAGGCGCGCGCGCACGGCATCGGCGTCCGCGCCCTCGCGGAGGGTGAGCGCCACGGCGTCGAGGCGCCCCACGCGGTCGAGGAGCGGCTGGGCCGCCGCGAGGTCCATGACGGCCACCGTCCGCTCGAGGAAGCCCGACGCGCTGCCGCCCCGTTCGCCTTCCGCCTCGGCCGGCACGAGGAGGCCCCGGATGCGCAGCGACGCGCGCCGCGAGCCGGCGAGGACCTCGAGGCGGTCGCCGACGCGAAGCCCGCGCCCCTGGGCGAAGCGCCGCGTGACGAGGAGGGCGTCGTCCTCGCCGAGGAAGCCCTGGTCCTCGCCGTCCCCGCCCGCCGCGTCGATCGACGCGGTCGTCGGGCGCGAGCGCAGGACGTCGATGCCGTAGACGAGGAGGATCTCCCGCGCCGGGTCCGCGGTGACGAGGGTCCCCACCACCTGCGGCTCGGCGCGGGCGACCGCCGGGTCGGCCTCGATGAGCGGCAGGAGGGTCTCGTCGAGGCCGAAGCCGGGCCGCGAGACGGTCAACTGCGCGCTCCCCGCGAAGAGGTCGAGGCTCGTGGCGAACGCCTCGGTGATGCTCACGTTGGCGAGCCGCACCGCGAGGAACACGCCGACGCCGATGGCGATGCCGGCCAGCGTGAGGAGGCTGCGCCCCTTGTGCGCCGCCACCGAGGGCCAGGTCACGCGGCGGACGAGCGCCGAGAGCCCCGTCATCGCGCGACGGCCGCCGCGTCCTCGACGACCTCGCCGTCGCGCATGCGGACCACCCGGTCGGCCGCGGCCGCCACCTCGGGGCTGTGGGTCGCGAGGATGACCGTGCGCCGCCCGTCGCGCGCCAGCCCGGCGAAGAGCGCCGTCAGGGCCGCGGAGGCGCGGGTGTCGAGGTTGCCGGTCGGCTCGTCGCCGAGGAGCAGGGGCGGGTCGTTCGCCAGCGCGCGCGCGACCGCCACCCGCTGCTGCTCGCCCCCCGAGAGCTGCGCCGGCCGGTGTCCGGCCCGGTGCGCGAGGCCGACCTCCTCGAGGAGGCGAGCGACGCGCTCGCGCACGGCGGCGGCCGGCCGGCCGTCGATCTGCATGGGGAGCGCGACGTTCTCCGCGACCGTCAGGCTCGGCAGGAGGTTGAAGAACTGGAACACGAAGCCGACCGTCTGCCGGCGGTAGCGGGTGAGCCCGTCGTCGTCGAGCGCGCCGAGCGAGACGCCGCCTACGACGACGTCGCCCCGGCTGGGCCGATCGAGGGCGCCGATGAGGTTGAGGAGGGTCGACTTGCCGCAGCCCGACGGCCCCACGAGCGCGAGGAACGTCCCCGGCGCCACGTCGAGGCTCACGCCGCGGACCGCCTCCACCCTGAGATCCCCCGTCAGGTACACCTTGCTGACGTCGCGGACGGAGACGGCGGGCTCGAGCGGCACGCGGGAAGTGTAGCAGGGCTGCCCCGCGCCGGAGTCGGCAAACGCTGGTATACTGGTTTCCGGGTCCAGTCGTGGGAGGACGGTCATGCCGCACCGGCTCGAGCGAGACCTCGTCGACCCGCAGACGTACCGCCTGGCCCGCACCGACGAGCATCTCTGGCGCGAAGCGCGCGCCCTCGGCCTGTCGCGCCGCCGCCTGCTCGCCCTCGCGGCCGCCGGCGCCGGCCTGGCCGGGGGGCTTCGGCCCTCGCGCGCGGCGGCTGGCGAGGCGGCGAGCCCGGTCGTCAAGGCTGCGCCGCCGGAGCTCTTCAACCGGTACGGCAGCAACCTCGAGATGCGCTGGGAGCAGATGTACGGCCGCGGCTACGTGGTGCCGAACGGGCTCTTCTTCGTGCGCAACCACACGAAGACGCCGCAGATCGAGGCCGGCACCTGGACGCTGACCGTCGACGGAAGCGGCGTCTCGCGGCCCCTCACCCTGTCCTACAACGACCTCCTCAAGCTCCCCTCGGTCTCGGTGCTGCGCTACGTCGAGTGCGCCGGCAACGGCCGCAGCTTCTTCGAGCAGGCGTACGGCAAGCGGGCGCAGGGCACCCAGTGGAAGCTCGGAGCGGTCGGGGTCGCCGAGTGGACAGGCGTGCGCCTCTCCGAGATCCTCGATCGCGCCGGCGTGAAGCCGACCGCGCGCGACGTGATGCCGGCCGGCCTCGACGACCTCAAGGTGCGCCGGCCCATGCCGATCGCCAAGGCGACGGCCGACGACACGCTCGTCGTCTACGCCATGAACGGCGAGACGCTCCCGCCCGACCACGGCTTCCCGGCCCGGCTCCTGGCGCCCGGCTGGATCGGCGTCCAGAACGTGAAGTGGCTCGGCCGCATCGAGGTGTCGGACGAGCCGCTCTTCTCGCCCTGGAACACCGACAGCTACGTCCTGATCGGCCCCGACTACCAGCCCCAGCCGCCGTCCAAGGGGCCGGTGCTCACGTCGCAGAACGTCAAGAGCGCCCTCGAGTTCGCGTGGGACGCGCGCGTGGCGGCGGGCCGCTACGTGTTGACGGGGCGCGCCTGGGCGCCGGCGAGGATCGCGAAGGTGGAGGTGAGCGTCGACCGCGGGCCGTGGCGGATCGCGTCGCTCGGCGAGCCGAACATCGCCGGCGCGTGGGTGCGGTTCCGCTTCGACTGGGACGCACGCCCCGGCCGGCACGCCATTCGCCTGCGCGCCACCGACGAGGCCGGCAACACGCAGCCCGACAGCGTGCCGTGGAACGACCAGGGCTACCTCTACAACGCCGTGGTCGAGCACCCGATCACGGTCACCTAGGCCGGATGCGCCGTTCGCCCCGTCTGGCGGCGGCCCTCGCCGCCGGCGTGCTCCTCCTTGCCGCCCTCCCCGGCCGCGCGCCCGCGGCGGAGGGCGTCGCCGTGACGGTGAAGGCGGGAGACCTCTACTTCGATCCGAAGGCGCTCGAGGTCTCGGCCGGCGACGTGACGTTCACCGTCGTGAACGACGGGGCCATCGAGCACAACTTCGTCGTCCGGGACGCCAGGGGGGCCACCGTGGCCGAGATCCCGGTCATCGCCCCCGGCGCCACCGAGCGGGTCACGGCGCGCCTCGCGGCCGGCGCCTACCGCATCGTCTGCACCTTCCCGGGCCACGCCGAGGCCGGGATGACCGGCACGCTCACGGTCGAGTAGCAACGTCGGCTTCACCCCCGGACGCCGGCGTCTCACGCGGTGTCCGCGGTCACCTGCGTCCCGGCCGCGCCGGGGCCGGCAGGCGCCCACGCCCACCTCGGGCAGGCACGGACCGTGCCTGATACCATGGGGAGCCGGCGAACCCCACGGCAATCGAGGAGCGGAGATGATCGCGAGTCGAGCGGGCACCCTGACCCTGGGCGGCGACCTCGTCGTGAACCGCATGGGATACGGCGCCATGCGCCTCACCGGGCCGGGCATCTTCGGCCCGCCGGCCGACCGCGACGAGGCGAAGCGCGTGCTGCGCCGCGCGGTGGACCTCGGCGTGAACTTCATCGACACGGCCGACTCGTACGGTCCCGACGTGTCCGAGGAGCTGATCGCCGAGGCGCTCCACCCCTATCCGCCGGGGCTCGTCATCGCCACCAAGGGGGGCCTCGAGCGGCCGGGCCCCAACCGGTGGACGCCGAACGGCCGTCCCGAGTACCTGCGCCGCACGCTCGACGGCAGCCTGCGGCGCCTCCGGGTCGACCGGATCGACCTCTGGCAGCTCCACCGCATCGATTCGAAGGTGCCGGCCGACGAGCAGTTCGGCGTGCTGGCCGAGTTCGTGCGCGAGGGGAAGGTGCGGCACGTCGGCCTGTCGGAGGTCGGCGTCGCGGAGCTCGAGCGGGCGCGCCGGGTGGTGCCGATCGCGTCGGTGCAGAACCGCTACAACGTCTTCGACCGGCAGTGGGAGGACGTGGTCGACTTCTGCGAGCGCGAGCGGATCGCCTTCATCCCCTGGTACCCGCTCGGCGCCGGCTCGCTCGAGAAGGAGGCGCGCGACCGGGCGGCGCACGAGCGGCTCGAGGCCGCGGCGCGCCGGCGCGGCGCAACCCCGATTCAGGCGGCGCTGGCCTGGCTCCTCGCACGCTCGCCGGTCGTGCTTCCCATTCCGGGGACCTCCAGCGTCGCGCACCTCGAGGAGAACGTCGCCGCCGCCGCGATCGAGCTCGACGACGACGACCTGCGGGAGCTCGCCGGCGCGTAACGACCCTGCGCCCCGCGAGGCGGGGCCGGGGCGAAGTCGGTGTCCAGAGGGGTCAGGTCTTCGCGCGTTCCCGGCGCCCTGGGGCGGCGCGGAGAGTCCGGAGACCCGACCCCTCGCCCGGAGCGCCGTCGGGAGGGAGAAAGGGCCCTGCCGTGACCCCGCGCGCACGCCTCGCGTGCCGCGCCGTGGTGCCGGCGCTGCTGGCCGCCTGTGCGGCGGCCGGTCCGGCGTCCGCCGCCCCGCGCGTGCCGCGATACGACCACGTCTTCGTCATCGTCGAGGAGAACCGCCGCCACGACGCCGTCATCGGCAACCCCGCCGCCCCCACGATCAACCACCTGGCCGGCACGTACGGGCTCGCCACGCGGTACTACGGCGTCGTCCGCCCGAGCCAGGGCAACTACGTGGCGATGCTGGCCGGGAGCTTCTTCGGTATCCGCGACAACCGGCCGCACGTGCTCGATCGCGAGAGCCTCGTGGACCAGCTCGACGCGGCGGGGATCTCCTGGAAGGGCTACTTCCAGTCCATTCCGTCGACAGGGTTCCTGGGCGCCTGCGCGCCGGAGCCGTGCACGCCGAGCAGCGGGCTCTACGTCGCGAAGCACAACCCGTTCGTGACGTTCGACGGGGTCCGATCGAGCGATCGGGCGCGTCGGCGCCTCGTGTCGGACGGCCAGCTCTTCCGAGACCTGGAGTCCGGCCGGATCCCCCGCTTCGCCCTGATCGTGCCCGACCAGTGCCACGACATGCACGGCGCGCCGCCCCACTGCGCCGCGCCGACCACGGCCGCTCGCGACGCGCGGCTCTTGCGGCGAGCGGACGACTACGTCGCACGCGTGGTCGGCGAGATCATGGCGTCACGCGCGTGGGCCGACCGCCGCACCGCGATCGTGATCACCTGGGACGAGGGGACGACGACGAGCGGCTGCTGCGGGGCCGACCCGGGCGGGGGCAGGATCCCGACGATCGTCGTCACGAGCCGCGGCCCGCGCGGCGTACGCGACGCAACGCCGTACAACCACTACTCGCTGCTCGCGAGCATCGAGCGGGCGTTCGGCCTCGAGTGCCTGCGCAGGGCGTGCGACGCTCCCGGCGTGCAGCCGATGGCGCGTCTCTTCGCGGACCGGCAGGCGGCGGGCCGCTAGGCCGTTCGCCGCTCCCCGCCGCCCGCGAACGCCCGCCCGGCCAGCACGTCCGCCGTGGAGACGATGCGGACGCCGCGCTCGCGCCAGGCCTCGAGCAGGCGCGCCCCCTCGTCGGCGCGGATGGGCGCCACGGCGTCCTCGACCACGGCGATGGCGAGGCCGCCCCGGGCGAGCAACCCCTCGACCGCGTACCGGTCGCAGACGTCGAGCGCCACGCCGTAGACGACCACCGCCTCGGGCGCGAGCGTGTCGAGCACGACGCCGACGTTCGGGTTCGAGAAGACGTCGAACTCCTCCTTGAGGAGCACGATCTCGCCCGTGTGCCGGCGCACCGACTCGGCCAGCTCGTCCGCCGGGTAGGGCCGGCTCTCGATCGGGAGCGGGTTGCGGGGCGCCGTGGCCGGCACCTTCTCGGCGCCCGGCGTGCCGCGCAGGCAGTGGGGCGGGAAGGTCGAGCGGAAGTCCGGCGGGGGGGTCAGCTCCCGGTGGTGCAGCTCGTGCGCGTCCGCCGACGCCACGATCCGGATCCCCTGCCGCCGGGCGTGCTCCGTGAGGGCGGCGAGGTTCGGCAGGAGCCGCTCCGCACCCGGCACGTAGAGCTTCCCGTCCGGCATCATGAAGTCGACCTGGGTGTCGACGTCCCAGAAAATCGTCCGCATCGCGTGTCCTCCGCCGCTACGCCGGGGGCTCGACCGGGTCGAGCCCGATCCGGAGTCGCTTGTTGATCCTGCCCTTGCTCTCGTGACCGATCACCCGCACGCCGCCCACCTCGCGCGTCGAGCGGACGTGCGTGCCGCCGTCGGCCTGGAGGTCGAGACCGGCGATCTCCACCACGCGCACCTGCGTGATCCCCTCGGGCAGCAGGTTCACCTTCGTCCGGATCAGGTCCGGGATCGTGAAGGCCTCCTCGCGCGGCAGGATCCGCACGGAGATGGGCCGGTCGGCCGCCACCTCGGCGCGGAGCTTGGCGTCGATCTCCTCCTTGAAGGAGGCGCTCATCGATTCCAGCTCGAAGTCCATCCGCGCTTCGAGCGGCTTCATGTTCCCGCCCGTCACGCGGGAACCGTAGTCGCGGAAGATGATGGCCGCGAGCATGTGGAGCGCCGTGTGCGTGCGCATGAGGGCGTAGCGCCGGGCCCAGTCGATCTCGCCGCGCACGCGGCTGCCGACCGGCGGCAGGCCGCCCGAGAGGCGATGGAGGTACCGGCCGTCCCTCTTCACCACCTCGACCACCTTCGCCTCGCCGCCGTCCCAGGTGAGCGTCCCCTCGTCGTGCGGCTGCCCGCCCGACGTGGCGTAGAAGACCGTGCGGTCGAGGACCACGGCGTCGCCGACGACCTCGACCACGGAGGCGTCCATCGTGCGCGCGTAGCTGTCGGTCTGATGGATGAGTTCGGTCATCGCCCCTCCCCCCTCGGCCGTCACAGCAGCCGCCCCTGCCCCTTCGGCCCCGCCACCGGCACCCGACCCTCGAGAACGGGATAGTGCTCGACGAGGGTCGGCTCGTAGGCGGCGCCGAGCGGCTGGCCGAGCTTCGGCTTCATCATCAGCGCGTTGGCCACCGACGCGCCGCGGAAGTGGTTGTTGAAGTAGACGTAGACCCGTTCGGCCCGGTCGGAGGCGCCGAGGATCGCGTCGACGAAGGAGTCCAGCTCGTCGTCCGAGTACAGGTAGTGGTAGCGCTCCGAGCCGGCGTCCTTCTTCCACCAGGCCTCGGCGTTGCGCCCGTGGAGCCTGAAGTAGCCGATGCCCCCCCGCACCGCCATCGGCTGCCTCACCGAGGTCGCGAACTTCGGCTCGTCGATCTGCGCCCACCCGGCCCGGTGCCGCAGGAGCAGCTCCTCCGTCGCCTCCTCCGCGTCGCTCCAGGAGCGGTGGCGCAGCTCGACCGTCACCGGGAAGCCGTCGAGCGCCGTGAGGAGGCCGTCGAGCATCCGCTCCGACTCGGGCGTCCGCTTGAAGGACGCGGGGAACTGCGCGAGCACGCTCCCCAGCTTGCCCGCCTCGGCCAGGGGCGACATGGAGCGCTTGAAGGCGTCGAGGTCGCCCCGCGCGACGGACGCCGGCCTTCCGGTGGCCGCCTCGTACATCTTCGGGTGCGTGAACTTCTGGTAGAGCTTGACCGAGAAGTCGAACCGGTCGGGTGTTCTCGCCGCCCAGGCCTCCGTCGTCTCGGGCGGCACCTGCCGGTAGAAGGTCACGTTCACCTCCACCGTGTCGAACCGCTCCGCGTAGTACGCCAGCTCGTCCTTCGTGCCGCGGGGATAGAACACCCCGGTCCAGCGGTCGTCGCCGCGTGGGTAGTGCCAGCCGGAGGTGCCGACGCGGATCCGCTCGGGGCGAGGCATGCCGTGATTGTAGACCGCGGCGCGCCTACCCCTCCTTGCGGTAGCTGGCGGTCACGACCGTGTGGATGCCGCCTCGGACGTTGAAGTCCCCGACGACCGTCATCTCGCGCGGCTGGACGGCCTCCACCAGGTCGTCGAGGATCCGGTTGGTCACCGCCTCGTGGAACGCCCCCTCGTCGCGGAAGGACCAGAGGTAGAGCTTCAGGCTCTTCAGCTCCACGCAGGTGCGGTCCGGGACGTAGCGGATCCGGATGGTGGCGAAGTCGGGCTGCCCGGTCATCGGGCAGACGCAGGTGAACTCCGGGCACTCGAAGCTGATCTCGTAGGGCCGCTCCGGCTTCGGGTTCGGGAAGGTCCGAAGCTCCTTGCTGGGACGCGTCGGCATGGGGAAATGGTAGCGCAGCCCGACGACGCGCGGCTCAGGCGCCCAGGCGAGCGGCGGCACGCCTGAACACGTCGAGCCACATCTCGCGCGTCAGCCGGCCGGTGTTCGTGTTCTGCCGGCTCGGGTGGTACGTCGCCAGGAGCGTCGTCGCGCGACGGCCGGGGCCGGCCGGCAGCGTCCACTCGCCGCCGTGGACGAACGCCGGCCGCGGCCTGGGGAGGTGACCGCCGCCCGCCGGGCCCCAGGCGGCCAGCACCGCGTCGAAGGCGATCCGCCCGAGCGCCACGACGACGCGCAGGTCCTCGAGCGCCGCCAGCTCGGCCTCGAGGTAGGGGCGGCAGCGGGCCAGCTCGTCCGGGGTCGGCCGGTTGTCCGGGGGGGCGCATCGGCAGGCGGCGCTGATGAGCGCGTCGCGGAGGACCAGGCCGTCGTCCGGCGCGCGCGACACCGGCCGGTTCGCGAGCCCCACCGCGTGGAGCCCCGCCGCGACCCAGTCGCCGCTGCCGCCGGCACCGTCGCCCGTGAACATCCGTCCCGTACGGTTCGCCCCGTGCGCGGCCGGCGCGAGGCCGACGATCAGGAGCCGGGCCGTCGGGTCCCCGAAGGCGGCAACCGGGCGGCCCCAGTATCGCTCCCCCCGGTAGCGCCGGACCTTCTCCACCGCCACGCGCTCCCGGTAGGCGACGAGGCGCGGGCAGGCCCGGCATCGAACGACCCGCTCCTGCACGGCCTCGATCGCGATCGGACCGCCGGGCCCTGGCCCGGCGGTCGCGTCCCCCGCCGTTCGGCCGGCCGGGCATCGTCGAGCATCACGAGCATTGACTGTCTTGCTGAGCAAGCGTATGCTCCTGCGGCGTTTGGGGCCGAGGCCCGATTTCTGGGCGCGCCCCCGAACTCGACCGATCAACTGGACAGCTCGCAACGCAGGCCCAAGGTCTCGGGGGCACTCCGCTCCCGTCACCCGTCAGTCAGTCGGAGGATACACGAGTGCGGAAACTTGCCATGCTCGCGTCGGCCGTCGTCCTGCTCGGTCTCGGGGTCACGAACGCCGATGCCGCCAATCTGAATCCGAGCACCTACGGGACCGCCGGCTGCGGCCTCGGCTCGCTCATCTTCCAGGACGAGCCGGGGCTCGTGCAGGTGCTCGCAGCCACGACCAACGGCACGTTCGGCAACCAGACCTTCGGCATCACGACCGGGACGCTCAACTGCGTCGACCGGCGCTCGACGAGCCGCCGCGCCGCGCTCTTCGTGGAGGCCAACCGCGAGGCGCTCGTGAAGGACGTCTCGCGCGGCTCGGGCGAGACCCTGGTCGGGCTGTCGGCCATCATGGGGTGCTCGGACACGAAGGCCGTCGCGACCTCGCTCCAGTCGAACTTCAGCACGATCTTCCTGAGCGAGCCGTCCTCGACCGACCAGGTCACCGACGCGATCCTCGAGACGATCAGGGCCGACAAGGCCGTCGCGTCGACCTGCACCCAGCTCCTCTAGCAGCGTCGCTCCGTCCACCTCGGCGAGGAGGGCCTCGACACGAGGCCCTCCCCGCCGCGTCGACTCCGAGGACCCGAACCCTGGCTCACTCGACCCCGAGCGCGCTCGGCGCGGCCTCCAGCGGCTCGCCGCCGGCCTCCGCGCCGCGCTCGAACCGCCGCTCCCGACCGACCGCACGGCCGCTCGCCCGCGCGGCGGCGCTCGCCGCCGCCTGGGTCCTCGCCGCTTCGTTCCTCGCCGCCGCACCCGCGCTGGCCGGCGAGCCCGACCCGACCTACCTCCCCGAGCTGCTCGAGGCGGCCCGCCGCGACGCCCTGCACACCGACAAGCAGTGGCTCAGGCTCCTCCATTACCGGCGGAACCTCTTCGGCCAGCTCGAGAGCCAGGTGGATGGAAAGGCGTTCTTCCTCGCCCCGACCGGCAAGCGGGACCCGAAGGCGGAGCTGGAGGCCACGCTCGCGGCGTTCTTCGCGCCGGTGCCCGACGAAGGGCCCCATCCCCAGTGCCGCTTCCCCGCGCGCCGGCTCTGGCTCGCGCGACGGCTCGGCATCGACCCCACGCGGCTCCCGGAGCGCTCCTGTCCCGAGTGGGAGGACTTCCGCGAGCGCCTCGACGCCAGGTCCGTCACCCTCGTCTTCTCCTCCTACTACCTCAACAACCCGTCGTCGGCCTTCGGGCACACGTTCATGCGGGTGAGCCGCGCCGACGACACGCCGGGCGTGGTGCGGTCGGACCTCCTCGACTACGGCATCGACTACGCGGCGGTCGTCACGACGTCGAACGCGGTCATCTACGCCTTCAAGGGAATCTTCGGCGGCTTCGAGGGACGCTTCTCCCACTACCCCTACTACTACAAGGTCCGCCAGTACAACGACTACGAGACGCGCGACATCTGGGAGTACGACCTCGACCTCACGCCCGAGCAGGTGGCGCTGCTCGTGGCCCACTTCTGGGAGCTTGGTCAGAGCTGGTTCGACTACTACTACCTGAACGAGAACTGCTCCTTCCACATGCTGACGGCGCTCGAGGCGGCCAACCCCGACCTCGACCTCGTCGACCGCGTCCCCTTCTGGGTGATCCCGGCCGACACGGTGAAGGCGCTCTACGCGGAGCCGGGCCTCGTGAAGGCGGTGCGCTACCGGCCGTCCATCTGGACGCAGTTCAGGGCCCGCGTGGCCGCGCTGTCGGCCGAGGATCGCGCCCACGTGAAGCGCATCGTCGACGACGGCGGCGAGCTGCCGGCCGGGCTCGCGCCGGAGCGGCGCATGGCCATCCTCGACGCGGCGCTGGACTACGTCGACTTTCGGGACGGCGAGGACCTCGTCAAGGGGCGCCCCGAGGCGGCTCGGCGCAAGCGCCGACTCCTCGCGGCCCGCAGCGCCATCCGGCTGGCGAGCCCCGACCTCGCCATCGAGCCGCCGTACGACCGGATGCCGCAGGTGGGGCACGACTCGGCCCGCGCCGGACTCGGCTTCGGCTGGTCCGACCACCTCGGCCCCTTCGAGCGGCTCGACTTCCGGTTCGCGCTGCACGACCTCACCGACCCGGAGGCCGGCTACCCCGACTACGCGCAGATCGAGTTCTTCTCGACGCGCCTGCGCTACAACTCCGATCCCGACACCCTGTGGCTCGAGCGCTTCGACGCCGTGCGCGTGGTCTCCCTCTCGCCGGTCACCCGCTTCACCCGCCAGTTCTCCTGGAAGATCGGCTTCGGCGCGAAGACCATCCGCGACGAGAGCTGCCGGGACTGCCTGGCGGCCAACTTCGACCTCGGCGGCGGGTACGCGCTCACCCTCCTCGATCGGCCGCGGGTGGTGGCCTTCGCCATGGCGGACGTGGAGACGGTCGCCTCGCCTCGCCTGCTCGACCGACGCGTCCGGCTCGGCGTCGGTCCGCTCGGGGGCCTCCACGCCCGGATCGGCGAGCGGGTGTCGCTCCTGGCCACCGGGTCGTGGCGCTACCTGATCGACTACGACCCCGAACGGACGTACGAGTACTCGCTGACGGCGAAGGTCCACCTCACGCGCTGGCTCTCGCTCGGCATCGAAGGGGCGAGGGTCCCCGCCGCCTGGGAAGGCGCCCTCGGCGCCCACGTCTACTTCTGACCGCTTGCCGGTCCCCTCGCAGACCGAGCGCCCTCTTCCGGCGGACCGGCCCTCGCCGCACCGCGTCGCGGGACGCCGGCCGCGTCGAGCCGCTCCCGCGGCTCAGCCTGGTCACGGCCACCGAGATTTCGGCCGGACCCGTGCAACGCGCCGCCCGTCGTCCGAACCCGGCCGTATTCGGCCCGGCAACGGTGCACTCGCCAACCCGCCAGGAGGAATCGCGAATGCGAAAGGTCCTCGGTCTCGCCGCGTTCGTTGCGGCGCTCGCCGCCTTCGGCCTAGACGATGCGCGGGCCCAGATCATGGGCGGCAACCAGTACAGCATGGCCGGCTGCGGTCTCGGCACGCTCCTGTTCCAGAGCGACGAGACCAGATGGAAGCAGGTGCTCGCGTCGACCACCAACGCGACGTTCGGCACGCAGACGTTCGGCATCAGCTTCGGCACGTCCAACTGCAACCCGGGCGGCGGCCCGACCGGACGGCCGGCCGCGTCGCTCTTCATCGACGTGAACCGCGAGGCGTTCGCCAAGGACGTGGCGCGCGGCTCGGGCGAGACGATCGACCACCTGGCCGCCATCCTCGGCTGCTCGGACAGCGCGGCCGTCGGGCGGACGCTGCGCGGCGACTTCAAGGTGATCTTCGCCTCCGAGGGCCGGCCCAGCGCCGAGGTCACCAAGAGCGTCTTCGAGAGCGTCAGGAAGAACCCGTCGCTGGCCTCCGGTTGCCAGCGTCTCGGCTAACCGTCTCGCGCCCGAGCGCGCCGTGTGACCCGCGTATGCCGCC
>DASVDK010000077.1:0-6875 GCA_036381125.1 Thermodesulfobacteriota bacterium | reverse complement strand
GTTCTGAGATAGACGAGCGCGGCAACGACCGCGCGAGGCGACGACGACGGCGACGCGGAACGCGCAGGCGTGACACGCGTTGCGGCCCCGCTGCCGGTTCGTGAAAGATATAACATGGTTTAGTTCATGGTTGACATCGGCCGCCTGCCGATTGAACACTGACCACTGTCGACAGTCGTGACGGACGCCCGGCGCGCGCCGCGGCCGGCGCCCCCTGGCGCGGCCGCCGCCGCGCCGCTCGAGGGAACCGCCATGTTCGGCAAGCTCAACCTCCCGGTCCCGCGGCTGATGCCCGACCGCCTGGCCGACGTCCTGCGCCAGGCCATCGTCGGCGGCAAGCTCCGCCCAGGCGACCGGATCAACGAGTCGGAGATCGCCGACGCCTACCACATCAGCCGCACGCCGATCCGCGAGGCGCTCCGGATGCTGGGGCAGGAGGGGCTCGTCGTCGTCCGGCCGGGTCGCGGCGCCTTCGTCCGGGTGCTCACCGCGGAGGACGTGCTCGAGGCCTACGCGGTCAAGAGCATGACCGAGGGCTACGCCGCCCGCCTCGCCACGCAGCGGATGACCGACGCGGAACTCGACACCCTCGGCCGGTACTTCCAGCGGATGGAGGCGGAGGCGGGCCACCCGAGCGGCGCGCGCTACCTCGAGGCGAGCCGGCGGTTCCACAACGCCATCATCTCGGCGAGCGGCAACGCCGCGCTCGTGGAGATCCACCGGGGGATCGACCAGAAGATCCACTGGCTGCGCGCCCTGTCGCTGTCGCGGCCGGGGCGGATCCCGGTGTCGCTCGCCGATCACCGGGCGATCCTCGACGCGATGCGGCGCCGCGACGCCGACGAGGCGGAGCGGCTGACGCGCGAGCACGTGGAGCGCGCGGGGCGTGAGCTGGCGCCCGCGCTGGCCGAGGTGGTGGCCGAGCGGGGCGGGCTCGCCGTCCTGCGGCCGCGCCGCCGGCCCGCGCGCGCCGGCGCCGCGGCCGGATCGAGATCGGAGCGGTAGCGGTGGCGCGGCTCCTCGAGGACGCGAGCCTCGCGCTGCTCGCGGAGGCGGGCGTCGCCACGCCGGCCGTCCGGGTCGCCAGGAGCGCCGCCGAGGCGCGCGAGGCGGCGCAGGCGGTCGGCGGGGGCGGGCCGGTCGTGGTCAAGGCGCTCGTTCCCGCGGGGAAGCGCGGCAAGGCGGGGGCGGTCAGGCGGGTCGACGGCCCGGCCGAGGCCGCGGCCGCCGCGGGCGCGATGCTCGGCACGACGGTGCAGCGTTTCCCGGTCGACGCGGTGCTCGTGAGCGCCCTCGCGCCGATCGAGCGCGAGCTGTTCGCGTCGATCACCTTCGACAGCCAGCTTCGGCAGCCGATCGTCCTCTTCTCGGCCTCGGGCGGCGTCGACATCGAGACGCTGGCCGAGGAGGCGCCGGGCGCCCTGCACGTCTGGCCGGTCGACATCCTGAAGGGGCTCAGGCCGTTCGAGGCGCGCGAGCGCTGCGCCGAGGCCGGCCTCGAGGGCCGGGCGCTCGTCTCGGTCGCCGACGCGCTCGTCGCGCTCTACCGGGTCTTCCGCTCGACCGACGCGCAGCTCGTCGAGGTCAACCCCCTCGCGCTCGACCCCGAGGGGGAGGCGGTGGCCGTCTCGGCCGTGGTCTCGGTGGACGATCAGGCGCTCTGGCGCCACCCGGAGCTCGAGGGGCGCATCGACCCCGACCTCTCCAACGGCTGGCGGCCGCTCACGCCGCTCGAGCGGGAGATCCGGGCGATCGACCGCGAGGACCCGACGACCGCCATCCGCTTCAACGAGTTCGAGGACGGCGACATCGGCTTCATGATGACCGGCGGCGGCAGCGGGCTCCTCTCGTTCGACACCATGCTGCGGGTCGGCGGCCGGCCGGCGACGTCGTTCGACATCACCCCGGGCCAGGTCGAGGAGAAGATGCGCCGGTCGGTCGCGGCCGTGCTGCGCCGGCCCGGCCTCAAGGGGCTCATCGTCGGCGGCAACATCTCGAACTTCATCCCGATCGACATCAAGGTGCGCGGGGTCGTCCGGGCCCTCGCCGAGGCGGGGGTCGACACCCGCGCCTTCCCGGTCGTCTTCCGGTTCGACGGGCCGAACATCGAGGAGGCGCGGCGCCTGGCCGCGTCGCTGCCGGGGGTGGAGTTCCTCGACGGCACGACCCCGCTCGACGCCGCCGTGAAGCGGATCGTGGAGCTGGCCTACCGATGAGCATCCTCCTCGACGGCAGCACGCGGGTCCTCGTGCAGGGGATCACCGGACAGCAGGCGCGCCGGCACGTCGGGTACATGCGCGCCTACGGCACCACCGTCGTCGCGGGCGTCGCGCCGGGACGCGGCGGCGCGTCGGTCGACGGCGTCCCGGTCTACGACACGGTCCGGCGCGCGGTCGCGGAGCACCCGTCCGACCTGGCCGTCCTCTTCGTGCCGGCGCGCGGCGTGCGCGACGCCGCGCTCGAGTCGATCGAGGCCGGGATCCGGACCGTCGTCGTCCTGGCCGAGGGGGTGCCGCACCACGACGGCGCGGAGATCATCGCCGCGGCCCGGGCCAACGGGGTGCGCGTCATCGGGCCGAACTCCCAGGGGATGATCAGCCCCGGGAAGGCGAAGATCGGCGGCACCGGCGGGCCGATCCCCGACCGGATGTTCCGCCGGGGTCCGGTCGGCATCGTCTCGCGCAGCGGCGGCATGGGCGGGGAGATCGGTCACGCCCTCACGCGCGCCGGGATCGGCCAGAGCACCTACGTTGCCATCGGCGGCGACCTGATGATCGGCACCGCGTTCGCCGACCTCCTGCCGCTCTACGAGGCCGACCCGGAGACCGAGGCGGTCGTGATCTTCGGCGAGGCGGGGACGGCGCACGAGGAGGAGGCCGCCGACATGCTGGCCCGCGGGGCGTTCACCAAGCCGCTCGTCGCGCTCGTCGTCGGCGAGGCGCTCGAGGCCGTCCCGAAGGGGACCGCCTTCGGCCACACGAGCGCCCTGGTCGGCCGCGGCGTCGGCTCGACATCCGGCAAGAAGCGGCGCCTGCGCGACGCGGGCGCGCTCGTCGCCGACACGTTCTCCGACGTGCCGCGGCTCGTCGCCGAGGCGCTGGCCTCCAGGCGAGCGAGCGGCGCGCGGTCGGCCTGATCCCGGGGCGCGCCCCGGCCGAGAGGAGGAGGCAGGGTGTCCGACACCGTCCAGTCACGCATCGATGAGTTCGTCGCCCGCTCGCGCGAGCTGACCGGCAAGGTCGTCCGGGAGCGGACCGCCTGGAACACCACCGTCACGGCCGACTCCATCCGGCACTTCGCCTTCGGCACGAGCGACGACAACCCGCTCTGGCTCGACCCCGAGTACGCGGCCAGGGGGCCGTACGGCACGCTCGCCGCCCCGCCGGCGTACCTCACCTCGGTGCTCTACCCCATCCTGCACGGCGCGCCGATGGAGGCGCCGCTCTCGTCGCTCATCGGCGGGGTCGAGTACCGGTGGCAGCGCCCCATCCTCGAGGGGGACCGGCTGCGCGCCGAGAGCGTCCAGAAGGACCTCTACGAGAAGAAGAGCAGCAGCGGCCGCCGCCTCGTGTTCGTCATCTCGGAGGTCACCTACTGGAACCAGCGGGACGAGGTCGTCGGCACGGCCACCGGCACGATGATCCGGGCGACGCAGGTCGGCACCGAGCTGCTCTTCGATCGGCCGCTCTACCGCTACTCGGCCGAGGAGCTCGAGCAGATCGGCGCCGCCCAGCAGCACGAGACGCGGACGGCCGGAACGCTCCACTGGGAGGACGTCCAGGTCGGCCAGGAGCTCCCGCAGATCGTCCGGGGCCCGCTCACGATCGGCGACATGGTCTGCTGGCAGGCGGCCATCGGCCCGTCCTACCGCGCCGGCCGGCTCGGCTACCTCGACTGCCTCAAGTCCCCGCACACGACCGTCAAGAACCCCGTCACCGGCTGGCCGGTCAAGTACTCGCAGCAGCACGAGGACTTCAACCTCGCCTCGCAGCGCGGCATGCCGGGGCCCTTCGACAACGGCGTGATGCGCTTCGCCTGGGTCGCGCCGCTCGTGACGAACTGGATGGGGGACCGCGGCTTCCTGCGGCGCCTCTACGTGCAGGTGCGGGCCCCCGGGATCTACGGCGACACCCTCTGGCTCGGCGGGCGGGTGCGCGAGAAGGCTCGCGAGGGCGACTGCGCCGTCGTGAAGGTGGAGATCGGCGGGGTGAACCAGGTCGGCGCCACAACGACGGCCGGCGAGGCGGAGGTCGTCCTGCCGTCGCGCGAGGCGGGGCGCTAGCGCGATGGGCAAGGTCCGCATCCTCAGCGAGGCCGACGTCCGCCGGCTCGTCGGGCCGCTCGACGCGCAGCGGTGCGTCGAGCAGGCGTTCCAGGACTTCACCAACGGCATCTCCCGCATGGCCGCCCGGATCACGGTGCCGATCCCGGGCATCGCGGGCAACATGCGGATCCTCCCCGCGGTGAAGGTCATGCCGACCCCGAGACCGGTGCCGCCCACGCGAGGCTACCTGGGCGTCAAGGTCTACACCGGCTACGTCGGGCCGGTCTTCAAGGACCTGTCGAAGGACCGGTTCACGGTCCTCCTGCACGACATGCGCGACGGCGCGCTCCTCGCCATCGTGGCCGCCCGCTACCTGGGGGCGCTGCGGACCGGCGCGACGGCGGCGGTCGCCACGAAGTGGATGGCGAAGCCCGGCGCGTCTCGGCTCTGCATCGTCGGCACCGGCGAGCAGGCGGAGACGCAGGCGACCAACCTCGCGGCCCTCATGCGGCCGGAACGGATCGTCGCGACCAGCCGGTCGGCCGCCAACCGGGAGGCCTTCGCGCGGCGGATGGCCGAGCAGGGGCTCACGGTCGAGGTGACCGACGACGTCGAAGCCGCCGTGCGCGAGAGCGACGTGGTCGCTCTCGCGACGACCTCGCGCGAGCCGGTCGTCCGGGGCGACTGGGTGCGGCCCGGCACCCACGTGAACGCGGTCGGCGCCAACCTCGCGAACCGTCGGGAGGTCGACACCGCGCTCGTCACCCGGTCGCGCGTCGTCGTCGAGTACCGGGCGCAGGCCTGGGAGGAGGCGGGCGACCTCGTCGTCCCGCTGCGCGCGGGCGAGATCACCGAGGAGGCCGTCGCGGCCGAGCTCGGCGAGGTCGTCACCGGCCGGGCGCCCGGCCGGACCTCGCCCGAGGAGATCACGCTGTTCAAGTCCATCGGCGTCGCGATCGAGGACGTCGCGGTTGCGGCCTTCGTCTACGAGAAGGCGGCGAAGGAGGGTGCCGGCGTCGTGGTCGAGATGTAGTCACGACCTGCCGGCGCAGGGAGGGCCACGGCCGTTGGGAGCGACGATCGCGGAGAAGATCCTGGGGGCTCACGCCTCGGGTCGGCCGGCGCGCGCCGGCGAGGTCGTCGTCGCGCGCGTCGACTTCGCCATGCTGCACGACGCGCGCGGGGCGAGCGCCTTGAGGAGGGTGGACCGCCTCGGCGCGGCGGCGCTGCCGATGGCGCCGCGGACCGCCCTGGTCCTCGACCACTACTCGCCGCCGCCGAACCGGGAGGCGGCCAACACGCACGCGGCGATGCGGGCCTTCGCCGCCAGGACCGGCGCCGTCCTCTACGACGTGGGCGACGGGATCTGCCATCAGGTCCTCCCCGAAGGGGGGCACCTGACGGCGGGCGACCTCGTCGTCGGCGCCGACACGCACTCCACCACGTACGGCGCCTTCAACGCCTTCGGCACGCCGGTCGAGGGGACCGACCTCGCGGCGGTGCTGGCGACCGGCCGGCTCTGGTTCCGGGTCCCCGAGACGATCCGCGTGGAGCTGTCGGGGCGGCTCTCGCCGGGGGTCTGGGCCAAGGACGTGACGCTCCACATGCTCGGCCGGCTCGGCGCGGAAGGTGCGAACTACCGGGCCATCGAGTACGCCGGCCCCGCGGTCGCCGCGATGGACATCGACGACCGGATGACCCTCTGCAACCACGCCGCCGAGCTGGGAGCGAAGGCGGCCATCGTCGAGGCCGACGCGAAGACGGCGGCCTGGCTGGCGGCGCACGGTGCGCGCGAGCCGCGGCCGGTCGCGCCGGACCCGGACGCGGTCTACGCGATGCGGATCGCCGTGGACGCCTCCGCGCTCCCGCCGCAGGTCGCCCGGCCCCACCGGATCGACGACGTGGTTCCGGTGCCGCAGGCGGCCGGCGAGCGGATCGACCTCGCCCTCGTCGGCTCCTGCACCAACGGCCGGCTCGACGACATCCGCCAGGCCGCGGCGATCCTCGAGGGGCGGCGGGTCGCCCCGGGCGTGCGGATGATCGTCACCCCGGCGTCGCGTGCCGTCTGGCTCGCCGCGGCGCGCGAGGGGCTCATCGAGGCGCTCACCGCGGCGGGCGCGTCGGTCGACGCGGCCGGGTGCGGCACCTGTACCGGCGTCACCGGTCGGCTGATCCCCGGAGACGGCGAGGTGGTCGTCTCGTCCGCCAACCGCAACTTCCAGGGGCGGCTCGGCAACCCGCGGTCCGAGATCTGGATCGCCTCCTCGGCGACCGTCGCCGCCTCGGCGCTGACCGGCCGGCTGACCGACCCGCGCGAGGTGGAAGGCGGCAGATGGAGGGTCTCGTGAGCGACCGGCGCCCCTCTGGATCGGAGGGCGGATCCACTCCGCCCGGAGCGAGTGACGTGATGGGGAGGTTGCGCCGCGGCGCGGCGCGAGTCGCTGCGCCTGCTGACGACCTGTCAGGAGGGGGGCGGAGCGTCGGCGACGGAGACACCGGCGGCGCCTCTGGAGCGAGGGCCGGATTCACTCCGCCCGGAGCGAGTGACGTGATGGGGAGGTTGTCAGGAGGGGGGCGGAGCGTCGGCGACGGAGACACCGGCGGCGCCTCT
>DASVDK010000076.1:0-12285 GCA_036381125.1 Thermodesulfobacteriota bacterium | reverse complement strand
GACGCCGGCCGGGCGGCAGCCACCGCCGCCGCGGGGGACGGCGCCGGCTGGGCGGCCGGCGCCTGGGCCGCCGGCTGCGCGGCCGACGCGGCCGGCGATGCGGCCGCGGCCGCCTGCTGCGCCGGGGGCGTCACTCCGCCGGGCGAGGCGGCGACGGCCGGCCGCGCCGGCGGCTTCCGGGCAGCGCGCGGCGGCGGCGTCGCCGCCGCCCTGGGCTCGTCGCCCCCGAGGCCGACCATGGCGCCGATCGCCTTGATCTGCTCGCACCCCGACAGGCCGACCGCCGCGGCGGTCAGCGCGGCGAGGACGACTCGCCGGCCGGCGGCGCGCCGTCGAGGAGTGATCGCGTCACTTGCCACGCTTCGCCCCCTTCGCGCCCTTCGCGCCCGGCTTCGTCGGCGGCGAGGCCGGCGGGTCGGGCAGGAATCGATAGGTGGTCGCGTTGAACGTCGCGTTCAGCCGGAAGCGCCCGTTGGCCTCCTTCGGATCGGTCATCGAGATGTCGGACACGGTCACGATTCGCGGCATCCGGCTCACCCGATCGAAGAAGACCAGGAGCTGGTGGAACGTACCGGTCGCCTTCATCTGGACCGGGATGGCGGCGTAGAGCCCCTGCGATCGCTCGGGGCCCGGCCGGAACGACAGCACGGCGAGCCCCGAGTCCTGACCGACCCGGGACACCTGCGCCAGGAGGTCGGGGATCTCCTTCTGCTCCGGGAGCTGCGCCAGCGCCACGATGAGCTCCTGGTTCAGGCGGAGGACATCTTCCTTGAACTTCGGCAACTGGGCGGCCGTCCGGCGGCTCTCGGCGACCTTCTTCTCGACCTGCTCGAGCTTGGCCCTGGCCTTGTCGAGCTCGGCCGACTTCGGCAGGTAGAGCCAGTAGAAGTAGCCGCCGCCGATCAGGACGAGCAGCCCGGCCGAGACGGCGGCGCGGACGCCGAGGCTCAACGCGGCGAACTGGTCGAGCAGCTTGCCCACCTGTCGTCCCTCCCCGCTATCTGGCGCGGCCGGCCGGCTGGCCGCCCGCCGCGGTCGCCTGTGCCTCGGCGCGCTTCGCCGCCGGGTTCTGGAAGCGGCACGTGACGTTGAACTTCTTCACGTCGAGGCCGAGGTACTGCGCCTGGTCCACGGCCGTCAGCTCGACGTTCGCGAAGTACGGCGAACGGGCGAGCGCGTTCGCGAAGATCGCGATGCTCTGGCTGTCGAGCCCGAGCCCGTCGATCGTGGTGCGGCCGCCCTTCTCGCGGATGGAGGTCACCCAGACCTGCGGCGGCATGAGGGCCGCCAGCTCCGCGAAGACGCGGACCGGCCCGATGCGGGCGGCCTGCAGCTCGTCGATCGCGGCCAGCTTCTTCTCGAGCAGCGCCTGGTCCTTCTTGAACTGGTTGATCTCGTCGAGGATCGGCTTGAGCCGCGCCAGCTCGGCCTCGCCCTTCCGGATCGAGTCCTGCACGCCCTCGATCTGCCCGAGCAGGTTCGCGTGCACGTAGTACGACCCCCCGGCGCCGCCGGCGATCGGCACGAGCAGCATGAGCGCCGGCAGGACGGCTCCGCTGCCGCCGCCGGCGTCCGCCGCGGCGCGGCGCCTCTGCTTCCGCTGGCCGGCGGTCTGCAGGTTGATCCTGATCATCGTTCGTTCGCCTTCCTGAGGGCCAGCCCCACCGCGACCGCGGCGGACGGCCCCATGTACTCGATGTGCTCGGGGTCGAAGACCTTCGGGTCGTAGGCGATCTTCTTGAACGGGTTGGCCATCTCGACCGGCACGCCGGTGCGCTCGGCGATCACCTCGGCGAGGCCGGGCGTCCGCGCGGCGCCGCCGGAGAGGAGGATCTTCGAGATCCGCTCGTCGGGTGCCGTCGAGCCGAAGAAGTCGAGCGAGCGGGAGACCTCGCCGGCGATCGAGCCGGCCACCGGCTGGAGCGCGGCGAGGACGTCGTCCTTGCCCACGCCGCCGCCCCCCTTGCCGAGCTTGGCCGCCTCGGCGTCCTCGGCGGAGAGGCCGAACTGCTTCTGCAGTTCCTCGGTGAACTGCTTGCCGCCGATCGACACGTCGCGGTTGAAGGCGGCGGTCCCCTTCCTGACGACGTTGAGGTTCAGGACCGAGCAGCCGATGTTGATGAGGGCGACGGTGCGGTCGCGCTCCTCGGGGTAATTGACCTCGAACATGTTCGAGAGGGCGAACGAGTCGACGTCGACCACCGCCGGGTTGAGCCCCGCCTCGGCGACCACCGCCGAGTAGTCGGTGATCATGTTCTTCTTGGCCGCGACGAGCATGACCTCCATCTGGCCGCCCGCCCCGCCGCGGTCGAGCACCTGGAAGTCGAGGTTCACGTCGTTGATGTCGAAGGGGATGTACTGCTCCGCCTCCCAGCGGATCTGGTCGGCCAGCTCCTTGTCGCTCATCGTCGGCAGGCTGATCTTCTTGATGATCACCGAGTGACCGGAGACCGAGGTGGCCACGTCCTTCGTCTTCACCTTGTGCGCCTGCACGAGCGAGCGGATGGTGTCGGCCACCGCCGCGGCGTCCATGAGGGCGCCCTCGACGATCGCCTCGCCGTGCAGCGGCGCGTGCCCGAAGTGGACGAGCTGGTAGCCGCCCCGGACGCCCTTGAGCTCGAGGAGCTTGATGGAGCTGCTCCCGATGTCGAGCCCGACGAGGTGCCTCTTGCCGCCGAAGCCGAACATCCCGCCTCCCGCCTACTTCGTGCCGTTGGCGCCGCCGGAGCCGAACACCCGATCGCGGTCCGAGGGCTTGAGCCCGAGCGCCAGGATGATCTTCCGCATCGTGTCGAGCCGGCAGCCGTAGCCGCGCTCGATCCGATCGACGGTGATCGGCGAGATGCCGGCGCGGCGGGCCAGCTCGGCCTTGCTCATGAGCAGGTCTTCGCGGAGTCGCTGGAGGTTGGTCTTCACAGGGCCTCCGGAATCCGGGTCGTCCTCGCGCCGGGCGCCTCACTTACGGGCCACTCGTGCGCATCTGCCGACGCAGTTGTATGTAATTGTCGGTCGGAGACCGACCCGTCCCGCCGGGGGTGCCGAGCAAGGAGCGAGCCAAGCGGCCGATTGGCCCGTTTTTCCCGCGGGGACGGCGACTTGGCCTCGCCCTCCGTATGCGGGCGCACGCCCGAGGGCTCGGGTGGCCTGACCTTCCTTCAGAGTCGGTGACGCGGTGCGGCAGCCGGGCGTCGCCGCAGGATCCGGGTGGGGACGCCCGGCTTTCGGTTACGAGGACTGCCGGGTCTGGATGGTGAAGCGCTGGACGGCCTGGCCTCCCTTGCCGTCCTCGGCCCGGACGGCGACGGAGGCCGTGTCGCCGGGAAGGAGCGTGGGGCTCCACTCGACGGCGCCGGTCTTCGGGTCGACCGTCATGCCGGCCGGCCCCTCCTCCAGGTGGTACGAGAGCGGGTCGCCGTCGGGATCGGCGGCGACGACCTGGTAGTGGAATCGGTCGCCGTCGAGCCCGGCCGGCGGCGCGGAGGTGATCTCGGGGGCGCGGTTGCCGACCTGGACGAAGGGGCTCGTCCGCTTCGGGCCCTCGCCGTACGGGTCCCTCGGCGTGACCACCGCCACGATGCGCGCACCGCTCACGACCTTCGAGCCGTCGAGGACCGGCTCCACCGCGCCGGCGACGATCTCGTCGTTCACGAGCCACTCGATCCCGTACGCCACCTCGTCGCCGTCCGGGTCGGCGGCCTCGATCTCGAGGCGGAGCGGCTCGCCCGGCTTCGGCGGCGTCGGGGCGATGTCGACCCTCGTCAGCTCGGGGAGCCGGTTCTCGATGATCGCCGGTGCGCTCACCCGGGTCTCGCCCGGCCCCTCGGCATCGAAGGCGGTCACCCGCACGGCCACGCGGTCGCCCGGGGCGAACGTGGCGAGCGACAGCCGCTCGCCCGTCTCGCCGGCCGGCTCGCCGTTGACGAGCCACTCGTAGGCGTAGGTGACGGGATCCCCGTCGGGGTCGCGCGCCTCGACGACCGCCGCCAGCTCCTCCGAGCGATCGGGCATCTGCGACGTGAGGTCCACCCGCGTGAGAACCGGCCGCCCGGCGGCGGCCTGCGCGACGAGGCCGGCCCCGGCCCCCCCCGGATCGGCCGAGGGCGGCCGGTTCGCCCCCCGTCCCAGGAGCAGGTAGCCGCCGGCCGCGACGACCAGGACCGCGGCCCCCGCGGCGAGGAGACTGCGGCCGCCGCCCGCCTCGCGCCGCGCCGCCTCCGCCGCGGCGTCGACTGCCGGCCGAGTCGGCTGCCCCGGCCGGCCGCCGCGGCCCGGCGCGCCGCCCGCGGCCTGGCGTCCTAGTCGCTCATCTCGCGCCATGCGCGCACCCCCGACCGGATGTTCGAGGTGAGCCCGATGCCCTGCACCTGGATGATCTCGCCCGTGCTGCTCTGCACGAGGCCGGTGACCGTTCCCTCGCTCACGACCACGTTGACCTTCGACGCGATGCCCTGTCCGAGGGCGATCTTGCGCCGCACCGTGGTCCCGTCGAGGCCGATGGTGCTGGACGTGAACGCGGTCCCCGACTGGTAGTACATCGAGTAGAGCGCGTTGGTGCCCTGCGGCGAGCAGACGTCGGTGTTCGGCGTGAACGTCGTCGCGAGCACCAGGCCGCCGATGACGGTCGACTCCTGGAGCACGCGCTCGCCCCCCGTCAGCTTGATGTACCACCCCTGCTTCGGCGGCGACCCCCCGTTGATGACGCCGGCCACGAGGTCGCCGACGGTCGCCGCCCCCCCGCAGGTCCCGCACGTGAGCGCGCCCCCCTCCTCCACGCTCGCGCCGGTCACGTCGACGAGGGTCGAGACGGGGATGGGGGCGGCCGGGCAGGAGGCGAGCCAGCCGGTCAGGTTCCAGCAGCCGTGCTGGCTGGTCTCGCTTTCCTTGAGCCCGAAGAGCATCTGCGCGGTCGAGTCGGCCGCGTCGCCGCTCGACCCCGAGGTGAAGTACCGGCCGGTGCCGCCGTAGATCCAGAGGCGGTTGTTCCGGTCCATGCTCGCGGTCGGCTTGACGAGCACCGGCTCGCCCGGGTCGAAGAGCGCCGTCAGCTCCACCGACGAGAAGTCGGCGGCCCGCGGCAGGAGCCGGTAGAGCTTCCCCGACCGGCTCCCGGCGGTCCCGAACGCCTTGCCGATGTAGATCACGTCGGGGACGTAGTCGCGCGGCAGGTCGTAGACGACCGGGTCGCCCATGAAGGCGTACCGGTCCGCCGTATCCGTCTGCATCTTGCGGACGAGCGTGCCGGTGGCGAGGTCCACGACGTAGACCTGGCCGTACTCGCTCGCCCCGCTCGTGAACTTGTTGCCGGTGGGGCCGGTCGCCGACGCGATCCGCTCGCCGGTATAGCTGAGCGGCCCGGAGCCGAAGACCAGGTACCACGTGGTGTCGTCGGACCGGACGATCCCGGGCCAGCTCGTGGAGAACCCGAGGTCGCCGTCCCAGTAGACCCAGAGCAGCCTGACCCGCTTGCTCGCGTCGGCGTTGTCGGGGTCGGTGATGTCGAGCGCGAAGTACGCCGAGCGGAACCGGTCCTCGCCCGGGTCGCTCGTGCTGCCGTCGCCGTCGAGGTCGGCCCGGATGAGGCCGCCGCCGAGCCGCATGCTGCCGATGAGCACCGTCCCCCAGCCGCCGGGGTGGATGCACCCGGCCGAGTCGAGCCCGCTGGTGGTGCAGGCGCTCTCCTCGGTGAAGATCTTCGCGTCGACGATGCGCGGCGTGCCGTCGACGTAGTACACGTGCTTCGTCTTGTCGTAGTTCTCCCCGGTGAGCCACTTGAGGTGCGGGAGCAGCTCCTGCGGGATGAACGCCCAGAGCTCGGCGCCGAGCGGCGTCCCCGAGCCGGTGCCCGTGGGGGTCGTCGCGAACCAGACCTGCTCCCTGTCGGTCGTCGACGGGTCGTCCCCCTTCTTGAAGAAGCCGCCGTTGAAGGCGTGGAGCATGCCGTCGTTGGCGCCGACGTAGACCACGTTGCGGCGGTTCTTGTACTTCTCGAAGAAGGCCTGGTACGACTGGTCGCGGTAGCGCAGGTCGAACCGCTCGGCCGGCGCGCCGACCGACACCGGGCTCGAGTAGATGATGTCCCCGAGCCGCCAGGTCCGCTTCGTCCCCCGGACCGTGATCTGCCGCGACCGGTAACCGGTGACCGCGGAGCCCTGGATGAACTCGATGATGTTGGTCCCCTCGGTCGAGTTCGCCGCGCGGAGGTACCGCCTCAACGTCGACTCGTTCGCCGTGTCGAAGTCGATGAACTCCCCGTCGTCGACGACGCCGTCACCGTCGAGGTCGACCCACGTCTTGATCGTGCGCGGTGACGTGGCGAGGTCCCGCTCGGCAAGCTCGCGACCCGCCTCCCAGATCGGCAGGAGGTCGCGCAGGCCGATGGTCTCGGGCGAGCCGGTCGGCTCGCCGGTGCTCGAGTCGACCGCCCAGCGTCTCACCCGCGTCTCGTTCGCCAGCGGGTCGAAGAACGTCTGGATGACGCGGTCCCGGGTGAGGACGAGCCGGCCGTCCTCGTCGGTGTCCTCCCGCAGCCGGCCCTGGTCGTCGATGAAGATGCCCTGAAGGAAGCCGAGCCAGCTCACCTCTCGTCCTTCGTCGAAGAGCGCCGGGTAGAAGTACGCCTGATACACGGCCCCCTCGCCGCCCGACGAGGTCGCGAGAACGGAGACCGATGTCCCGGAGGCGCTCCGGGCGAGGATGTCCGTGATGGCCGCCATGAGGCGCTCCCTCATGGCGAAGGCGTCGGACGACTCGAAGTACGTATCGGGCACCCCGTCGCCGTTCCTGTCCCACTCGAGCGAGCTCGGGCCCGGAACGCCGTCGCCGTTGATGTCGTCGAAGCCGCCCGCCTTGGCCGCGTCCTGGAGGATCCTCGCGCCCGAGCCGAAGGCGAAGAACGTGTAGACCGTCAGGTTCTGCATGCCCGGCAGGTCCTTGCCGGAGCCGCCGATGACCGGCAGAGTCGACGCGCGCAGGTCGTTCGTGTGCGCCCAGAGGGCGACGTCGTCCAGGTAGTGCGAGCCGTCGCTGACGCAGGGGTCGCTCGACGAGCCGCCGTAGTACGACGAGCAGACGTCGAGGTGACCGGTGCTCGACTGGTTCAGCGCCGTGACCGCGTAATTCCGGATGGCACTCGGGATGTTCTGGTCCTTCGTCGGCTGCCCGTCGGTGAAGAGGATCACGAAGCTCTTGCAGCACGGCACGTACTGCGAGCTGGGGATCCAGTCGGGCTGCTGGAAGTAGTACGGGTCGTTCGACGTGTTGGTCTGATAATCCGAGTTCGCGTAGGCGGGCGGGACCTGCGCGAAGTAGCGGCTCGCCTCGTAGAGCGACTCCGCGAGCGGCGTCCAGGTGGAGGCGATCGTGTTCTCGATGGCGTTGACCATCGACGTCGTGTTGCCGCCCACCACGGAGAGCACCTTGCCGCCGTTGGCCGTGTTGCTCGACGTGAACTCCATGAGGCCGAACCGCGCGCGGGTGCCGATCTGCTGGATGACCCCGTTCGGCTCGGCCCCGAAGGCCTCCACCCGGAGCGGGTAGTCCGTGAACGTGCCGCTCGAGCAGCTGCTGCCGCTGCGCACCCTGAGCTCGGTCGAGTCGCGCCGCAGGCACCGAGAGGTGGTGATCGGCGTGTTCGCCGCCATGACCGCTGCCGGGATCGTCTCCTGCCAGAAGTACGCCTCGCTGCTCGAGACGTCAGACTCGAAACGGAGCGAGCCGCCCGGGTAGCAGTTCCCGGCGACGCGTGGGGCGCACTTGCCCCCCATCATCACGTACTTGGTGACCTCGAGCCGGCTCATGGTGAACCAGTTGAGGAAGTTCCCATCCCAGTGGCCCGTGGCGCCGCAGGGCTTCGGCGCCCCGCTGATCGGGACGTGGACCGTGAACCCGTTCGAGGTGCTCCCGTCGTAGCAGAGGTCGCTGTTGAAGTAGCCGCCGTACTTCACCGACGGATCGTACGGCTCGGTCGACGGCCTGTACGCCGGCTGCCGCATGCTCCCCGAGTTGTCCATGATGAGCAGGACGTTCGGGGTGACCGGGCTCGCCACGAACGGCGGCAGCGCGCTGTAGTCTTCGATCGTCTGCGCCGCCGCGGGGGCCGCGATCGAGAGGAGGGCGCCGGTGAAGGCGCCGAGCAGAATCCGTCGGGTGAACATGGTGCAACCTCTCACTTCTTCAAGCCCTTACCTGGGAAGGGCGAGCAGCCGGATCTCGACGACCCTGTCGTGCTCGATGGTCAGCTGCGCGTCGGCCGGCAGCGACACCCCGAGGAGCCCGTTGGGTCGCTCGCGCCCCTCCGCGTCGTAGACCACGACGTTCGGCGCCGTAGCGTAGCGGACCCCGCTCAGCGCGACCCCCTCGTCGTTGCGGCCCTCGAGCACGCCGTGGACGACGTCTCGCGGCTCCGCTTGCGTGTTCTCCCGCAGCCGCTCGTAGGGCGAGTGGGCCGGCGCCGAGCCGGGCATTGCCACGGCGGTTGCGAGTGCGACGAGCGTTGCCATCACGAGCGTCTTCGTTCCCATGACCATGCCGTCCCTGGTGCCTCACGGGCACATGAAGTAGGCCTGCCCGACCCGCGACTGGGTCCGCAGGACGCCTTGCGACAGCGAGTCGACGTAGTAGAGGCTGCCGGACGCGCAGCCCGCGCCGCCCGTCTTCTTGTGGTACCCGGCGGCGAACTCCTCCACCTCGGAGCCCGGCAGGCTGACCTGGCCGGCGTAGTCCACGTCCACCCGGACCGTCTGGGACGGGAAGACCCCCGCCAGCGTGATGTCCGGCTTCGACTGGACCGTGTCGTCCCCGCCGGGGCCGCCTGTCAGTTCCTCGACGAAGTCGTCGATGGCGGCGTTGCCGGTCGTGTTGCTCGTGTCGACCTCGACCGACGCCGGGAAGCTCGGGATCGCGTTGGCGTCGACGACCGACCGGATGACCGGGATCGCCGTGTCCGCGCCGCCCCCCGCGCCGTGCAGCGTCTGCGTCGTCCGCCGGTTCGTGCTCGCGAGCTGGCTCTCCGTCTCGCTGACCGTCAGCACCATGAGGCCGATGGCGGCGGCGAGGAAGAGCATCAGGAGGATCGTGATCAGGGCGACGCCCCGGCGGCGCGCCGGGCGCCGCGTCTGCCGCTTACCCGCCAAGGTTGCGTACCTCCACGACCTTCGTGATGATCCGCCGCCGGTACGCGTCGGCGGCCGCGCCGGCCCCCCGGTCCTCGACGGCCGGCCGGATCGACACGGCCCGCTGGTCGGCTCGCGCCTCGGGTCGCCGCGCCACGATCGTGAACCGCACCGCCCGCACCGTGGGCCAGGCCGGCAGCGCCGGCAGCACCGGGCCGTTCGCCTCGGTCCCGTTCGCGAGCAGGTAGGCGAACTGGAGGTCCTCGACGCCGCGCGCGACGATCTGGGGCCCCGCGCCGCCGCCGTCGTCGCGGAAGAGGGCCGGCTCCGTCTCGCCGGTCGGCACCGCCACCGACCAGGAGACCGTCCGGACGATCACCACGGCGTCGCCCGCGTTGAAGTCCCGGGTGAGGCCGGGGGAGATGGCGAGCGTGTTCGTCGCGGACGTCCAGGCCCCGGCCGTTCCGGTGTAGAAGCCCTCGATCGTGATCGTCTGGCCGTTCAGGGTCTGCGGGTCGATCCCGGCCTGCGGCGTGAGCCTGATGGTCGTCGCGCCCTGCGTGGCGTCGGCGATGAGCGCCCCGGCGATGACGTACCCGCCTCGCAGCGTGATCCGGTCGGTCTGGCCTATGCCGTCGACGCCGGAGTCGACGTTGTTCGCCGGCGCGACGGGAGGGGTCGCGCCGATCACCTCGCGGGCGAACGGGTCGAGGATGCCGAAGCCGGCGTTCCGGATGTCGCGCGACAGCATGTCGGCCGCCACGCGGATGTCGGCCTGCATGGCGGCGGCGCGCCCCTGCGTCGCCGCGAAGGTGACGGTGGTCGCGTAGAAGACGTATCCCACCGCCCCGATGACGAGCGACAGCGCGATCGCCATCATGAGCTCGACGAGCGTGAGGCCCTTCTCGTGTCTCCCCTGCCGTGCCACCGCCGTCTCCTAGTTGAAGAGCACCGACATGACGACCACCTCGCGGTCGGTCCCGTCCGACCACGAGACGGCCACGCGCACGGCGTTCGCCCCGGGGATCGGGGAGTCGGTCAGGACGGTCACCGTCCCGCGGGCCCCGCCGAGGCCCGCCTGGCCGCCCTGCTCGAGGCGGGACTTCCACTGGTCGTAGTCGGTCTGCAGTATGCCGGCCCCGGTCGGCCGGGTCGTCGGGTCCTGCGTGTCGAAGCCGTCGTAGGCGGCGACCTCGTCGCGGTTGCGGCGGATCCGCTCGATCATCTCCTCGCCGTATGCCGTGGCGATCGACACCGCGCGCGACCGACCGGTCGCGCCGGCCGCCGTGATCTCGGCGGCGCCGAGCGCCAGGAGGCCGACGGCGAGGATGACCGCCGCGACGAGCACCTCGAGGAGGGTGAAGCCGGCGCGCCGGGGGGCGGCCGCGCGGCGCGCGCCGGGTCTACAGACGCGAGACATCGATGCTCCCCGCGGGGCTCACCCGGATCCGGTACCGGGTCCCGACGTGGTTCTCGAGAACGACCTGCGCCGGCCCGGTGGCCGGCAGCGCCTTGAGCCCGCGGCCGTTGAACGACATGGCGACCCCGCCGTTGAAGTCGACCGCCGAGAAGACGATCCCGTTGTCGAGCGTGCGCGACACGACGAGCGTCTCGCCCCCATCCCGCTGGAGGTTGCGCGCGATCCCCCCGCCGGCGCCGTCGTCGATGAAGACCTCGTACCCGGTGCCGGGCGCCGCCTGGAACCGGATCGCCGCCGGCCCGTTCTCGTTGATCGCGGTCATCCGTGCCAGCCGCAGGTCGGCCTCGACCCGTGCGACGGCGGACTGGATCTGCTGCTGGACCACCCAGGCCCGGAAGTTCGGCAGGGCGATCAGCATGAAGATCACCATGACCGTCATGACGACGATGACCTCGATCAGCGTGAAGCCCGAGGCCGCGGTGGCCGAGCGACGCGTGTGCATGCCCGGGCGTCGAGCAAGCGCCATGCCAGGGTCACTTGACCTGTGCGAAACGTCAAATATCTTCGCTATGGCAGGAACTTGGACGACAATTGCCGGGCCATCGCGCCGGGCGCGGACGGCCGCGGCGCGCAAGCAGGTTGGGCCGCCTGCGACTTTTTGCGAGGTAGCGGCGGGCCCGAATCGCCCCGTGCGGCCCGGTTGCGGCCGCCTGCGCGGCCGGTCGCCCGAACCGACGGGGCCCCGCGCCTCAGGGCGCCGGTGGGTGGTGCGCGGAGGCCTTCGCGTCGGCTCCCCGGCCGGCGTGGCGCAGGACGACCTCGGCGCGGAGCGTCCGGTGGAGGTAGGCCCCGGTCACGGGGTCGGGCTGGGTCGGCCGCACGGTCAGGGTGATCGCGACGCGGCGGATCCGGCGCAGGCGCCCGACGGCCGCCGCGTCGCCGGAGGCGGCGTCGAGCGGGGTGGTCACGTCGAGCCACCCGTCCGGCCCCGACGAGGCCGGCGCCGGCGCCTCCGTGAAGAAGGCGAACTCGAGCGCGGGGGCCTCGCCCGGCTCCCGCACGCCGTCGCCGTCGGCGTCGGCGAAGCGGACCTGCTCGGCGACGACCTCCGTCAGCACCGACTCGGGCGGCGCCGTCCAGTCGTCCCCGGTCCTGCGCAGCACCTCGCGGACGAGCCGCCCCTCCTGGTCGAGGGCGTACCGCACCCGCTCGAACCGGTCGGCCTGGTCGTTGAAGTACTCGACGGTGACGGAGTCGGCCGATGCGTGGGCGATGGCCGGGGCGGGCGACGGGACCCTGTACCCGGCCCGGATCAGGTCCTGCGTCAGCGACTCGATGGCGAGGCGGGCGACCCGCTGGGCCTCGAGGACCGGGTCGCGGGCCACGAAGGACCGGGTGGCGCCCGCGTAGAGGAGGTAGATGCCGAGCGTCACGACGACCGCCACGGCGAGCGCGACGGTCAACTCGACGAGGGTGACCCCCGCCGTCCCCCGGAGCGCACCTTCCCGTGGTCGGAGTCGTCCCGGCATCGCGCGGCGGACCACGAGCAAGCGGCGTGCCACCCGGCGGCGCCGGCGCCCGCGGGGGCAACGCCGCGCCGGCAGGGGGAAGCCGGGGCCCCGGCCGCGCGGGGCCGGCCGCGCGGCGCGTCCCGGTCGCTACTTTTTTCGGGGCGCCGCACCGGGGTCAGGCCCCGTCCGTGCCTAGCTCGCCCGGGTACGGCCGTCCTCGATGCCGTACTCGGCGATCTTGTAG
>DASVDK010000075.1:0-7845 GCA_036381125.1 Thermodesulfobacteriota bacterium | reverse complement strand
TCGGGCTTCAGCGTCGAGGCGCCGGCCAGTTCGGGATAGAGCTTCACCGGACGATAGTTGGCGAAGAGCCCGAGCTCCTTGCGCAGGCGGCGCAGGGCCGACCCGGGGCGCTTGTGCATCGGCAGGGCATCGTACTGCGGCGCGCCGACCGATCCGAAGAGCACGGCGTCCGAACGCTTCACCAGCTCCAGGGTCTCGGGGGGGAGCGGGTCGCCAGCCGCATCGACGCCGGCCCCCCCTACCGGCCCCTCCTCCATCTCGAACGCCAGGCCGTAGCGCGACAGCGCCCGGAGCACCTTGACCGCCTGCGGCACGATCTCCTTGCCGATGCCGTCCCCGGGCAAGAGCGCGATTCTCATGGCATACCCCCGACGAGCCGATCTCCGCCGGCCCGACGTCCACGTGCCATCGGGACGGCGCCTGGCGCCGCCCCGATGGCACGTCCCGACGCTACCGCTGGTCGAGCCTGGCCATCAGCTCCTTGATGCGCGTCACCTCGTTGGCCCAGTAGGCGCCGTACTCCGTGGCGTCCATGTACCGGAGCTCGAGCCCCATGTCCCTGACCTTCTGCTGGTACTCGGGCGACCGGGCGATCTTGCCGAGCGCCTCGCTGATGCGTGCCGCGTACTGCGGCGGGGTCTTGGCCGGGAACGCGAAGCCGCGAGAGGTGCCGGAGAAGATGGGAAAGCCCTGGGACTCGGCGGTCGGCACGTCCGGCGCGAAGGCGCTCGGGCTCTTGTCGAACACCGCGAGCAGGCGGACGCGCCCCGCCTTCATCTGTGCCAGGAAGTCGGCCACGCTCCCCTGCACGGCGTCGATGTGGCCGCCGAGCAGGGCGTTCAGGGCGAGGCCCGAGTCGTTGTGGAACACGGGGGTGAAGCTCGCCCCGCTCGCCCGCTCCACGGCGATCAGGTCGAGGTGCTCGCGGCCGCGCGGACCGGTGACGCCGACCGTCACGGTCCCGGGCTTCTGCCTGGCGGCCTCGGTGAAGTCCTTCAGCGAGCGATAGGGCGAGTCGGTCCTCACGGCGAGGGCGCCCGGGTCGTAGATGAAGTTGCCGATGGGCACGAAGCTCTCGCGGTCGAACCGCGCCTTGCGCGCCGGATCGAGCGTCAACGTCACCGCCGTGGGCAGCGAGATCAGGCCGAAGGTCGAGCCGTCCGGCGCCGCGTCGGCCGTCGCCTGCACCCCCACCTGGGTCCCCGCGCCCGGCCGGTTGATCACGACGAAGTTCGTGCCGGGGAACTCGCTCTCGAGCGCCTGCGCGACGAGTCGCGCGGTGAGGTCGGTGCCGCTTCCAGCCGAGGCCGCGGCGATGATCGAGATCCGCTTGCCGCGCGCCGGGTAGGTGGCGTCCTGGCCCCCCGCGGCGCCCGACCACGCGACGACGCCGAGGAGAGCGGCGAGCAGGGCCGCGCCATGCCGTACTCGACGCGCGCGCACGAGATGCACGAGCATTCCGGTCATCGATGTCCTCCCTGAGCCTGGGCCACACACGGTCACGTCCAGGCTGGTTGTCGGTTTCACGGCCAGCACCTCGCGTCGGGATCGACCGCCGGCGTACCGATCACCGGCCGCGAGATCGATGGATGGCCTCAGTCGCTCGCATCGCCGAGCCTGCCGCGCATCCGCACGGCACGAGCGGGCCACAACGGGACGCTCAGCACGACCACCGCCAGGGCGAGCAGCGCGCAGGCCAGCGGGCTCGAGACCAGGATGCCGAGGTCTCCGCGCGAGATGCTGAGCGCCTGGCGCAGCGCCGACTCCATCATCGGCCCGATGATGAGCGTCAGGGCGATCGGCGCGAGCGGGAAATCGAGCTTCCGCAGAAGCGTGCCGAGGAGGCCGAAGAGCACCATGACCCAGACGTCGAACACGCTGTTGGAGACCAGGTAGGTCCCGAGGCAGATGAACATGACGATGAGCGGCCGCAGGACGCTCGCCGGGATCTGGAGGATCCGCACCCACATGCCGACGAGCGGCACGTTGAGGAGCAGCAGCATGAAGTTGCCGACGATCATGCTCGCGATGATGGGCCAGACGATCTCGGGTCGCTCCGAGAAGAGCAGCGGCCCGGGCGCGAGGCCGTTCAGGACGAACGCGCCGAGCAGGATCGCGATGCTGGGCGAGCCCGGAATGCCGAGCGTGAAGAGCGGGATGAGGGCTGCGTTGGCGTGCGCGTTGTTGGCCGTCTCCGGCCCCGCGACGCCGGCGATGGCCCCCTTGCCGAACTCCTCCGGCCGCCGCGCGCACCCCTTCTCCACCCCGTAGGCGATGAACGACGCGAGCGCCTGGGTGGTGCCGGGGATGAGGCCGAGGAGGAAGCCCAGGAGCGTTCCGCGCACGATGGCGCCGCCCGAGGCCTTCAGGTCGGCGCGGCTCGGATAGAGCGTCCGGAGCCTCGGCGCCTCGACGCGCACGGCCGGGCTCTCCTCGGCGAGGAGGATCTCGCTGAGGCCGAAGAGGCCCATCACGACCGGCACGAAGTCGAGGCCGCCCAGGAGGGGCGTCAGGCCGAAGTCGAAGCGCGGCGTGCCCATCGTCGGGTCGGTGCCGACCGTTCCGAGCAGGAGGCCGAACACCGCCATGGCGAGCGCCCGCAGCAGGGAGTCGCCCGCGAGCAGCGACAGCGTGGCCAGCCCGATCACGAGGAGCGCGAAGAACTCCGCCGGGCCGAACTCCAGCGCGACCTCCGTCAGGAGCGGCGCGATGAGGACGAGCGCGAGGACCGCCGCCGTGCCGCCGACGAACGAGCCGAGAGCGGCGATGCTCAGCGCGACTCCCCCTCGGCCCTGCTTCGCCATGGCGTGCCCGTCGAGGATGGTCACGACGGAGGCCACCTCGCCGGGCACGCTCATCAGCACCGTGGAGATCGTGCCGCCGTAGTAGCTGCCGTAGAAGATCGCGGCAAGCATGATGATCGCGCCGGCGGGAGGCAGGTTCATCGTGAGGGGCAGCAGGATCGCCATGCCGCCGGCGGAGCCGATCCCGGGCAGGACGCCGACGAGCGTACCGACCAGGCATCCGACGAGGGCGTAGAGCAGGTTCGCGGGCGCCAGCGCGGACCCGAACCCGACGATGAAGTCGTGCAGCACCTCCACCCGCGGCCCCCTAGAGCCCGACGGCGCCGAGGAGGCCGAACGGCACGGGAGGCAGGTAGACGTTGAGCCAGTGCGTGAAGCTGTAGCCGACCACGAGCGTCGCCGCGAGGGCGATGACCGTCGCCGTCGGGAACAGCCGGCACCCGTTCGACCTGAGAAGGACCAGCAGCACGACGAACATGGTCGGCACGAAGCCGGCACGCTCCACGCCCAGCGCGAAGACCGCGATCATGCCGACCGTGACGGCCATCCGGCCCCCGGTCCGGCGCTCCGGCAGGAAGCGGTCCGGGAGCGCGAGGCGGCCCGGCCGCCGGCTCCTCACCAGGACGGCGCACGAGAGGACGGTCAGGAGGAGTCCGAGCCACAGCGGGAAGAAGCCCGGCCCCGGGCCGACCGGCGTGTAATAGGTCAGGCCCCGAGCGTACCAGCACACCCACAGGCCGAGGAGCACGAAACCCGACGCGACCAGCCGGAAGGCGAGGCGGCCGGCGCGGTCCGTCCCGGAGGCCCTCGGCGTCGTCTCGGGGAACGCCGCGTCAGCGTGCGTCCCGCGGTTCGCCTGCACGTCTTCGTCCATGTGTCACCTGTTCGCACGCGCCCCGCACGGCGCGTCCAGGGGCTCAGCCGGACGCCTGCGTGCCCGCATGCTGCCGAGCGAGCGCCTGCTCGCGAAGCCGCGACAGCGTGGTGCGCACCGAGATCGCCTCCGGATCGACGACGAGCTCGACGAGGGCGCTCGTCGGCGCGGCCAGGGCCCGGTCGAGGGCCGGCTCGAACTGCTCCGTTTTCTCGACCCGCTCGCCGGACAGGCCGAACGCCCGGGCGAGCGCGACGAAATCGGGATTGGCGAGCGCCGTCCCGTGGACCCGACCCGGATACTTCCGTTCCTGGTGCATGCGGATCGTGCCGTACATGCCGTTGTTGACGACGAGGAAGAGGATCCTCGCGCCGTACTGGGCCGCGGTCGCGAGTTCCTGCCCGTGCATCAGGAAGCAGCCGTCGCCGTTCACCGACAGCACGGTGCGCCCGGGATGGACGAGGCTGGCCGCGACGGCCGCCGGAACGCCGTACCCCATGGCTCCCGACGTGGGGGCAAGCTGCGAACGCCACCGGCGGAACACCCAGGTGCGGTGCACCCAGCCGGTGTAGTTGCCGGCGCCCGAGCAGACGACCGTGTCCTCGGGCAGCCTCCGGCGGAGCGTCGCCATGACCTGGCCGAGGTCGACCCCGCCCGGCTGCGGCAGCGGGGCGAGGCTCGCCTCGTACTCCGTCCGCGCCGCGCGCGCCCAGGCCGCCCACGGCCGCTCCGGAGCGGGCGTGAGGTCGGCCAGCGCCGCGGCGACGAGCGCCGGGCTCGCGTTGACCGGCAGGTCCGCCTGGTAGACCCGCCCCAGCTCTTCCGGGTCGGGATGGACGTGGACGAGCACCGCGCCGGGCCGAGGGGGCCTGAGGATCGTGTACCCGGCCGTCGTCATCTCACCGAGGCGCGCCCCGAGCACCAGGAGGCAGTCGGCCTCCTTGACGCGGGCGACGAGGCTCGGCTCGGCCCCGATGCCGAGGTGGCCGACGTAGCTCGGGTGCGCGTTGTCGACGTAGTCCTGGCACCTGAGCGACACGGCCACCGGCAGGTCCCAGGCCTCGGCGAACGCCGCGAGCCGACCGGCCGCCGCCTGCGACCACCCGCCGCCGCCGACGATGACCAGCGGTCTCGACGCCCGGCGGACGAGGTCGGCGATGCCCTCCACCTCCGTGGCGCTCGGCGCGGCGGCCAGCGGCCGAGCGGGAAGCCCCAGGTCGAGCCGCTCCTCGACGACGTCCGAGAGCACGTCCTCCGGCAAGGCCAGGACGACCGGGCCGGGACGGCCGGCGAGCGCGGTCTGAAAGGCGCGGTGGACGTACTCCGGTATGCGGCGGGCGTCGGGGACCTCCGCGGACCACTTCGCCAGCGGAGCGAACATGGCGCGGAAGTCGACTTCCTGAAAGCCTTCGCGGTCGCGAACGTCGCGCGACACCTGCCCGACGAACAGCACGAGCGGCGTCGAGTCCTGGAACGCGGTGTGGATGCCGGTCGAGGCGTTGGTCGCGCCCGGGCCGCGCGTCACGAAGCAGACGCCGGGGCGGCCGGTCAGCTTGCCGTGGGCCTCGGCCATGATGGCCGCGCCCCCCTCCTGCCGGCAGACGACGAGTCGGAGCGCGTCGCGGACGTCGTAGAGCGCGTCGATGACCGGCAGGTAACTCTCGCCCGGGACGCAGAACGCGATGTCGACGCCCTGCACGCGCAGGCAGTCGACGAGCAGTTGGCCGCCGGTGCGCCCTCGACCGTTCCTGGTGCCGGACACGTGACGCCTCCCCCGCGGGACGCCGAGCGCGCACGCGTGCGCTCAAACGAGGTTCCTGAGTGAGCCATATCCAACCAAATCCGATCCAACTCTTCAAGGGCCGAGTCGGACCCCGGTGCGTTCCGGCAGGCCGCTCGACGCGGAAGACGGCGCCGACGCGGCCCGCGGATCGACTGCCGCGCCGCGTCGACGCGCCTCGTCGTCCACGTTCGTCCCGATCCGGGTCCGGTTGACGCATGTGTACCTTCAGGCTAGAAACAGACGGGCGGCAACCGCCGGGCAAGGCTCGAACCGAAAGGTTGACACATGTCGGCATCGTCCCGCTCCGCCAGAGTGGCCGGTCCGCGCGCGCAGTCCGATGCCTTCAGCCAGGCCATCTACCAGAGCCTGAGGGGCCAGATCATCGATGGTCACATGCAGCCGGGGTCTCGCCTGCCGACGGAGCGGGCGCTGGCCGCCCGGTTTCGAGCCGCGCGCAACACGGTTCGAAAGACGATGACCCGGCTGGTGCAGGAGGGCCTCGTCGTGCGGCACGTCGGCCGCGGCACGTTCGTGGCCGAGGCGGCCGGCGCGTCGGCGGGCCGGCCGCACGACGGCGCCGCCTACAGCCTGACGGAGATCCTCGAAGCGCGGCTGCTCTTCGAGCCTGGCCTCGCCGAACTCGTGGTCGAGCGCGCCAGCGACGAGGACCTCCTCGCCCTGACCAGCCATCTCGAGGCGCTCAAGGCCGCCCGGACGTGGTACGAGTTCAAGGAAGCCAAGTACGCCCTGCACCTCGCCATCGCGCGGGCCTCGCGGAACCGGTTCGTCGAGGACATGTTCAGGCGCATCGTGGCGTCGCGCCGCCGATCCGGCTGGGACCGGCCGGGTGGTCACCCGCTCCCGGTCAGCGCGGTGCGAGAAGCGGCGCTCCGCGACAACGTGGCGATCGTCGAGGCGCTCGCCAGGCGCGACGCCCAGGCCGCGCGCGAGCTGATCCGGACGAGCCTCCTCCGCACGCTGCTGTCGATCAGCGGAAGCTGAGCGGCCCCCCGGGCCGATCGGGTCTCCCCTCCCCACCCTCGGCCAGCCACGCGGCGAGCCGCGTGAAGCGCGGCGCCACCCGTCGGTTCCTGACCGCGATCGCGAGCGCGCGCCGGCTGCCGACCAGCACCACGAGGCGCCGGCCGCGCGTGATCGCCGTGTAGAGGAGGTTGCGCCGGAGCATGACGTAGTGCTGCGTGTGGACCGGAACCACCACGCAGGGGTACTCGCTCCCCTGCGCCTTGTGGACCGAGCAGGCGTAGGCGAGGACCAGCTCGTCGAGGTCGGTCCCCTCGTAGCGTACGACGCGGCCGTCGAACCGGACGGCTGCCGTCCGCTCCACCTCGTCGACCGCGACGATCCGGCCGATGTCGCCGTTGTAGACGGCGAGGTCGTAGTTGTTGCGCAGCTGCATGACCTTGTCGCCCACGCGGAGGAGCCGGCCGCCGCGGACGACCGCGGCCCCCGAGGGGTTGAGCAGCGCCTGCAGCTCGGCGTTGAGCGCGGCCGCGCCGAGGAGGCCCCGGTGCATCGGCGCGAGAACCTGCACGTCGTCCACCGGGTCGAGGCCGAAGCGCCGCGGGATCCGCTCGGCGACGAGCCGTCTGAGCGCGTCGAGCACCGCCTCGGGCTCCTCCGCCTCCACGAAGTAGAAGTCGGTCCCGGCGCCGCGCCGGCCGAGCTCGGGCATCTCCCCGCGGTTCACCCGGTGCGCGTTGACGACGATGAGGCTCGCCTCGGCCTGGCGGAAGACGTGCCGCAGGCGGACGACCGCGGCGCGGCCCGAGTCGATCACGTCGGCCAGGACGCTGCCGGGGCCCACGGAGGGGAGCTGGTCGACGTCGCCCACGAGGACGAGCTGGCAGGCGGCCGGCAGCGCCCGGACGAGGGCGTACGCCAGGACGACGTCGAGCATGGAGGCCTCGTCGACGATGACGAGGTCGGCCTCGAGCGGCCGGTGGCGGTCTCGGCCGAAGCCGCGCGCCCGCGGGTCGAACTCGAGGAGGCGGTGGAGCGTCCTCGCCTCCCGCCCCGTCGCCTCGGCGAGCCGCCTCGCCGCCCGGCCGGTCGGCGCCGCCAGCAGGATCCGGCGCCCCTTCCTCTCGAGGATCCGGATGAGGCCGTTCACGAGCGTCGTCTTGCCGGTGCCGGGCCCCCCGGTGACGACCAGGAGCTTCTCGGTCGCGGCGCGACCGATCGCGTCGCGCTGCTCCGGCGCGAGAGTGACCCCGGCCTGCCCCTCGTACCACGCCAGCGCGCGGTCGACGTCGATCTCGATCGGCCGGGCCGGGGTCGCGGCGAGCGCGAGGAGCGCCGCGGCGAGGCCCCGCTCGGCCGCCTCGAGCGACGCGAGGGCGATGCCCGACTCGTCGTCGCCGGTC
>DASVDK010000074.1:0-2061 GCA_036381125.1 Thermodesulfobacteriota bacterium | reverse complement strand
AGCGCGGCCGTGAGGGCCGAGGCGCCGGCCACGGTGCCGGCGAGCGGCTTGGCCACGCGCAGGGCGGCGGCGAGGCTTGACGCCCCGGCCACGGCGCCCCCGAGCCGCTTGGCCACCTGGAGGCCGGCCGAGACAGTCGAGGCGCCGGCCACGGTGCCCCCCAGGGGCTTGGCGACCCGAAGGGCACCGGAGACGCCGGAGACACCCGCGATCGTGCCGGCCAACGTCTGGGGCGTCCCGCCGCCGCCCGCGGCCGGCCGGAGCGCGAGGAGGATCATCGCCCGGCCGGCCGTCGCGCCGCTGCGCGTGCCGGTGCCGGTGACCGTGATGGCCCCGGCCGCGGGCTGCACCGCGTAGCCCACGGCGACGTTTTCGAAATCGCCCGACCACTGATCGGCCGCGACGGTCCACGTGAGGCCGCCGCCCGAGAAGCTGTGGACCACGTCCTGGGACGACGTGATGTCCGAGCCCATGATGGCGACGAGGTCGCACCCATCGGTGACGGGCGTGATCGACGCGTCGACCGTCCACGGCGAGTTCTGCGCCGTGTCCACGCTCGCCTCGACGGCCGCCACGTCTTGCGGGGTCGTCGTATCGCGGCCCGAGAACGCGGCCACGCCGCCGATGCAGTCGTTCCCGCTCGGGAAGCCGAAGGTCAGGAGCCCTTCGGAGCCGTCCGCGACCTTGATCCCGACCGCCAGCACCTGCCCATCGGCGAACGTGTCGATGGCGTGGACGTGGGTGAACCCCGTCGGCCAGTTCGATGGGTTCACGCTGTCACCCGCGGGGTTCGTGTCCTCGACGAGCCACGCGACCAGCACGTCGCCGGCCGAGACCGAGACCGTCACGTTGACGGTCGGGCCGAGGGTCGAGTCGGTCCACGCCTGGACGAAGGCCACGGCTAGGTCAGCGTGAGGTCGAGGTCCCCGTTCGGGATCGTCACGGGGTCCCCGTTGTTGATGGTCTTACTCGCGGCGGCATCACACCACGCGAGCAGGTTGCCGGCGACTGCCGCGTCGTAGACGCCGATCGCCACCACCGTGGGCGCGGCCCCGCTGATCGCCGCCGTCCCGAAGTCGATGAGGGTCCCGTTGCTCTTGGCCCCACCCGAGGCGGCCGGAAAGTTCGTCGCGTTGTTCGTGACGGCCACGCGGGCGTAGTTGGTCCAGACGCCGGTCGAGACCTCCGTCCCGCCCCCGGCATCGGTCGGCGCCGCCGTGAAGAGGGCGATGTACAGCGTGGCCGGCGCGGTATAGGCCGCGGCCCCGAAGACATGGTCGAGGAGTTCGTTTTCCAGGAAGTCGCTGAACGAGCCGGCCATCGCTACCGAATCCGCAAGTTGGCGGGGGCGCCGAGCCCGAAGAACCCGCACGCCTCGTTCGAGAACCCGCTCTCCCACGTGCCCCGGTAGGCCGTCATCTTCACGCAGACGCCCTCGGTCGCCTGCGCGTACACGTCCACGAGCACGACCGAGCGGGCGGCCGGATCGGCGATCTGCACCCGGCGCGCATCCGAGTAGACGCGCGGGCTCTCCGTCTCGGGGGCGAGGTAGAGGTAGAAGCCGTCGGCCTTGCCGCTGTAGTCCCACTCGACGAAGCGGTTCACGGGCGTCGGCTCGGCAGAGGCGGGCGTGGCGGCGAGCACGACGGCCAGGATCAGGAGCAGGCGCCTCACGCCGCCACCGCCTGGGCCAGCTTCGCCCGCTCGGCCTTGAGGTCGGCCACGTGGACCTCGAGCCGGTCGGCCTCGGCCTTCAGGGCCTCGGCCCGAGCCCACGCGCGGTCGGCCTCGGCCGTCGCCCGCGCCAGGGCGGCCTTCGCGGCGTCAATCTGCTCGGCGTGGTTCGCGAGCGCCGTGTCGAGCGTCGTGGCCGAGGCCGCGGCCTTCGCCTCCAACTCGGCGCACACCTGCCCGAGGCGCGCGGACGTGCCCTGCTTGCCCGCGATCTCGGCGTCGAGCACCTTGAGGGCGCTGCGCTTCGAGGCGAGGTCGGCCTCGACCTGGGCCAGCTCGGCCTGGGCGGCGGCGAGGCGGCGCTCGGCCTCGGCCGTGCGCGCCTCG
>DASVDK010000073.1:0-14920 GCA_036381125.1 Thermodesulfobacteriota bacterium | reverse complement strand
GAAGGCCGCCGTGCGACCGGCGGTCGAGAGGGCGAAGACGGCGCCGTACGCCCCGAGGCCGAACGACAGCTCCGGGTGGCGGCCGAGCAGGTCGAGGAGCAGGCCGCCGATGACCGGCCCCGCCGCCGCGCCGAGGCCGGTCGCGGCGCCGAGGACCGCGAGCGCGAGCGCCCGCGCCTCGGCCGGCGCCAGCGCGAGGCTCAGGTTGGCGGCCGCCAGGTTGAACCCGCTCCAGGCGACCCCCGAGGCGACGTGCGCGGCCGCGGCGAAACCGACGAAGGGCGCCTGGCCGATGGCGATCCACCAGGCCGGCAACGTGGCCGCGGCGAGGCCCGTCAGCCGCATCACCCGCAGGTTGCCCCCGGAGTCGGCCACGCGGCCCCAGGCCTGCGCCGTCAGCAGCGTCGCGGCGGTCGTCACGGCGGCGAGCAGCGCCACCGCCGTCGGCGAGTAGCGGAGGTCCTCGACGAGGAACACCGGGATGAACGGGCCGCCCACGTTGAGCGTCAGGTGCCAGACGAGCGTGAAGGCGACGTAGCGCCCGAGGCTGCCGCGGGCGGCCGTTCGGATCGCCCCGCGGAGGCTGGGGGCCTCTCGTGGCGCCGCGGACGCCGGCCCCTCGACTCGCGCGAGGCCCGCCACGCCGGCCAGGCCGAAGCCGACCGCGAGGAGGATGAGGAGGGCGAAGCCCCCGCGCTCGCCTCCCGGCAGGTAGGCGGCGACGCGTGCGTCGAGCAGCGGCCCGGCCACCGCACCGGCGACGACGGCCGCGACGCCGGTCGCGACCCCGCGACGCCCGAAGTACCGGCCCCTGAGGCGCGCCGGGACCAGGTCGCCCACCCAGGCGAGCCAGCCGAGGCCTCCCGCCGCGCTGGCGAACGCCGCGAGCGTGGCCGAGGCGAGGAACAGCCAGGGCCGCGGCCAGTCGGGCGGCGCCGCCAGGAGCGCCAGCGGCGCGAGCCACGCAACCCTCCCGAGGCCGAGGCCGACGAGTGCGGTGCGCCGGGCCGGTATGCGGTGGAGCCAGGGCGCGGCGACCAGCGGAACGAAGGCGCCGAGCGACGGGAGCGCCGCCAGGAGGCCGACGGCCATGGGGCTCGCCCCGAGGGCGAGCGCGAGCAGCGTCGCGAACGTCCCTCCCGTGAGGGCGCCGAACGGCGCGTCGACCATGCCGGCCAGGGTGAGCTGCGTGAGGCGTGTGCGGAGATCGGAGCGGCGGCGCGCGGGCCTTGGCGTGAGCACGGCCGGCCGGGTCGCACCATCCGTACCACCGCCCGCTCCGCCGCGCTGGCGCTCGAACGCCGCGCCGCGCGTGGGGAATCGGCCCGTCCGTGCGGCGCTTCACACCGCAGCGCGTCACGAATCCGTGACGGCGCGCCCCGGCTCGTCACGCGCGCCGCCGGCTACAATGGGCGCACCCGATCCAGCACACGGAGGTGACGATGGGCGGGATGAAGGAGTTCGCCGGCATCTACTACCGGGAAGGGGCGCTCGACCCCAAGACGTTGGCCCTCGTGGCGCTGGCCGCCATGGCGGCCGCCGGTTGCACGTCCTGAGTGCCGGGTCGCTTCGCAGGTGCGAAGCACGCCGGGGCCACAGAGGACGAGATCATGGAGACGCTCTACTACGCAATGCGTGGCAGAGCGCGGGCCTGTTGGAGTACCATCAAGCACATCGACGGCATCGAGACGCTGAACGCGAAGTACCGGGAGCAGTACGACAAGGCGTCGGCCTGAAGCGGCCGGCTCCACACAACCCGAGGAGGTCCCGATGACCCAGAGAATCCTCGTCGTCGCGGCGGCCCTGGCGGCTGCCTCGACCCTGGCGGCCGCGGGGCGCGCCGCGGCCGACTGCTACGACGGGCACACGGTCGCCAGCAAGGAGACCGCGCCCACGGTCTCCGTGCAGCCGTCGACGACGCTGCCCGCGCCGAAGCCCGCCGAAGCCTCCACCGCCGAGGTCGAGAAGGGCGCCGACACCACCACCCGGACCGCGGAGGCGAAACCCGCCGTCCGGTGACCCGTTACCTCCGGCCCCCGGGGCGAGCCGCGTCCCGGGGGCTCTCCTCCCCCGTGACGCCCCTCACGTCGGCCCCCTGCCTGACCAGCTCTCGCTGGACGACCCGCGCCGGCAGGTCGCGCGGCCGCACGTTCGCCCTCACCGCCAGCGCCGCCGCGACCCCGGCCGCCTGGCCGGTCGCCATGGAGATCGGCATCACGCGATAGGACGAGTGCGCCTCGTGCGTCCCGGAAATGCAGCGGCCGGCCACGAGGATCCCGTCGACCCGCTGGGGCAGGAGGCAGCGCAGCGGGATGTCGTACGCGTCGCCGGCCGGCACGCGCTCCAGAAGGGTCCCGGGCCCCAGTGGATTGTGGATGTCCACCGGGTAGGCCCCGCGGGCGATCACGTCGTCGAACTTCCGCGCCGAGAGGATGTCGTCGGCGGTCAGGCGGTACTCGCCGGTGACGCGACGGGTCTCGCGCACGCCGACCTGCGCCCCGCTCTGGATGTTGTACGCCCGCTCGAACCCCGGCACGTACTTCCGGAGGAATGCCAGGACCTGCCGCATCTGCCCGCGCGCGGCCCACTCGGCCCGCGTGAGGTCGAAGACGCTCGTGCCGACGAGCCCCGTCACGCGGGTGCAGTTCACCGCGACCTCTCGGGGGTGCGGCGTCGCGAAGAAGAGCACGTCCTCGCGCGGCAGGTCGAGGTCGCCGGCGGCCGTCGCCCGGTCGATCAGGTCGCGCAGGCCGTGCACGCTGCGCCACTCGCCCGGGTGCGCTTTCACGTAGGCGGCGAACGCCGACCGCTCGAACTCGGCCATGCGGAAGTAGAGGGTCATCGGCTGCACGAGCCCGTCGAGGTCTCTGCCGATCTCGAAGTCCGCTCCCGCGAGGGCGGCGATGTCGCCGTCGCCGGTGCAATCGACCGTGACGCGGGCCCTGACGACCACCGGCCCCGACTTGGTGGCGAAGACGACCCCCTCGGGACGTCCGGGAGGGCCGACCACGTCGGTGGCGAAGGCGTGCAGGAGCACCTGCACCCGCGCCTCGTCCACGAGGTCCATGGCGACCAGCTTGAAGACCTCGGGGTCGAAGGGGACGGCGAAGCCGGTCGCCTCGGCCGGCCGATCGGCCCCGCCCTCGGCCGCCAGGCGCTCGACGAGCCGCCGGAGCACGCCCGAGACGACCGGCTCGCCGGGGCCCTGGTCGGTGGGCAGCAGGCTCACGCTCCCCTCCTGGGGGCGGATCGACCGGTGCGCGTGAAACGAGGTGAGCGGCATGACGAGGGCGGCGGTGGCGTTGCCGCCGAGGAAGCCGTAGCGCTCGGCCATGACGACACGCGCGCCCGCCTCCGAGGCGGCGATCGCGGCGCCGAGCCCGGCGGGCCCGCCGCCGACCACGAGGACGTCGGTCTCGGCGGCGAGGAGCGCGTCGCGGGGCGGCAGGGCGATGCGCCGCGCCTCCCGCGGGGGCGGCAGCGGCGGCATCGCGCTACCCCACCGTCGCAGGCGCGACCGCTCCGGACTCCTCGTCCGCCAGCGTCTGGAGGAACTGGGCGATGGTCCTGGCCGTCTCGCGCGCCCGCTCCTGGAGTTTGGGCATGTTCTGGTCGAGCGCTTCGCGCAGGCTCGCGCGGTGGTCCCACGATCGATCGATCAGGGCGAGGAGCGGTCCCGCGTGCTGCTCCTGGAGGACGCGGGCCGGCAGCCCGAGGTCCTGGAGGAAGCCGGCCACCTTGCCGGCGTACGGGAGCGCCACGAAGGGGATCCGCGCCAGCGCCGCGAACATGAGGAAGTGCAGCCGCATCCCCACCGCCATGTCGAGGTGCGCCATGAGCCCCAGGATCTGCCGCGGCCCGTAGTCGCCCCTGAGGACGAATGCCCGCTCGGGGTTGGCCATCTCGGCGATGACGGCGTGGGAGTGCCGGATGTCCCCCCGCTCCATCGGCACGAAGAGCAGGTCGGCGTCGAGCCGGTCGGCGATGAAGTCCGCGGCGTTCGCGATGAGGGCGTGGTACCGGAGCTGGCCGAGATCGGGCGCCGCCGGCCCCGGCTCGCGCACCGAGACGCCGACGAGGTGCCGCTCGCTGTGGATCCCCTCCTTCTCCAGCATCTCGTCCGTGAACGGCTCCGGCGTCAGGAGGAGCGCCGGGTCGGCCGTGACCTGGATCTCCGGCTTCACGCCGATCTCCTCGAGGAGGCGCTTGGCCAGCCCCTCGCGCACCGTGATGCCGTCGGCCTTGGTCAGCGCCGCCGCCACGCTTCGCCGCGCCTCGGGCGTCTCGAGCGGCCCGGCGCTGATGGCGAAGGTCCAGGTCGGGACGTCGAGCTCCTGGGCGACCTGCAGCTCGCGCAGGTACGTCTGCGCCTCGCGGTCGTAGAGGATGCCGCCGCCGCCGAGGAGGAACAGGTCGAGCCGGCGTAGCTCGGCGGCCACCTCGGCGCGGGTCATCTCCCGGACCGGCACGACGCGGTCGGCGGCGTGGTTGGCCTCGGTGTGCCTGGCGTTCCTCGAGAAGACGACGATCTTGGTGTCGGGGATCTCCCGGCGGAGCGACTCGATGGCGCAGGCCAGGATCGCCTCGTCCCCGAGGTTGAGCCCGCCGTACGAGCCCGAGATCCCGATGGTGACCATGGACCCTCCCGTAACCGTCTCGTCCGTTCGACGCATGGGGCATGCCCGCTCGGCGTGACGGCGGCCTCTGCGGCCGGCCCTGCCGCTCCCCCTGGCGCGAGGCGCCCCCGGCCGCGCCGCCGGTACCGGGGCCCGGCCCACCCTTCGCAGTCTGATCCACTATGGCAAGTCTTGCCACCTGGCAGGGTGTCTATTACGCGGCAACCGGCCTGTGGCCGCTCGTGAGCCGCCGGACGTTCGAGGCGGTCACGGGACCGAAGACCGATTGGTGGCTGGTGCAGACGGTCGGCGTCCTCGTGGGGGCGATCGGCGGGACGCTCCTCCTGGCCGGCCGGCGAGGCGCCGAGCGGCCGGAGGTGGCGTTCCTCGGGGCGGCAAGCGCCGCGGGCCTCGCGGCCATCGACGTGGTCCACGCGGCCCGAGGACGGATCTCGCCGGTCTACCTGCTCGACGCTGCGGCCGAGGCGGCGCTGGTCGCCGCCTGGACAGCCGGCTCGAGGCTTGCCGGCCGAGCCGGCGAGGGGGCGCCGTGCGAGCCGCGGCGCCCACCGGCCGGTCGGTCCGATCGCTACGCGGCCCGTCCGCCTCGGCCCCCCGTCTGACCGCCCTGGCCAGGGGGTGACGTCTGGCCGGCCCCCGCCTCCGCCTGAATGGGGATGCGGCGGATCCGCTGTTGCGCCGCCTCGGTCTTCGGCAGGCGGATCTTGAGCAGGCCGTTCTGGAACTGCGCCTGGGCCTTGTCGAGGTCGAGTTCGGGCGGCAGTGGAATGTGGCGGTAGAAGCTCCCGTAGCGCCGCTCGCTCCGGTAGATCCCGCCCTCCTCCGAGGTCTCCTCGGCACGCGACTCGCCGCGGATCGTCAGGCCGTCTTCCGTGCACTCGACCGAGACGTCCTTCGGATCGACGCCGGGTAGCTCGGCGGCCAGGACCACCTCCCGGCCGGTATCGCGCATCTCGATGCGCGGCGTCCATCCGAAAGCGCCCATCGCGCCCATCGTCGGCGCAGCGGTCCACTCCTCGAGCAGCGACTGCCCGAGGAGCGGCCGGCCGAAGAAGCTCCGCTGCATGTCCTCGAAGAGCCGATCGAAGTCCTCGAAGAGCCGCCGGACCCCGGTGCCGATCGGCCAGGGTGCGAGCAGGCTCGGCATGCCGGTGGCCAGGCGCCCGCCCCCGCGGGGTGCGAGCTGTCCGGCCCCCTGACCGCCTTCGGCCGCCTGCGTCCCCTGCCCGCTGCGCTCGGTGTTCTGCGTCTTCGCCGCGTCGTCCGCCATCTCGTATCCTCCTCGGTTGGGGTGTCGATCCGGCCGATGCTCGGCGGCGGAGAGGCGAGCAAGGTGAACGCCGGGGCGGGGTGAGGACTCCCCGTTCGCGCGGCTCACCCGCGGTGGGCCCCGCCCCTGCACGCCACGGCGCGCGAGGAGGCGTGGATGACGACGGAAACGAGCCGGGCGAAAGGGGAGCCGCCCGTCGGTGAACTGTTGGCGAAGCTGTACGATGACGTCCGGACGCTGCTGGAGCGGCGGGTCGCGTTGGCTCGCGAGGAGGCGGCGGACACGGCCCGCCGGGCGGTGCCGGGCGTCGGCGGCGTGCTCGCCGGCGGCCTGCTCGCCCAGGTCGCGCTCATGGCGCTCGCGCAGGCGGCCACGGAGGCGCTGGCGCGCAGGATGCCCCGGTGGGGGGCCGCGGCCGTCGTGGGGGCGGCGCTTGCCGGCATCGGCGGGCTCGCCGCCGGCGGCGGCGTCGCCCGCCTGCGGGCGCTCACCAGCGCGATGCCGGCCACGCGCGAGGAGGCGGCGAGGACCACGCAGGAGGCCGCCGGGGCGGTGAAGGCGGCTGCAGGCGGGGAGTAGCCGCTCTCCGGCTCGTGGCGCCAGGCCGAGGTCGTCGCGCCGGACGCATGGGCTTCGCCGACTCGCGCGTCGCCGCCACGATGGCCTCCATCGGCTTCATGCAGTCGCGCCCCATGGCGGTCGGCACGTCCGCGTCGAGCGCCGTGTCCCCGTTCCTTCGCCTCGCTCGGGTTCCGGCGCGTGCCGCGCCTGCGGCAAGCGGCCGGCCGCCGTCCCGGCGGTCATGCCGAACGTCTGATCGCCGGGAGGCGACTCCGGTGGGCGCCGGCGCGGCGCACGCCGCGCCGGCGGAGGCGGCGAGCGCCGCTAGACGACCTCGGTGTACTCCTCGACCTTGATCGGCATCCCGAGCCCGCGCAGCGCCTGCTGCACCCTGGGCACGGGAACCCGCCTGACCGAGGTCTCCTCCTTGATGGCGATCCCCGCGGCGACCCCGGCCGCCTGCCCGGTCGCCATGCACGCCGGGATGTTCCGGGTCCGGGCGTGCGCGGCGTGGTCGGCCGAGATCGAGCGGCCGGCGACGAGGATCTGCTCCACCTTCTGCGGCACGAGGCAGCGATAGGGGATCTCGTAGGACAGCTGGTCGCCGAGGCGCACGTCGGAGCCCTTGGGGTCGTGGACGTCGAGCATCGCGGCGTCGACCGCGATCGAGTCGTCGAAGCGCGTCCGGCTCACGATGTCCTTCTCGGTGAGCGTGTACTCGCCCACGATGTGCCGGGTCTCGCGGACGCCGAGGATCGGCGAGATGCCGCTCACGTACGCGTGCTCGAAGCCCGGGACGTCCTCCTTGAGGAACCGGGCGTACGCCTCGATCTGGCGGTAGCACTCCATGATCGACCGGCTGATGTCGATCGGCGAGAGGCCCGATGCGCCGATGACGCGGGTCGCGTTCACGTACAGCTCGCCGTTGGCGGTCTTGAGCGTGATGTTCTCGCGCTGCAGCGTGATGCCCGTCCGCGCCTGGAACGCCTTGAGGAGCGTCGTGAAGCCGGTGAGCCAGAGGCCGTAGGCCGTATCGGTCTCGGAGATGAAGCGGTCGGTGACGTGCTCCGGGTGCGCCCGCGACCACTCCGCGAGGCGCTCCAGGTCCACGTTGCCCATCTTGAAGTACATCGTCACCGGCTGCATGACGTCGTGCCCGTCCCCGACGACGAAGGGCGCCCCCGCCTGGGCCGCGAGGTCGGCGTCGGCCGAGCAGTCGATGACGACCTTCGAGAGGATCGCCTGCCGGCCGCCCTTGCCCTCGATGATGACCCCCTTCACGGTCTGGCCGTCCATGATCGGCGCGGCGGCGACGCACTCGAAGAGGATCTCCACGCCGGCGTCGGCGCACATCCGCGCGAGGAGGATCTTCATCATCTCGGGGTCCGAGGGGGACGTGAGCTTGACCGAGCCCTTCTTGAGGACCGCCGTGTAGTCTTCCCCCGCCGCGCCGTGCTGTCTGGCGACGTTCCAGATCTCCCGCGGCAGGCCGCCGGTGAGCGGCCCCGACGGCTTGCTGTTGAGCCCGAGCGTGACGATCCCCCCGAGCGAGCCGAACCGCTCGACCAGGACCGTGCGTACGCCGAGGCGCGCGGCCGCGATGGCGGCCACGGGACCGGTGGTGCCGCCCCCCGCCACGACAACGTCCGTCTCGAGCAGTACCGGCAGCTCGCGCGCCGGCTCGGTGATCGTTCGAACCCCTCGCTGAGTCATCGTCTGGTCACTCCTTGGTGTGGGCGACGAGGAGGCCAACCACCTCCGGAAGCACTGCCCGGACCCGTTCCCGGAGTTCCTCCCGCGTGGCGGCGCCGATCGGGTGCGCCATGAGGACGAACGGGTAGTCCGGCACGCCCTGCGCGGCCGCCATCTCGACGGCCGACTGCCGGAAGGGCTCGGTGCAGATGACGGCCGCCGGCACGCCGGCCCGTTCGAGAAGGATCCCGTCGAGCAGACTGCTCGCGCTGCAGGACCCTCAGTCGCCTACGCCCGCGATCACGACGTCGCAGCGGCGCCTGGCCTCCTCCACCATCTCGGGGGGCAGCGGCCTGGCGGACGTCGGCTTTCGCAGTCGCACGACGGTGATCGACGGCTCCTTCTCGACGAGGAACTCCGCGACGAGGTCGAGCGCCGCGTCGGCGTTCCGCTTGGTGTTGTCGAGGAGCCCGACCCTCCGCCCCGCGAGCGCTCGCGGACGGGGCGCCGGCCCCGACGCCGGCAGCGGGTCGGCCTCCACCGTGGGATCGAGGACGACGAATCGCTCCATGTTGCCCTCCTCAGCGTTCCGGGACGGCGATGCGCACCGACACCGCCCGGCAGTCCGACTTGCGCGCCCAGCCGGGCAGGACGGCCGAGAAGCGCCCCGCCTCCCCGCCCGCCACGACGACCAGGAGGTCCTCCGGCGCCGGCGTCGCGTGCACCACCTCGGCGTCGTCGCCCGGCGCGTCGGGCGGCAGCACGCCGCCCGCCTTGAGCTCCCCCCGGGTCCGGACCGCCGTGCGCCAGAGGTGCTCGCGCACCTGCCGCTTCGTCCAGCCGGCCGCCGCGACGGTCGCCGCGTGCTCCGGGCAGAGGACGACGAGCATCTCCTGCCGGCCGCCGACGTTCGCGCTCCCGAGCGCACGCATCCGGTCGGCGATCGTCGCGAGGATCCCCTCGGGCGTCGTCGACACGTGGTTCGACACCTGGTTCGGCGCCTCGGCCGCCATGACCGTCACGACGCTCTCGTCGCGGCCGAAGCCGCGCTCCACGTGGAGCGGGTCGAACCGGCCGTCCTCGATCTCCCCGATGCAGTAGGTGTAGCGGCCCGGGTGGCCAAGGGTGCCCCGGTCGAAGACGCCGCCGCAGACGTTGTGGAGCACGAGCCGGACCGCCCGGCCGATGGTGGCGTTGGCGCGGTGGCCGGGGCCGAAGACGTTGCGCCCGGCGTTGACGCCGATCGCCCGCCCGTACGGGCCGTTGACGATCACGAGCGGCGCCACGCCGGCGGTGCTCGCGGCCGGCCCGTGAAGGCCGAACGCCGGGTCGAGCATCGCCCGGACCGCGGCGAGGACGACCGGCAGGTACTCGGGCCGGCAGCCGGCCATGACCGCGTTGACCGCGACCTTCTCGGCGGTCACGGTGCGCCGGCGCTCCGGGATCGTCCCGAGCACCGCGCCGGGCTCGACGCCGGCGGCCGCGAGCGCCGCCTCGATCCGATCGGGCGTCGGCGGCACCACCGGCAGCCCGTCCGTCCATCCCCGCTCGAGGAAGACCTCCATCGCCTCGAGCGGCCCCGCGGTCTCGATCCGCGCCGATGTGAGCGGCATGGTCATCGGTCTACCCCTTCGTCCCGCCGGAGGTGAGCCCCTCGACGAACTGCCGCTGCAGCACGACGAACAGCCCGATGACCGGCAGGAGCGCCACGCAGACGGCCGCCATGAGCGGCCCCCACTCGACCCCGAAGGAGCTGACGTAGAGGTACAGCCCCACCGGGACGAGCCGCATCTGGTCCGAGCTGGTCAAGGTGAGTGCGATGATGAACTCGTTCCAGACCCAGATGAAGACGACCATCGACGCCGCGGCCAGCCCCGGGCGCGTGAGGGGGAGGATCACCCGCACGAACGCCTGGAACGGCGTGCAGCCGTCGATGAGCGCGGCCTCCTCGAGGTCCCGTGGGATCGACTCGAAGAACCCGCGCATGAGCCAGATGGCGGTCGGCACCTGCCAGCCGGCGTACACGAGCACGAGCCCGAGGTAGGTGTCCTGGAGCCCCACCTGGTTGGCCATCAGGTAGAGCGGCACGAGGACGACGATGCCCGGGATCATGATCGTCATCAGGAGCAGGAAGAGGACGAGCTTCTTGCCCCGGAAGTCGAAGCGCGCCGCCGCGTACCCGCCGAGGCTGCCGGCGGCGAGCGTCGCGGCGAGCGTCAGCACCGCCACGACGAAGCTGTTCAGGTAGTACCGGGGCATGTTCGACTGGAAGACGAGCCGGTAACTCTCGAGGGTGACCGGATCGGGCCACCAGCGCGGCGGATAGGCGACCACGCCGGACTCGACCTTGAGCGACGTGACGAGCGCCCAGAGGACCGGCACGAGACAGAAGACGACCGTCGCCGCGAGGATCACGTACGTCGCGACGTCGTCGGCGCGGACGGCCGTCTTGCGCGGCGCCCGCGTCACGCGTGCCCCTCCCCCCGCAGGATCCGGACGTAGATGACGCTGAAGAGGATGTTGAAGAGGAACATGTAGACCGCGATGGCCGACGCGTACCCGACGTGGAAGAGCTGGAACGCCTCGCGGTAGACGCGGATGGCCATGACCTCCGTGGCGCCGGCCGGGCCCCCTCCGGTGAGGACGAGCGGCAGCGTCACCATGTTGAAGTAGTGGATCGTCATCATGACGGTGGCGATGAGGATGGTGTTCCGGATGAGCGGCAGTCGGATCCGGAAGAGGCGCGTCCACCGCGACGCCCCCTCGACGAGCGCCGCCTCGATGGCCTCGCGCGGCACCGTCTGGAGCGCGGCGAGGATCAGGAGCATCGGGTACGGGAACGAGTGCCAGACGTTGGCGAGGACGAGCGTCGCCATGGCGCCCGTCGGCGTGCCGAGGGCGTTGAACGCCCCGCCGAACCCTTCGCGGACGAAGTACGTCACCGGCCCGAACTGCGGGTTCACGAGCCAGCTCCAGGTGAGCGCAGTGATGATCTGCGACACGATCCAGGGCAGGATGATGAGCGTCCGGAAGAACGTCTTGCCCTTCTCCACCCGGTGGATGAGCAGCGCGATGAGCAGGCCCAGGGGGAGCGCCAGGGCCAGCGAGCCGAAGACGTACTGGAACGTCCGCAGGACGTTGTTGAGCCCTTCCGGGTCCGTCAGGAACCGCAGGTAGTACCGGAGCCCCAGGAAGGACACGCGCCGGACGAACTCCGTCCGGTACACGCTGTAGACCAGCGCGTAGCCGAGCGGCACGAAGTTCACGAGGAGCACGAGGAGGACCGCCGGCCCGAGGAACAGGACCGGGAGCCGGTACTGCCCCAGGAGGGCAGCACCGGCTCCGGGCTTCGCCGGCGCTACAGCTCGATCTCGGCGTTCCACCGCTTCGCGATCTCGGTGAGGATCTCCCTGGCCGGCCGGCGGTTCTGGATCATGTCCTGAGCGCCGCCTGCGAAGAGGTCGCCGAGGAAGTTGTTCTTCGAGTGGTACTTCCACGGGTGCGGGTGGTCGGCCATGTACTCGAGCTGGATGCGCATGTCGGCCGCCTCGGGCGTCTGGAACCAGGGGTCCTTGAGGACCGACTTGCGCGAGGGCGGCTCGCCGGCGAGCTTCGCGTTCACGAGCTGGGCCTCGGGCGAGAGCATGTGCTCGATGAACAGGCCCGCCGCCTCCTGCTCCTTGCAGTCCTTGCTCATGACGAGGAACTTCCCCGTCACCAGCGCCGGCAGCGGCTTGCCGCGGTCCGGGCCGGGCGACGGCGCGATGCCGAGGAACTTGCCGAACTGCCCCTTGCGGGCGGTGGCCACGACGTTGCTCGAGAGGTGGGTGAAGGCGGCCGTGCCGGCGGCGAAGGCGTCGATCATCTGGTCGCGCGTCGTCGACACGATGGAGGGCGGCGCGGCCTTGTACCTGTAGACCATGTCCGACAGCCACTCCAGCGCCCGCGCCCCCTTCTCGTTGTCGAACGCGGCCCGGCCGTCCTCGTGCAGGACCTCGGTCCCGGCGCCCCAGAAGGCGGGGATCAGCCAGTTCGTCAGGCCGATGGCGTTGCCGTCCTTGCTGAGGCCGATGATGTAGCCGACCCTCCGATCCGTCTGCAGCGCGGCGGCCGTCTTGCCCAGCTCGTCCCAGCTCTGGGGCACGCCGAGTCCCCGCTCCTCGAGGAGGTCGGTCCGGTACCAGAGCGCGGAGCAGAGGAGCGAGTTCCAGTAGACCCCCATGAGTTTGCCATTGTAGGTGGTGTTGGAGACCGGCAGCACGAAGTCGTCCCAATCGGCCTTCGTCCACCGCTTGCCGACCCACCCGTCGAGCGGCTGGAGCGACCGCGCGGGAATGTGCAGCGGCAGGCCGTACGTCGACAGCTGCGCGACGTCCGGCGCCCGGCCGGCGGCGGCCGCCTGGATGACGCGGGAGTCCATCTGCTGCCACGGGACCGCCTGCACCTCGACCTCGATGTCCGGGTGCCGCTCCCGGAACATGTCGACCATCCGCTTCTCGGCCCTCGAGCGCGGGTTCGGCTGGCTGTGGTCGAGCGGCGACCAGTAGACCAGCTTGACCTTGCGCCCCACCGCCGGTGCCCCGAACGCGCGCCCCGGCGCCCCCGCGGCCAGCCCCGCCAGGGCGAGACCGGCCCCGCGGAGCGCCTCGCGCCGTGTCGCCCCGCTCCTCCCCGTGGCCCGGTTCTCCTGCTGCTTACGTCGCATCCCGATCCTCCTTGACCGTCATGGGCGTCGCTTCCCCGCCCAGCTCCCGGAGCGCCGTCTCCCGACCGAACTCGATGTGCCGCTCGATCAGCGCCTCTGCTTCCTCGGCGTCGCCCGCGATCACCGCCTCGCAAAGCGCCGCGTGCTCGTCCGTGGTGCGCGCCGCGACGGCCTCGCCCGAGGCGAGGCCGAGCCGGCGCAGGTAGTGCGTGCGAGCCGCCACGCTGCCGAGCATCGACTCGAGGATCTCGTTGCCCGACAGGCGCAGGAGCCCCTCGTGGAACCGGCGGCCGGCCAGCTCGAGGCGGGCTACGTCGGAGGCGGCCAGAGCCTCGCGCATGTCGGCCACCATGGCCCGCAGGGCGGCGGCGTCGGCGGCCACGACGCGCCCGGCGGCCCTCCGGACCGCGAGGCTCTCGAGGGCGAGCCGGATGTCGTAGAGGTGCTGGATCTCCCGCTCGGTCGGCTTGGCGACGATGAGCCGACGCCCCGGCAGCGCGGTGATGAGCCCCTCTCGCTCGAGGGCGCGCAGCCCTTCCCGGACCGGCGTACGGCTCACGCCGAGCTGCTCGGCGAGATGACTCTCGATCAGCGGTTCGCCGGGGGCGATGCGCCCGTCGAGTATCGCCTCCCGGATGGCCTCCATGACGCTGATGCGCAGCGGCGCGTACGCCGGAGCCGTGCCTGCGAGTGGCTCGAGTCGGGTGCTGGCCATCCTGCCTTCTCGGATCCGACCGGGAACAGAACGGTGATTGACAGCCTGCCGGGCAGGATACGCGTCGGTCACGCGGCAGTCAAGATACAAGTATCCGTGTATACAAGTGTCCACTCCGCCACCCTGCAGGAGGGTCGCGGGTGCGATCCGCGTTTACACGGCTTTACACGTCCGTCGCATCGACGAAACGGCTGTGCCCCACCCTGTGGGACGAGAGGCGGGGGACCACGCCCGCCCGGTTCGAACAGGAGGGTCGCACATGACACGACGTACGATGATCGGCCTCGGCGCGCTTCTGACCGTCGGCCTCGTCGCCGGATGGACCGCCGTCGCCGCCGGCCACTGGGGCCACGGCTGGCGCGACGGGATGATGAAGCGCGTCGTCTCGTCTCTGCTCGACGAGGCGAACGTCACCGACGAGCAGCGCCAGCGGATCCACGCGGCGCGCGACCGGGTCTTCGCCGCGGTGGAGGCCCAGCGGGGCGCCCGGCAGGATCACCTCGAAAGGGCCCTGGCGCTCTTCGAGGCCGACCAGGTGGACGAGCAGCAGGTGGCCGCGCTCCACCAGGAGGCCGAGGCCCGCCGCCGCGAGATCGCCGAGGCCATGCACCAGGCGCTCCTGGAGGTCCACGACGTCCTGACGCCCGAGCAGCGCAGGGTCCTCGCCGACCACGTCCGCAACCTCCGCGCCCGGCACCACTAGCCGCCATCCAGCTTCCATCGGGGGTCAGGTCTCAACGTTTTCCATGGGGTCAGGTCTCAACGTTTTCCATGGGGTCAGGTCTCAACGTTTTCCATCGCCGTCGGCCGGGAAAATGGAAAGGGCTGACCCCCTGGAAAATGGAAAGGCCTGACCCCATGGAAAATGGAAAGACCTGACCCCGCGCGAGATGCGTTAGGCTGGGAGAGATGGTTCCCCGCGCAGCCGTGCTCCTCATCGAGGACGACCGGCGGCTTGCCGACCTGGTGGCCGAGTACCTCGGCCGGCACGAGATGGACGTGACGATCGCCGGCGACGGCCGGCGCGGCCTCGACGTGCTCCGGCGGGAGCGGGTCGACGCCGTCGTCCTCGACGTGATGCTTCCGGGGCTGGACGGGTTCGAGATCTGCCGTCGCATCCGGGCGACGCCCGAGACCGCGGCCGTGCCGGTCCTGATGCTGACGGCCCGCGGCGACGACGTCGACAAGGTCGTCGGCCTCGAGCTCGGCGCCGACGACTACCTGGCCAAGCCCTTCAACCCGCGCGAGCTGCTCGCCCGCATCCGGGCGCTCCTGCGCCGCGCCGCGGGGGGACCGGCCGCGCCGCGCCGGTACCGGTCGGGCGGCCTCGAGATCGACCT
>DASVDK010000072.1:0-5951 GCA_036381125.1 Thermodesulfobacteriota bacterium | reverse complement strand
CCGCGTCGGCCGCCTCGCCGGCGTCGACGTGCCGGTGACGCCGCTGCGCCGCCAGGTCTACGTGGTCGAGCCGGCTAGCCCGATGGGCGACGACTGGCCCTTCACCGTCGACCCGTCCGGCATCCACTTCCGGCCCGACGGCGAGGGACGGGTCCGGGTCGGCGAGGGGCGCGGCGCCGGCCTCCCCGACCCGGCCGACCTCGGCGGGGGCCCCTTCCCGTACGACGCCGCCCGCTTCAAGACCGCGGTCCTGCCGTCGCTCTCGGGCCGCCTGCCGCCGGTGGCGCGCGGCCGGCTGCTGCGGGGATGGGCCGGCCTGCAGGACGACTCGCCCGACCATGCCGCGCTTCTCGGCGAGCACCCCGACCGGCCCGGCTTCCTCCTGGCGGCCGGCCTCTCCGGGCATGGGGTCATGCTGGCGCCGGCCGTCGGCCTGGCAATCGCCGAGACCGTCCGGCTCGGGCGCTCGACCACGCTCGACATGGCGCCCTTCCGTCCCGCTCGCTTCGCCGAGGGGGCGCCCGTCGCCGAGGAGGCGCTGCTCTAGAGGAGGTCCCGGCCGTGATCACGGTGAGCCGCACCCTCTCCTGCTTCGACTACCACACCGCCGGCGAGCCCTTCCGGATCGTCGTCGGCGGCGTCGGGCCGATCCCCGGGGCGACCATGATGGAGAAGACGGTCCACGTGCGGGACCACATGGACGCGCTCCGGAGGCAGGTCCTCCTCGAGCCGCGCGGGCACGGCGCCATGTGCGGCGCCATCGTCACCGAGCCGACCGTGAACGGGGCCGACGCCGGGATCGTCTTCCTCGAGCCGCTCGGCCCCGTCTACATGTGCGGGCACGGCACCATCGCGCTCGCCACCTGGCTCGTCGAGACCGGCCGCGTGCCGGTCTCGGACGGCGTGGCCGAGGTGACGCTCGACACGGCCGCCGGCCTCGTGACGGCGCGTGCCAGGGTCGAGGCGCGGCGGGTGGTGGAGGTGGCCTTCGAGAACGTGCCGGCATTCGCCTACCGGCGCGGGCTCGTCGTGGAGGCCGAGGGGCTCCCGCCGGTAACGGTCGACCTGGCGTACGGGGGGCACTTCTACGCGATCGTCGAGGCCGCCCAGCTCGACCTTCCGCTCACGCCCGAGGCCTGCCCGCGGCTCGTCGACGCGGGGGAGCGGATCCGGCTGCTGATGGAGGCGACCATCCCGCTCGAGCACCCCGAACGGCCCGGCTTCCCCGAGCTGCTCTACATCCAGTGGACCGGCCCGGCCGCCGGCGCCGGCGCCCACCGCCGCAACGTCGTCATCGTGGCCCCCCGGGCCGTCGACCGCTCCCCCTGCGGCACCGGCACGAGCGCCCGCATGGCCGACCTCCACGCGAAGGGCCTGCTGGCGCTCGGCGAGCCGTTCGTCCACGAGAGCGTCGTCGGCACCCGTTTCCGCGGCCGCCTGCTCCGCGAGGTCTCACTGAACGGCGTGCGCGCCGTCGTCCCGGAGGTGGCCGGCCGCGCGCACCTCGTCGCCATCAGCACGCTCGTCGTCGATCCCGACGACCCCCTCCGGGACGGGTTCCTGATCTAGAGCATCCGGGGGTCAGGTCTTTCCATTTTCCTGGGGGTCAGGTCTTTCCATTTTCCTGGGGGTCAGGTCTTTCCATTTTCCTGACCGACGGCGCCGGAAAACGTTGAGGCCTGACCCCATGGAAAACGTTGAGACCTGACCCCATGGAAAACGTTGAGACCTGACCCCGTGGAAAGCGTTGAGACCTGACCCCCGCGGGGGAGGACCCCGGCCGAGTCGACGAGGAGCCAGGCGCCGAGGAGCGGGGTCGCCGGCGCGACCGAGCGCGAGGCCATTTGACGCGTATGCATATATTTATTGCCTTCGGATGACGGCCGCTACCGCGCGCGGCCCGTCGGTGAGGGGCAGGGGTTACCGGTGCGAGTCGGCCCCGCGTCGCGCCCCGGCGGTCTCCGCCGCGGCGACCATCCGGCCGAGGCCGGCCGACAGGGCCTCCCAGGCCTCCCGGCCGAGGGCGGTCACGAGGCTCGCCTCCTTCTCACGGCTTCCTTGACGCTCCCCGAGGCCGGGGGTAGGCTCAGGCCCACTTTCCGTCGAGGATCTCCCCATGCTCGGCAACAAGACCATCGGCTTCGTCGGCGCCGGCAACATGGCCGAGGCGCTCATCAAGGGCCTCATCGCCGCGGGCCTGGCGAGGACGCAACTCCTCGCCTCGGACCACACGGAGGAGCGCGTCGCGCACATCCGCCAGGTCTACGGCATCGCGGCCTGCAGCGACAACCGGCAGGTGGTGACCGGCGCTGACATCGTCGTCCTGGCGGTGAAGCCGCAGATCCTGCCGAAGGTGCTCGAGGAGGTCGCCGGGGTCGTGACGGCCGACAAGCTGATCGTCTCGGTGGCGGCCGGCGTCCCGATCGAGTCGATCGAGACGTACCTGCACCAGCGCTCGCGCGTCGTCCGCGTGATGCCGAACACTCCCGCGCTCGTCCAGGCGGGGGCCACGGCCCTGGTGGCGGGCGCCCACGCGACCGAGAGCGATCTCGCCATGGCCAAGGCGATCTTCGACTCGGTCGGGACGACCGTCGTGCTCGACGACGAGGGGCTCATGGACGCGATCACCGGCCTCTCGGGGAGCGGGCCGGCCTACATCTTCGTCATCATCGACGCGCTCGCCGACGCGGGTGTGCGCGTCGGCCTGTCGCGCGACGTCTCGCTCGCGCTGGCGGCGCAGACGGTGCTCGGGGCGGCCAAGCTCCTCATCGAGACCGGCGAGCACCCGGGGGCGCTCAAGGACAAGGTGACCTCCCCCGGCGGCACCGCCATCGCCGGGCTCCACACGCTCGAGCAGGGCGGCCTGCGCACGACGCTCATCAACGCCGTGGAGGCGGCGACGAAGCGATCACGCGAGCTGGGCGAGCAGGCCCGAGCGAAACGTCAGAACGGAGGCCGCTGACCACGCTCCATCTCGATGCCCAGGGCCAGAGGACCTTCCTCATGGCCATGGTGGGTAACTTCTTCATCCAGGTCACCTGGGCGCTCTTCCTGATCCTCAGCGTCTACATCAAGACGCTCGGCGGCAACGACTCCCAGGTGGCCGCCATCATGGGCGGGGCCGGTATCTCGGCCATGGTCGCCATCCCGGCGGTCGCCTTGCTGGTCGACCGGGTGGGCCGACGTCCGTTCATGATCGCGGGAGGGCTCTGCGCCCTGATCGGGTCGGCTGTCTTCATCGCCGTCCCCTACCTCTCGATCTGGATGTTCGTCGCCCGGATCATCCAGGGGATCGGCTTCTCCCTCTACTCGAACGCGTCGCTCACGATGCTCGCCGACCTCTTGCCGCCCGAGCGGCGCGGCAAGGGCGTGGGGCTCTACGGCCTTGCCGGCAACACGGCCGTCGCCATCGGCCCCCCCATCGCCGAGGCGCTGGTCGAGGCGACCGGCTCCTACCGCCTCGTCTTCCTCATGGGCTCCCTGCTCGCCCTCGGGGCGGCGATCATGTCCTTCAAGACGGTGGAGGCGAAGCGGCCGACCGGCTCGCTGGCCCTCAAGCCGTTCCGGCGCGAGCACGCCTGGGCCTTGCGGGAGCCGACCGCGGTCGCCGTGCTCCAGGGGGTCGGGTTCGGCGTGCTGGTCACGTTCGTGCCGGCCTACGCGCAGGCGTCGGGCGTGCTCTTCACGACCTTCTTCCTCGCCTACACCTCCACCGTCGTCCTGTCGCGCGTCCTGGGCGGCCGCCTGGTCGACGCCCCGGACCGCCACCGCCTCGTGGCCCCGTTCCTCGTGATGGGCGCCGTGGCCGTCGCGATCCTGGCCACCGGCGCGGGCGCCGCGACGTTCATCGTGGCCGGGATCCTCTTCGGCTTCGCCCACGGGGTCCTCTGGCCGGTCCTCTCGGCGCTCGTCATGGACCAGGCGCGGGCCGAGCACCGGGGCAAGTCGCTCGGCATCTTCAGCCTCGGCTTCTCGATGGGGGCGAACCTGCTCGTGATCGCCTACGGGGCCGCGGCCGACCTCGTCGGCTACCGGTGGATGTTCGTCCTGACGTCGGCGACGCTGGCGGGGGCGGCGTGGTACGCGCACGAGCACGGCAAGACGCACCCGTACCGGGTCGTGGAGCGGACCGGCAGGGTGCGCGGGGCGCCGCTCGAGCGGAAGCCTCCCGTACAGGCCGACACCTCGTAGGCCGGCGCGCAAGGCCCCGCGCGCCGTCGCGATCGTCGGTCGCGACGCACGCGCGAGGCGGCCGGCCCCGGTCGCGCGGACCGAACGTCCGACGCCGCGAGCCGGCCGCGGCTACACGTCGATCTGCGCCTTCTGGAGCTTCCCCGAGTAGTCGATGTAGACGCTCTTCCACTCGGTGACGACGTCGAGGGCGGCGGTGCCGGCCTCGCGGTGGCCGTTGCCGGTGCCCTTGGTGCCGCCGAAGGGGAGCTGGATCTCGGCGCCGATGGTGCCGGCGTTGATGTAGACGAGACCGGTCCGCAGGTCGCGCATCGCCCGGAACGCCTTGTTGATGTCCGAGGTGAAGATGGCGGCCGAGAGGCCGTACTTCACGTCGTTGGCGACGTGCACCGCCTCCTCGAGCGACCGGACCGGCACGACGGCCGTCGTCGGCCCGAAGATCTCCTCCTGGGCGATCCGCATGGTCGGCTTGACGCCCGAGAAGACCGTCGGCTTGTAGAAGTACCCGCCGGCGAGCGCGCCGTCCTTCGCGATGTCGCCGCCGACGAGCAGCTCGGCCCCCTCCTTCTTCCCGATCTCCGTGTAGGAGTGGATCCGCCGGAGCTGGTCCTCGTTGATGACCGGCCCGACGTCGGTCGTCTCCTCGAGGCCCGGGCCGAGCCTGAGCGACGCCGCACGCTCCGCCATGCGCTCGGCGAACCGCTTCGCGACGGCCTCGTGCACGATGAGGCGCGAGGCGGCGGTGCAGCGCTGGCCGCTCGTGCCGAAGGCGCTCCAGACCGACCCGTCGATGGCGAGGTCGAGGTTCGCGTCGTCCATGACGATGATGGGGTTCTTGCCCCCCATCTCGAGCGAGCACTTCTTGCCGTTCTTCGCGCAGGCGATCGAGACGAGGCGGCCGACCTCGGTGGAGCCGGTGAAGGTGACGAGGTCGACGTCCGGGTGCTCGACGAGCGGCGCGCCGGCCTCCTCGCCGAAGCCGTGGACGATGTTGACCACGCCGTCCGGCAGTCCCGCCTCCATGAGAATCTCGACCAGCCTCACCGCCATGAGCGGCGTGTCCTCGGCCGGCTTGAAGACCACCGTGTTGCCGGTGACGAGGGCCGGCATGAGCTTCCAGGTCGGGATGGCGAAGGGGAAGTTCCAGGGGGTGATGGCCGCGATGACGCCGACCGGCTCGCGCACCGCCACCGCGAACTTGTCGGGCAACTCGGCGGGGACCTGCTGACCGAACTGGCGGCGCCCCTCGCCCGCCATGTAGTAGGTCATGTCGATCCCTTCCTGGACGTCCCCCCGCGCCTCCTTGATGACCTTCCCCATCTCGCGGACCATGAGGCGCGCGAGCTCCTCCTTCCGCTTCACCATGATCTCGGCGGCGCGGAAGAGGATCTCGCCGCGGCGGGGCGCCGGCACCTTGCGCCAGGTCTCGAAGGTCGCCTTCGCGCTCGCCACCGCCGCCGCGATGTCCTTCGCGTCGGAGCGCGGGAAGGTCCCGATGAGGTCGTTGCGGTCCGCCGGGTTGCGGTCCTCGAAGGTCTTGCCCGAGGCGGCGCCCACCCACTTGCCGCCGACGAGGTTCTTGAAGGCCTCGGCCATTGGTTGCTGACTCCTGGAAATGAGGGAAGACGGGTTCACGCGACCGCGACGACCTCGATCTCGACCTCGGCGCCGCGCGGCAAGGCCGCCACCTGCACGGTCGACCGCGCCGGCCTGGCGCCGCCGAGCGCCTCCTCGTAGATCGCATTGACGGTGCCGAAGTG
>DASVDK010000071.1:0-8663 GCA_036381125.1 Thermodesulfobacteriota bacterium | reverse complement strand
CCTTCGCCGGTCCCCGCCGGCCGCCGGCGCGGCGCCCGGCGCCGCCCGGGCCGGCTGCCGCGACGCGGACCGACGCGCCCTCCTCCTCGCCGAGGAGCACCACCGCGTCGTCGTACGGCGCGATCGTCTCGGCCGCCTCGAGGATCTGCTCGAGGAGCGGGCCGAGGTCGAGCGTGGCGGTGAGACGCTGCATGGCGAGGAAGAGCCGCTCGAAGTCGCGGGCCTGGCGGGAGGTGACGACGAGCCGGCGCGCCTGGCCGACCGACTCCGCGATCTCCCGCGCGGCGAAGCCGAGCAGCCGCTCCTGCTCGTGGCCGAAGGCCCCGGGCGTGCGCGAGAAGACGCAGAGCGCGCCGAGCACGTCGGCGCCCCGCAGGACCGGGACGCCGAGGAACGCCTGCACCGGCGCCCCGGGCAGGAGGAACGGCACGCGCCGGAACCCCGGCACGATCTCCGGAATGCTGAGGAGGCGGCGGCGCTCCCAGAGCCAGCGGAAGACGGCCTCCTCGTCGCGGTCGTAACGGCCGGCGAGGTCGACCGGCGCCCCGTCGGGTGCCGCACAGCGCACCACGATGCGACCGCTGTCGGGGTCCTCGGCGAGGAAGACGGCGCCGTCGGCCCCCTGGGCGGCGAGCACCTCGGCGAGGATCCGGCGAAGCGCCTGGTCGGCCTCCCCCTGGTGGTCGACCGGCGGCGCGTCGACCGCGGGCGGGTCGGCCGGCGCCGACGCCGGCGCCGCGGGGCGTGCGTCCCGGCGGACCAGCGCCGGAAGGCCGATCGCGAAGCCGGCGCCGACGAGGGCGTCGAGCGCGGCCCGGCCGACGGCGCCGGGAGCGAGCGGCCAGGCCAGCACGGCCTCCCCCGCGACCCCGCCCAGGACCACGAGGAGGGCGGCGGCCGGCGACGCGCGGAGCGCCGCGACGGCGACGGCAAGGTAGACGAGCGGCCAGGCCGCGGCCGCGGCGGGCCAGGCCGCGCGGGCCGCCCCGAGGCCGGCCGCGGCCAGGGCGAGCGCCGCGACGACGATCGCCGGCGCCACGCGCGCTACTCCGGGAACTCGAAGACGATCTCGTCGGGCGCGACGAGGCCGAGGTCGCGGCGGGCGGCCGCCTCGAGCGCCCGCGGGTCGTCGCGCAGCCGGGCGATCGCGGCGGCGAGCCGGCGGTTCTCCTCGGCGAGGCGGTCGGTGGCCGCCTGGATCGCCGCGAGGTCGCGCTCGAGCGCGAGCATCCGGACGAGCCCCCGGTCCCCGAAGACGGTGGCCACGCCCATCCCGACCAGCACGAGGCCGGCGAGCACGGCACGGATCGAGAGGCGGCTCTTCCCGCTCATGCGGCTCACCTCCGTACGGGGCGCCGAAGTGTATCAGCGAGCCGGAGGCAAGACCAGAGAAAAAGGGCTTCCGCTACCGCGCGTGGCAGCGCCCGCACGAGGCCTCCACCTCGGTGCCGAACGCCTGCACGCCGTCGTGGCAGGCGCCGCAGGCCCGTCCCGCCCGCATGTCGGCGTGGTCGAAGCCGCCGACCTGCCGGAACGGGAAGAGGCGCGTGTGGCAGGTCGAGCAGCGCATCTCGGGCGTGTCGTGCGTCGAGTGGCGGAAGACCGCCGGCCCCGGGCCGGCGTCGTAGCGGACGTCGCCGCCCCGCTCGGCGGCCACGCCGAGGGTCGCCCCGGCGAGCAGCGCGGCGGCGACGAGCAGGCGCAGCACGGCCCCTAGCGGAGCGTGGCCAGGTAGGCCGCCAGGTGGCGCGCCTCGTCCTCGGAGAGGTTCGGGTTGGGCATGTGCCCCTCCGGGTTCAGCGAGCGCGGGTCGCGCAGGATGCGGAACATCCGGTCGGCCGACAGCCGCCGTCCGACCCGGTCGAGCGCCGGGGCGAGATTGCCGCCGCGGCCGCCGATCTTGTGACAGAGGTTGCAGTTGCGAGAGGTGAAGAGGGCCCGTCCGCGCGCGGGATCGCCCCCCGACGCCGGCCCGGCGAAGGCGGGGGCCGACGCGGATGCGACCAGCAGCGTGGCGAGGGCGACCCCGACCGGGCGCCTAGCGGTCGTCGGCGTTGCCGTTCTCCCCTTGTGGGCGGGCGGAGGCGTCGTCCGGGTCCGCCTCCGCGTCCACCAGCCGGGCGTACGCATCGGCGTCCAGCAGCTCCTCGAGCTCGGACGGGTCGGCCAGCTCGACCTCGACGAGCCAACCGCGACCGTACGGGTCCTCGTTGACGGCGCCCGGCGCCTCGTCGAGGTCCTCGTTCACGGCGACCACCGTCCCGCTGACCGGCATGACCAGCTCGCTCGTCGTCCGGCCGGACTCGATCTCGCCGAACGTCTCGTTGCGCTCGAGCTCGTCGTCCACCTCGGGCAGCTCGACGAAGAGCACCTCCCCCAGCTCGCGCTGGGCGAAGTCGGTGATGCCGACGCGGGCGATTCGCCCGATGCGGCTCACCCAGAGGTGGTGCGCCGAGTAGCGGTAGCCCTCCGGCCCCATGCGCGGCATCATGGCCGTCCCTCTCGGGGCTGTCAAGCGAGCGGTCAGCCCGCCCACCGCGCGAAAGCCGCCCGAGCCCCGCCTCGCTCAGTTGAGGATCAGGAAGGGGAAGAGGCGCAGCAGGTAGAGGTTGAGTCGCGTGAGGTAGCCCGTGAGCGTCATCACGCCGACCGCCACCAGGAGGAGGCCGCTCGCGACGGTGACGGCGGGCATGTACCGCTTCACGGCGCCGAACAGGGCGAGGAAGCGGTTGAACGCCGCCGCGGCGACCAGGAGCGGCACCCCGAGGCCGAGCGAGTACACGACGAGGAGGGCCGCGGCCGACGTGGCGTGCTCGCGCGTGGACGCCAGGGTGAGGATCGCGCCGAGGGTCGGGCCGATGCAGGGCGTCCAGGCGGCGGCGAAGGCCATGCCGACGAGGACCGACCCGAGGTAGCCGGCCGGCCTGGCGCGCAGGTGGACGAGCCGCGCCTCGGCGCCGAGCGCCGGCAGGAGCGGCGTCGCGAGGATGTAGACGCCGAGGAGGATGATCAGCACCCCGCTCACCGTCGGCAGCCAGCTCCGCTGACTGCCGAGGAGCCGGCCGATCGCGCTCGCCGAGAGGCCGAGCACGATGAACACCAGCGAGAAGCCGGCGATGAAGAGCGCCGCGTGCACGAGCACCCGGCGGCGCGCGGCGGCGTCGAGCGGGTCGGTCATCCGGTCGAACGACAGGCCGCTCACGACCGACAGGTACGACGGCACGAGCGGCAGGACGCAGGGTGAGACGAAGGAGAGCACGCCCGCAACGAACGCGACGAGGAACGAGACGTCCGCGGCCGGGATCATCGTCAGGCGCCCCTGCCGCTCCTGAAGGCCGCCGCTCCCGGGTAGCGGGCCTGGCTGCCGAGCGCCTCCTCGATGCGGAGGAGCTGGTTGTACTTGGCGACCCGATCGGTCCGCGCGGCCGAGCCGGTCTTGATCTGCCCGGCGTTCGTCGCGACCGCGATGTCGGCGATGGTCGTGTCCTCGGTCTCGCCCGAGCGGTGGGAGATCACCGACGTGAAGCCGGCCGCGGTGGCCATGGCGATCGCCTCGAGCGTCTCGGTGAGGGTGCCGATCTGGTTGACCTTCACCAGGATCGAGTTGCCGACCCCCTCGGCGATGCCGCGGGCGAGGCGCGCGGTGTTGGTGACGAACAGGTCGTCCCCCACGAGCTGCACCCGGTCGCCCAGCTCGCGCGTGAGGAGCGCCCACCCGGCCCAGTCGTCCTCGGCGAGGCCGTCCTCGATGGAGCGGATGGGGTACTGGCGCACCCAGTCGGCGTAGAGGCGGACCATCCCCTCCGCGTCCTTGCTCCCTCCCCCGCTCTTCCTGAACGTGTAGCGTCCGTCGCGGTAGATCTCGCTCGCCGCCACGTCGAGGGCGAGGACGACCTGGTCGCCCGGCCGGTACCCGGCCTTCTCGACCGCCTCGAGGAGCGCCTCGATCGCCTCGACGTCCGACCGGAGGTTGGGCGCGAAGCCCCCCTCGTCGCCCACCGTCGTCGACAGCCCGCGCGCCTTGAGCACCGCGCGCAGCCGGTGGAAGACCTCGGCGCCCATCCTGAGCGCCTCGGCGAACGACGCGGCGCCCACCGGCGCGATCATGAACTCCTGGACGTCGACCGTGTTGTCGGCATGCGCGCCGCCGTTGAGGATGTTCATGAGCGGGACCGGCAGCAGGTGCGCGTTGGCGCCGCCGAGGTACCGCCAGAGCGGCAGGCGCGAGGCGATCGCACCCGCCCTGGCCGCCGCCAGCGACACGGCCAGGAGCGCGTTGGCGCCGAGGCGCGACTTGTTGGGCGTGCCGTCGAGCTCGAGCAGCCTCGCGTCGATCGCCCGCTGCTCGCGCACGACGAACCCCGAGAGCGCCGGCGCGATCACGTCGCGGACGTGGGCCACGGCGCGGCGCACCCCCTTGCCGAGATACCGCGTCGGGTCGCCGTCGCGCAGCTCGACCGCCTCGTGCTCGCCGGTCGACGCCCCCGAGGGCACGGCCGCGCGGCCGACGTGGCCGTCCGCCAGCTCCACCTCCGCCTCGACGGTGGGGTTGCCGCGCGAGTCGAGGATCTCCCGGGCCCTGATCGCTGAGATGGTCGTCATGCGCGGCATTGTATCCTCCACGGCGAGGCTCGGCCAGGTTGCCGAATTGCGCGGAGTTCCCGCATGTTGTCCCCGCCTGCCACATTGACAGGCGCGAGGCCGCGCGGGAGAATGCAGAGTCCCCAAGGCGCCAAGGGAGGCTTGCCATGTTCGGCCTGGGCATGCCGGAACTGCTCATCATCCTCGTGATCATCGTGATCATCTTCGGCGCCGGGCGACTGCCGGAGATCGGGCAGGGGCTCGGTCGCGCCATCCGCAACTTCAGGGAGTCCACGTCGGGGCGCGATGCCATCGAGGTCAACGCCAAGAAGGAAGGCGACCTCGCGGCCGACAAGAAGGACGTCAAGAGCTAGTGCCCGACTGCTCCAGGGTCGCCCCCCGTGCCGGATAGTCTCACCGAGCTGCTGAAGGCCGGAGGGCCGGCCCTCGTCCTCCTCGCCCTCCTCTCCGTCGCATCGGTCGCCGTCATGCTCGAGCGGGCCGCCGCGTTCCGTCGCGCCCGGCGTGGCTTCGACGCCGACCTCGCCCGCGTGCGCGCCTATCTGCGCGAGGGGCGCCTGGCCGAGGCCCGGGCGGCCCTGCCGCCCTCGGGAAGCGGGCTGGCCGCCCGCGTCCTCGGCGCCGGCCTGGCCGAGCTGGCCGGCGGCCCGACCGACGGCCGGGCGGCCTGGTTCGATCGCCTCGCCCTCGCACGCGGCGCCATGGAGCGGGCCGCGGCGCTCGCGCTCGACGAGCTGGAGACGCGGCTCGGCGTCCTCGGCACGCTCGGCTCGGTCAGCCCGTTCATCGGCCTCCTCTTCACCGTCATCGGGATCATGCGCGCGTTCCGGGCGATCGGCGTCACCGGGTCGGGCGGACTCGCCACGGTGTCCTCCGGCATCGCCGAGGCGCTCGTCGCCACCGCGGCCGGCCTCTTCGTGGCCATCCCCGCGGTCGTCGCCTACAACTACTTCGTCGGCCGCCTGCGGGGCCTCGCGCTCAGGCTCGAGACCGCCTCGGGCGAGGTCCTCGACCTCGCGAGCCGCGCCGCCACCGGCCTGCCGCTCGCCCAGGCCCAGGCGCCGCTCGGCGGCGGGCGCTAGCGGCGGCCGAGGCGGCGTCCGGTGGCCTTCGGCGGCGAGGGGATCGAGGAGCGCGGGCGGGGTGCGTCGCCGATCGCGCGCTTCCGCGGCCGTCACCCCCTCGTCGAGATGAACGTCACGCCGCTCGTCGACGTGGTGCTCGTCCTGCTGATCATCTTCATGGTCGCGACCCCGCTCCTCACACGCGGCCTGGACGTGGCGCTACCCGAGTCGCGCACCGGCGACGTGAAGGAGGCGCCGGCGGTGAGCCTGGTCCTCACGCGCGACGGCCGGCTGCTGCTCGACGAGCGCGAGATCCGCCTCGCCGACCTCCCCGTGCGCCTGAGGGCGGCGGGGGGCGGCCGGGTCCCGGAGATCGTCTACTTTCGGGGGGACAGGGGGGTGCCGTACGGCGCGGTGGTCGAGGTGATGGACGCCATCAAGGCGGCCGGGGTGCGCGAGCTCGGCATGATCACCGAGCGCCCCCGGGAGCCGTAGCCGGAGCCGGCGCGCCGGGCCCCCGGGGCACCGGCAGCTCCTGCAGCAGCGACTCGATCCCCAGACGCGCCAGCTCCCGCGCCGTGAGCCACCTGGCGCCGCCGCGGAAGAAGAGCCCCACGTCGGCGAGGTTCTCCGAGAGCGCCCGCTGCGTGTAGTCGAAGGTCCCCCGCCACAGGAGCGCGCCGTCGGCGCCCCGGACCATCTCGATCACCAGCTCCACCGACGCCGGCTCCCGCGCCGCGGCGGCCGATCCGACCCGGTCGACGAAGCGGACGATGCGTCCGGTGATCACGGCGTCGGCGCCGAGCGCGTCGGCGAGCCGGCGGACGCGCGCCGGCGGCCACGGGTCGTCCCCCTCGACGTCCGATGCCGTCGCGGCGGCCGCCTCTTCCACCTCCTGGGCCGCGGCCACCGAGAGCCCCGGCCTCCCCTGGAGCGTCTCGCGGATGGCGGCGGCGAGGAACGCGCCGTCGTCCGGCCGTCCGTCGCGCGCGTCGAGGTCGGTGACCGCCACGCGGGTGACCGGCGTCTCGGCGAGCGCCTCGCTCGACACCACCGAGACCGGCTGCGTCGGCGTGAGCCCGGCGAAGAGCCCCTGGCCGCCGCAGCCGATGCCGACGAGCCCGGCGGCGGCCAGCGCCGCGCCGCGCGCGGCGACGGCCCGTACCGGGCGGACGAGCCGGCGCGACAGCGCGAGCAGCGCCATGCCGATCCGCACCCGCCCCCCTCCCACGGCGGCCGGCACGCCGGCGATCCGGCACGCCGCGGCCTCCGCCTGATCGGCGTCGACGCGGGCCTCGGCGGCCGCGCCGAGCGGGGTGCTCCGGTCGAGGACCGCGTCGGCGCGCTCCGCCGGGAGCCCCGCCGCGGCGGCCGCCTCGACGAGCAGGCGGCGATCGGCCAGGTCGCGCCCCTGGCGGAACCGCAGGTCGGCCAGGCGCGCGCCGAGCCGGACGCCGAGCCCGGCGTGGGCCTCGGCGTCGGCGAGCAGGCGCAGGGCCGGCCGCAGGTCGCCGGCCGGCGGCGGATCGACGAGCGGCAGGCCGACCTGCGCGGCGAGCCGGGCCGCGGCCCGGCTCGCCCGCGGCGACGAGGCCGGCGCGCCGACGAGCCCGCGCCAGCCGAGCCTCGGCGCCCCCCGGGCGGCGAGTCCCTGCAGGACCAGGTAGCTGAACGGCGCGTCGAGGTCGGCGAAGAGACGGGGCGGGTCCGCGAGGGCCGGCCCCGGCGACTCCCCGCCGGCCGGCGCCGTCGACCGCGCCAGGTAGCCGAGATGGGCCGTCTCGTTCACGGTCTCGACGCGCGCCTCTCCCGCCGGCGTCACGTGCAGGACCGAGACGCCGGCCGTGTCCTGCCTGAGCTCCCGGAACCGGTCGAGCGGCCAGCCGAGGGCGCGCGACAGCAGGGCGAGGATGACGAGGTTGTGGGTCACGACCGCGACGGCGTCCCGGTCGTCGTGCCGCGCGGCGATCTCCTCGATCGCCGCCGTCGCGCGCCGCGCCGCCTGCCGCATCGACTCCCCGCCCGGCAGGAGCACGTCCGCCGGCGCGCGGCGCCAGGCGGCCAGGATGTCGCCGAAGCGCTCGGCCAGCTCACGCGGCGTGAGCCCCTCGCACGCGCCGTGGTCGAGTTCCCGCAGTCCCGGATGGCCGACGACCGGCAGGCCGTGGGGCGCCGCGACCGCGCGCGCCGTCTCGGCGGCCCGCGCGAGCGGGCTCGAGTAGACGGCGACGAGCGGCTCGTCGGCGAGCGCCGCCGCGAGGCCCGCGGCCTGCGCCCGACCCGTCGCCGACAGCGGCACGTCGGTGACGCCCTGGCACCGCTGGCGGCGGTTCCACGGCGTCTCGCCGTGGCGGATCAGGAAGAGGCGCATGCGGTCAGGGTAGCAAACGGCAGCGCACGGCCCGCCCGGGCGTCGCCGGCTCGGGACGATACCAGCGGGCGAGCCGCGCCGGATCGACGCCGAGGTAGAAGAGCCCCGCCAGGACCGCGTTGCGAAGCGTCGCGTAGAGCGTCCCCTCGCGCTCCCAGCGCCGCGCCGACACCCGGACCGCCAGGTCGAGCTGCACGAGGCGGCCGACCCGCCACAGGCGGCGGCAGAGGTCGATGTCCTCCATGAGCGGCAGCGGCGCGAAGCCGCCGACGGCCCGGTACGCCTCGGCGCGTACGAACAGCGCCTGATCGCCGTACGGGTGCCCGGTGAGCCGGCTGCGGACGTTCGCCGAGGCGGCGACGATCGCCAGGCTCGGCCGCGGGCTCGCGATGCCGAGGCGGAAGGCGCCGCCGACGACGTCGCGGCCGGCCGCGAGCGCGGCGCGCACCGCCGTCGCCCAGCCGGCCGGCAGCCGGCAGTCGGCGTGGCAGAAGAGCAGGACGTCGCCCGTCGCGGCGTCGGCGCCCGCGGCGAGCTGCCGGCCCCGCCCGCGCGGCGCGGCGAGCACGGTCGCGCCCGCGCGGCGCGCGACCTCCACCGTGGCGTCGGCGCTGCCGCCGTCGACG
>DASVDK010000070.1:0-47562 GCA_036381125.1 Thermodesulfobacteriota bacterium | reverse complement strand
GCGCGCCAGGGGAGGACCGGCCCTTCGCCCCGCTGCGCGGCGGCGAGGCGGTCGGCGAGCTGGTCGACCAGCGCGTGGCCGAGGCGCCTCAGCGCCTCGGGGTCGTAAAGCTGCGCGAGGTCGTCCCTCGCATCCTGACCTGGCATCCGCGTTCGCTCTCGTCTCCGTGGTGGAACGGTCGGCCAGAGTCTACGGCGCGCCGGGGAGCGCGTCTACCCCTTGTTCGCGGCGAGATCGGAGCGACGGCGCATCACGCGTGCGCGTTCCGGACGGCGGCGAGCGCGGCCTCGTCGAGGCAGAGGTCGAGGGCGGTCATGGCGAGCGCCGTCGCGCCGGCCAGCATCGCGTCGCGCCCCCGGGCGCTCGCCGCGGCCGCCGCGAACTCGGTCGTGTGGAGGTCGATCCCGGCGTCGCAGACGGCCAGGTAGCCGTGCAGACCGGGAATGCGCTGGCTCACGTTCCCGAAGTCGGTCGACCCGGCGGGCTCGTCGTCGCCCGTCTCGGCGAGGCCGAGGCGGCGGAGGTTCCGGAGGAAGAGGTCGGCGAGGGGCCGGTTCTCGCGGACCGGTTCGTAGACGTTGTCCGGGTGCTCGCGCCACGCCACGCGGCAGCCGGTCGCCCTGGCGGCCCCCTCGAAGCAGGCCTTGACCCGGTCGTAGAGGTCGCGCAGGTACGCCGGGTCGGCGGCGCGGACGTAGACGTTGGCGGCGGTGAGCGCCGGGATGATGTTGGGGCTCTCGCCGCCGCGCGTGATGATCCCGTGGATCCGGGCGTCGGGACGGACCTGCTGCCGCAGGAGGGCGACGGCGCCGAACGCCTGCAGCAGCGCGTCGAGCGCGTTCACGCCCCTGTGCGGTGCAGACGCGGCGTGCGCCGCGCGCCCGTGGAACTCCACCTCGAAGCGCATCCGTCCGAGCGCCGGGACGTGCGCCCGGACGCGGTTCCAGGGGTGGATCATGAGGGCGGCGTCGACGCCGCGGAAGACCCCGGCGTCGAGGAGCCGGATCTTCCCCCCGCCCCCCTCCTCGGCCGGCGTGCCGATGACCACCACCCGGCCGGCGCCGCGCGGGACGAGGCCGCGGCAGGCGAGCGCCGCGCCGACGCTCATCGCGGCGATGAGGTTGTGGCCGCAGGCGTGCCCCAGCCCCGGCAGCGCGTCGTACTCGGCGAGCATGGCGATCGTCGGGCCGCCGGGGGCGGCGTCGTCGGGCACGGCGACGAACGCGGTCTCGACGCCCCCCGCGCCGCGCGTCACGGCGAAGCCGCGGCCGGCGAGGAGGCCGGCGATGCGCGCGGCCGCGGCCCGCTCCTGGTAGGCGACCTCGGGGTGCGCGTGGATGAAGTCCGCCAGGGCGGCGAGGTCGGCCGAGGCGGCCGCCACCCGGGCGGCCGCCTCGGCCTTCGCGGTCTCGATGTCGACGTCCATCACCCTCCCACCGGGCCGTCGGCCCTGAGCCGCGCGTAGAGGTAGTGGTCGACGCGCGCGCCGTTGATCACGTAGTAGGCCCTGAGCCGCCCCTCGCGACGGAAGCCGAGCCGCTCGAGGAGGCGCCACGACGCCTCGTTGTCCACGGAGCAGACCGCCTCGAGCCGCTGGATCTCCGGCTCGCCGAAGGCGCGCTCGACGAGGAGTCCGAGCGCCTCGGAGCCGTAGCCCTGCCGGTGGTACTCGGCCGACAGCGTGTAGCCGACCTCGGCGATGCCGTGCTCCCGGCTGCGGATCGTCAGCGTCACCCACCCCAGGGGGACCCGGTCCTCGCGGCGCTCGACCACCCACTGGAAGCGGGTGCGCGTCCGGTCCGAGAGCGGCCCGGCGCTGCCGGCCTCGAGCTCCAGGCGCAGCTCCTCGCGCGAGAGGCGCCGCAGCGGCTGGTGGGCGCGGGCGGTCGCCTCCTCGCGCCAGCGGGCGAGGAACTCGAGGTCGGACGAGACGAACGGGCGCAGCCTGACGCGCGGCGGCTTCGGCATCGCGGGCACGGCGCGTCTCATCGCCGCGGCGACCAGCGCGGGTCGGTCGCGTCCCGCAGCCAGTCGCCGAGGAGGTTCACGCAGACGACGACGGCCATGAGGGCGAGCCCCGGGAAGACCGAGACCCACCAGTGGCCCGCGAAGAGCACCTGGTAGCCGCGCGCCACGGCGGTGCCGAGCGACGGCACCTGGGCCGGCACGCCGAGCCCCAGGAAGGAGAGCGTCGCCTCGAGCAGCATCACGCGCGGCAGCTCGACCGCCGCGACGACGACGGTCGCCGTCAGCACGTTCGGCAGCACGTGCCTCGCGAGGATGGCGGGGGCCGCCACCCCGAGCGCCCGGGCCGCCTCCACGAACTCCCGCTCCCGGACGGCCAGCACGCTGCCGCGCACGGTGCGCGCGTAGACCGCCCAGTTGATCACGCCGATCAGGATCACCAGCCGCCAGAGGCCGGACCCGAAGAGCGCGACGACGGCGAGGGCGATCAGGATCGGCGGCAGGGAGAGCTGCACGTCGGCCGCCCGCATCAGGGCGGCGTCCACGCGGCCGCCGGCGTAGCCCGAGATCAGGCCGAGCGTCACCCCGAGGGCGAGGCTGATCGCCACCGCGGCCGCGCCGACGAGGAGCGACACCCGCAGCCCGTGGAGGACGTTGGCGAAGACGTCGCGGCCGAGGCGATCGGTGCCGAGGGGGTGCGCGAGGCTGCCGGCCTCGCTCCACGCCGGGGGCCGGAGCGAGGCGCCGAAGTCCTGCGCGAGCGGGTCGACGCGGGAGAGCCACGGCGCGGCGAGCGAGGCGCCGAGCAGCAGGGCGAGCACGACCGCGGTCGCCAGCGCCGAGCGGGTCATCCGAGCCGCACCCTCGGGTCGACCAGGGAGTAGAGGCAGTCGACGATCAGGTTCACCGTGACGAAACCGGCCGCCACGACCAGCGCCCAGGCGACGACGACCGGGTAGTCGAGCTTCGTGATGGCGTCGAGGATGAGCCGCCCCATTCCGGGCCAGGCGAAGATCCGCTCGGTGACGATGGCGCCGGCGAAGAGGCTCCCCATCTGGAGGCCCGCCAAGGTGACCACCGGGATGAGCGTGTTCTTGAGGGCGTGGCGGTAGAGGAGGCGGCGCTCGGAGACCCCCTTGGCCCTCGCCGTGCGCACGTAGTCCTGCGACAGCGCCTCCACCATCCCCGCCCGCACCAGGCGGGTGAAGAGGGCCACCCGGTAGAGGGCGAGCGAGAAGGCCGGCAGGACGAGGTGGTCGAGGGAGCCGCGGCCCGAGGACGGCAGCCACCGCAGCTCCACGGCGAAGACGAGGATCAGCATGATGGCGATCCAGAAGGGGGGCGCGGAGATGCCGAGGAGGGAGACCCCTCGCGCGAGGCGGTCGGCGAGGGAGCCCGGCCTGCGGGCCGCCACGACGCCCGCCGGGATCGCGACGACGAGCGAGAACGCCATCGCCGCGAGGATCAGCTCGAGCGTGGCCGGCAGCCGCTCGAGGACGAGCCCGAGCGCCGGCACGCCGTGGTAGAAGGACGTGCCGAGGTCGCCCCGCAGGGCGGCGGCCAGGAAGGCGCCGTACTGCTCGAGCCAGGAGCGGTCGAGGCCGAGGGTGCGCCGCATCGCCTCCACGTCGGCCGCGGAGGCGTCGGGCGGGACGAGCAGCTCGAGGGGGTCGCCCGCGAGCCTGAGGAGGAGGAACACGACCGCCGAGGCCGCGAGGAGCGCCACGGCGCCCCCCGCGACCCGGCGCGCGAGATACTGGAGCAGAGGGCCCTCGCTAGTTCGCCACGCGGATCTCGTGGGCGAAGATGTACTCGTCGAACCTCGGCTTGAAGCTGAAGCGCTTCTTGGCGCCGAGGATCATCTCCTGCTGGTGCAGCGGCACCCAGGCCACCTCGCTCATGGCCAGCTCGACGGCGGAGCGGTAGAGGGCCTCCCGCTCCTTGTCGTCGAGCGTCTTCCGCCCCCGCTCGATGAGCGCGTCGACCTCGGCGTTCGAGTAGCGGCCGCGGTTGATGCGGCCGGTGCCCTTCGCCGGGTCGTTCGTCTGGACCACCGCCGAGAGCGTGGCGCCGGTGTCGAGCGTCCCCCACCCCGCCAGGTAGAAGGAGGTCTCGAAGCGGTCGATCTGCGGGAAGAAGACCGCCTTGGGGACCGCGTTGGGGGTGATGCGCAGGCCCACCTTCGTGAGCTGACCCGCCACCGCCTCGCAGAGCGCCGCGTCGTTCACGTACCGGTCGTTGGGGCAGTCGAGGCGCGCCGCGAAGCCGTTCGGGTAGCCGGCCTCGGCGAGGAGCGCCCTGGCGCGGGCCGGGTCGTGGGGGAGCGGCTTGACGTTCGGGTTGTAGCCGAAGATGGGCGGGGTGACGAACTGCGTCGCCTGCGCCCCGCTGCCTCCCATGACCGCCTTGATGATGCCGCCGATGTCGAGGGCGTGATAGATCGCCCGCCGAACCCGCACGTCCGCGAAGGGGTTCGGCCCGGGGCCGACGCCCGGCGAGTCGGTCTTCCGGTGCATGTCGAAGGAGAGGTAGATGACCCGCTGCGTCGGGCTGCGCAGGATCCGGAGGTCCGGCTGCGCCTCGATGCGGGGCACGTCCTGGACGGCGACGCCCCAGACCACGTCCACCTCGCCGGTCACCAGTGCCGCCGCCCGGGTCGCGTCCTCGGGGATCGGCCTGAAGATCACGCGGTCGATCGCCGGCTTGCCGCCCCAGTAGTCCGGGTTGGCCTCGAGCACGATGCGGTCGTCCTTGACCCACTCGACGAACCGGTACGGCCCCGTGCCGACCGGGTTGCGGGCCACGTACGCGTCCCCCTTCTCCTCCACGTACTTCGGGGGGAGCATCATGATCTGCACGAGGTTCGTCAGGAGGTCGGGGGCCGGGCCGGCGGTCTTGAGCTCGAGCGTCGTCGGGTCGACGGCGCGCGCCTCCGCCACCAGGTTCGCGTACGCCTTGAACTGGCTGTTGGGGTGGGTCTTGGCCCGCTTGAGGTTCCAGGCGGCCACGGCGGCGTCGAACGGCTCGCCGTTGTGGAACCGGACGCCCGACCGCAGGGTGAAGACCCAGGTCGTCGGGTCCTTGCGGGTCCACGAGGTGGCCAGTGCCGGGCGGAGCTTCACGTCGGCGTCGAAGACCACGAGACGGTCGTAGATGTGAAGCTGGATCATCTGCGTCGTCGTCTCGTTGCGCATGTGGCCGTCGAGCGTGGCCGCATCGCCCTGATTGGCGATGGTGATGGTGACGGGCGCCGCCGCGGAGGCGTCCTTGAGGAAGACCCCGAGCGCGAGCGCCGTGATGGACGCGAGCCTCAAGCCGAGCGAGACCGCGAAGTGCACGAGACGGGACATGGACCTGCCTCCCCGAACCTAGTCCATCGGCCTGCCTGCTAAAACGACGTGTTGGCCGCCAGTGTACCGCATCACGGGGCGGCGCGCCGGATCCGTCCCGGCGGCCGGACCGCGATCGGCTGCGGCAGCCGCTCCACGTACCGGGCCAGCGCCTCCAGCGCCTCCGGCCCGTCCTGTCGCTCGCGCGCCTCGCGCAGCAGCCCGAAGCCGTCGCCGCCTCCGGCGAGGTAGCTGTTCACCGTCACGCGGTAGCGCGCGTCGGGCCTGACCGGCTCGCCGCTCTCGAGGCGGAGGTGCGTGACCCGCCGGCCGACCGGGGCGTCCGGGTCCCAGACGTAGCCGAGCCCCGACACCGGCAGGATCCGGACGACCGGCTGCCCGTCCGGACCCCTTCGCCACTGCGACTCGAGGAGGCGCCGGATCTCGTCGCCGCTCAGCGTCACGGTCACGAGGCGGTCGTCGAAGGGCTGCGCGGCGAAGAGCCGGCCGTAGGTGATCGGTCCGGCCGGGAGGTCCTCGCGCAGGCCGCCCGGGTTGGTGAACGCGACGTCGGCACCGGTGGCGGCCCTGTGCGCGTCGGCGACCAGGGCGCCGAGCGTCGACTCCCCGGCCGGCGTGGTCGCGCGCGTCACGGGCGCCGCCGCGCGCCCGACGACGCGCGCCGCGCGCGACGCCGCGGCGGCCTCGGCCTGCGCGACGATCTCGGCCACCCGGGCGTCCGGCTCGACCCTGGTGAGCGGATCGGCGGCGTCGGCCTGGTGGAAGGTGCGGGTCACCCGGGCGTCGGCCGCCGCCACGTCGCCCGTGCGCGCATCGAGCAGGAGGTCGATCTCCGCGAACGCCGTGCCGTTCGCGTAGGCCTGCGCCACGACGAGCGGCGCGCCCCCCGCCCGGCGGGTGACGCGGCCCACGTAGCCCTGGTGCGTGTGGCCGCTCACGACGGCGTCCACCTCCGGACCGAACCGGCCGACCACCTCCACGACCGGCCCGGTGATGGGGGTGCTGCCGTCGGGCGAGCCGAAGCCGCCCTGGTGGAGGAGGACGACGACCGCGTGGATCTCCCGTGCGGCCAGCTCGGCGGCGTACCGGTTGACCGTCTCCGCCTCGTCGAGGAAGCGCAGCCCCTGCACGCGGTCCGGGGCCACGATCTCCGCCGCGTCCCGGAGCACGACGCCGATGAAGGCGACGCGCACGCCGCCCGCCTCGATCACGGCGTAGGGCGGCAGCACCGGCGTCGTCTCCCCCTCCCGCACGACGTTGGCGGCGAGCCACTGGAGGCGCGCCCCCCGGAAGCAGCCGCGCAGCGCCTCGGTGGCCGGGTGGCAGCCGCCCCGCTGCAGGCGCAGGAGCTCCTCCAGGCCCTCGTCGAACTCGTGGTTGCCCACGGCGCCGAAGCCGACGCCCATGGCGTCGAGCGCCTCCACCGTCGGCTCGTCCTTGAGCAGGGCCGACTCGAGCGGCGAGGCCCCCACCATGTCGCCGGCGTGGACGAGCACCGCCTCGCCGCCGTCGGCCCGCAGCGCCGCGGCCCGGCCCTCGAGGTAGCCGGCGAGGTACGCGGCGCCGCCCGCCGGCCGGCCGTCCACCTCTCGGGGGAGCAGCGCGCCGTGGAAGTCGTTGACGGCGAGCACGGTGAGGCGGACGGTGCGCGGCGCCTCGGCGTCGGGCGCCTGCGGCCCCCGGGCTGCACAGCCGGTGAGGAGCAGCCACAACGCGGCAGCTGCCGCGATCAGGCGGGTCTGCGGGCTCTGAAGAGGACGACGGTCCATCCGAAGCGGAAGCCGACCGCCGGGTCGGGCTCGATCGCGAAGGCGGCCCGCGCGGCCGGCGGCGCCGTCTCGAAGGCGCGGCGCAGCCAGGCGACGGTCTCGGCGGACGCGCCGCCGCGGCGCACCCAGTCGTCGAAGCCGAGGTGCGTCCAGCGGCCCATCTCGACGTGCTCGAGCACGAGCCCGGCCCGCTCCACGTAGGCCCGCCACTCCGCGGCGGTGTAGTTGCGGACGTGCGAGGGATCGCGCGCGACCTCCGTGGCGTGCATCCAGGCGTCCGCCTCGGCGTCGCCCGGCGAGGCGGTGTCGCAGACGATGAGTCGCCCCCCCGGCCGGAGCACGCGCGCCGCCTCGGCGACGAACGCCGCCGGGTCGGCGAAGTGGTGCGGGGCGACGCGGCAGGTCACGAGGTCGAGGCTCCCGGACGCGATCGGCAGGGCGTGCGCGTCCCCCATGACGCACCGTACCTGGCGGAGGCCCCGGGCGGCGGCCAGCCGCCGGGCTTCCTCGAGCATCTCGCGGGTGAAGTCGACGGCGAGGACCGGCGCGCCGCCGAGCCGAGGGGCGATGGCGAGCGCCGTGTGACCGGTCCCGGTGGCGATGTCCGCGGCCCGCTCGCCGGCCTGCGGCCCGGCGAGGTCGACCGTCATGGCCAGCGTGTCGCCGCGGGCGTGGTTGGGGCTGTGGGTGTAGTGCGCGGCCTGGCGGCCGAACTGCGCGCGCGCCGCCTCGGCGATCCGCCGGGCGCGGTCGGGGGTCGCCGCCGCCTGCGCGCCGTGCGCCGACTTCGCGCTGCCGTTCATCGGTCCTCCCCCTCGCTGTCGTCGGTCTCCTCGGGCTGGTCGTCGGGGTCCGCATCGAGGCGGCTGCGGATCGACAGGTCCCCGAGCGCATCGGCGAGCCCCGCCTCGACGCTCTCGAGGTCGTCGCCGCCGCCGGCCTTCTCGAAGCGGGCGAGCATCTCGAACGAGCCGCAGAGCAGCCGCGGCCCCACGGGCCAGGTCTCCGGGCAGGTGGCGGGCGTCCGGGGACAGACCATCAGGCGGACCTCGTAGCAGGTCCGCTGGACCCCCGGCAGCGGGGCCTGGCGTCGTCGCGGCTCGGCCCCCGTCGCGGGGCCGGCCGGCTTCGCGGGGCCGGCCGGCGTCACGGCCGCTGCCGGCTCCGCGGGGCGCGCCGCCTTCGCAGGACGCGCCGGCTTCTGGGCGCTCGTCGGCTTCGCCGGGCGTGCCGGTGGCTTCGCCGGGCGTGCCGGTTTCGCGGTACGCGCCGGCTTCGCGGCACGTGCCGGTGTTGCCGGACTCGCCGGCTCCGCCCGGCGTGACGACTTCGACGGGCGTGCCGGCTTCGCCGGACGTGCGGCCTTCGCCGACGGCGGACGGGTTCTGGTGGGCACCTGGCGCGCCTCCGGGGGCGGACGGATGTCGGATTCTACCGCAGCCCGCCCCCGGTCGAACGCGGAGCGGCTATCCGGCCCGCTGCTGGGCCTGGAGCTTCTCGTTGGGGCGGATCTCGAGCTGGACGCGCCGGTTCGCCTGGCGGCCCTCCTCGGTGGCGTTGTCGGCCACCGGGTCGGTCTCGCCGTAGCCCTTCACGGCGAGGCGTGCGGCCGGGACGCCGTCCTGGACCAGGAGGTCGTAGACCGCCCGCGCCCGGCGCTCCGAGAGCCGCTGGTTGTAGTCGGCCGACCCGGTCGAGTCGGTGTGCCCCTCGACGGTGATGTAGGTGTCGGGGTACTTCTTGAGGACGTCGGCCGCCGTGGCGATGCTCTGCCGCGCCTCCGGGCGGATCGTCGCCTTGTCGGTGTCGAAGAGGATGCCGGAGGGGAGCGCGACGTAGAGCTTGTCGCCCTGTCGCTCGACGGCCGCGTCCGGCAGCCGCCGCTTGAGCTCGGCCGCCTGGCGGTCCATGTAGTTGCCGATGGCGCCGCCGACCATCGCACCGGCCGCCGCGCCGATCAGGGCCCCCCGGCCCGCGCGCTTCTTGCCGCCGAGGAGGGCGCCGGCGCCCGCGCCGACCGCCGCTCCGGCGCCGGCGCCGATGGCGGTCCGCTTCCACTCGTACGTGCCATCCGGGTTGGTGGCGCACCCGGCGGCCGGGAGCGCCAGCGCGGCCGCGAGGAGGCCCGCGATCGGCTTCACGAGGAGCTTTCGCATCTGGTTCCAGCCTTTCGTCTGATGACGGACCTGGGATGACGGACCTGGAAGGAACGGCCGGGGAGTATACAGGGGCTCGCCTGGAAACGGACGTGATCCGACTCACATCGTGAAGGGGACGATCTCCGCCCGGCCGTCGCGGTCGAGCCGCAGGTAGCGGCGCGAGGTCCGCCAGTCGGGCAGGCAGACCACCTCCCCTCGCCGTGCCCCGGCCTCGATGGGCAGGCGGCGCTCGACGTGGAAGTGTCCGAAGAGGAGGAGGTCGGTGCCGGCGGCCACGCGGGCCTCCGCGTATCGCCGGCAGTGCGCTTCGGGGAAGTAGCGCTTCATGCTGCGGTTGGTGCCGCGCAGCCGGCGCTCGAGCGCCAGCGCGAGGGCCAGGCCGGCGCGGCGCGGCAGGAGGTCGAAGAGCAGGAAGGTCGGGCGGTTCTTCGACACCCGCCGCCAGAGCCGGTAGAGGCGGTCGTCGGTGTTCACCCGGTCGCCGTGGGCGACGTGCAGGCGCAGGCCGGCCACCTCGTCGTCGAACGCGTCCTCGGTGGCCGCGGTGAAGAGGCTACCGAAGGTCCGCACCACCCGGAACTCGCGGTTGCCCTCGACGAACTTCACCTGGACGCCCGCCTCGCGCAGCCGCTCGATGCCGCGGACGACCTCCCTCTGGAAGTCGAGCTGCAGCTTCGGCGACCCGAGCCAGAGGTCGAACAGGTCGCCCAGGATGTAGAGCGTGTCCGCGCCGTCCGGGCCGGCCTGGGCCTCGAGGAACGCGAGCAGGGCGGCCGTGTCCTCGGGATCGCCCGCCAGGTGCAGGTCGGCGACGAAGGCGGCGGCCGCACGCATGGCGGCGATGATACCATTGCGCCATGGAGCTGATCGTCCTGGGATCGGGCACGTCGTTCCCGGTCCCCGATCGGGGGCTGCCGGGGTACGCCGTCCGCGCCGGCGGCACCACCCTCCTTCTCGACTGCGGCGCCGGGACGCACCGCCAGCTCGCGAAGGCGGGGATGCGGCTCCAGGACGTGGACGCGATCCTGGTCTCCCACCGACACCTCGACCACGTGAGCGACCTGCCGCAGATCCTCTTCACCCTCGCGATCCCCCGCTTCGGCCGGACCGCGCCGCTCCTGGTGATCGGGCCGCCGGGCATGCGGGACTACGTGGAGGACCTCGCGCGCGTCAACGCGCCGTGGCTCGATCGTCCGCCCTACGGCCTCGAGGTGCGCGACCTCCTCGACGCCCGCGCGACGGTCGGCCCGGTGGAGGTCGAGGCGCGCGAGGTGGTGCACACGAAGCCGTCGGTCGCCTACCGGCTCGGCTTCGAGGGACGGACGCTGGTCTACTCGGGCGACGTCGGGGAGTGCCCGCAGATCGTGGAGGCCGCGCGGGGCGCCGACCTCCTGCTGCTCGAGTGCGCGCAGCCGGACCACGAGCCGATCGAGAGCCACCTCACGCCGACCCGGTGCGGCCGCATCGCCGCCGCGGCGCGGCCGGCGCACCTCGTGCTGACCCACTTCTACCCGGCCGTGCTCGAGACCGATATCGTCGGCGCGGTGCGGCGGGCCGGGTACTCGGGGCCGCTCACGCTGGCGACCGACCTCGCCCGCTTCGTCATCTGACGTTTTCCGCGCCAGCGCCGAACACCGGCTTCACTGCCCGAGCGCGCGGATGGCGTCGCGCGCCTCGGCGTCGGTCGGCGCCCGGCGGAGCGCCTGCGTGTAGTACTGCCGGGACGCCGCCGTATCGCCGGCCCATCGCGAGAGCTTCCCCAGGCCCTTGAGCGCGTCGACGTGATCGGGCGCCGCGGCGAGGGCTCGCTCGTACGCCTGGCGCGCCCCCTCGAGGTCGCCGCGCCAGGAGCGGACGTCTCCCAGGCCGGTCAGGGCGTCGGCGTGGTCGGGCCGCCGCTCGAGCACGGCGCGGTAGAGCGCCTCGGCGCGGGCATGGTCGCCGCTCCACGCGGTGATGCGGGCCTGCGCGGTCTGGGCGTCGAGGTCGTCGGGCTTGACGGCGAGGATGCGCCGGTAGGTCCGCAGCGCCTCGTCGTGCCGCCCGGCCTGCGCGAGGCCTCGCGCCTCCTGGTGGAGGCGGGCCACCTCCTCGTTCACCACCCGCTGCGCGTAGTCCGGGTCCCCCGGCGCGGCGGCGGCGGCCGGCCCGGCCAGCGCTGCGAGCAGGCCGAGCGCGACGCCGAGCACGAGTCCGCTCATGGCGCCCCCTTCCGACAACGGCTCCCGGCGCCTTCCGGCGCCGCTCGCGTCTCCGGGGCATGCGCGTCTCGTGCCAGCGTGATACAGTGATAGGTAACATGGAGGCGCTGACACTATCGACAAGCTCTACGGCAACACCCTCGGACTCAAGCCTTCCGAGATCAAGCAGCTCGAGCGGATCCTCCGCCGACGCGTGCCCGCACACGAGGTCATCACCTACGAGCTGACCCGGTTCCTCGCGGAGCTCTCCCACGAGATCGGCCGCCAGATCGGCGTCCTGATCGACCGCAACGCCGGCCTCGAGCGGGTCCTGGTGGGCGATGCGAGGCGGATCACCATCCCGGAACTCAGGCGGGCCCGGACCGGTCCCGGCCGACTCGCCGGCGTCCGGGTGCTCCACACCCGGCTCGGCGGCAGCGGGCTCACCAAGGAGGACCTGACCGACCTCGCGCTCCTGCGCCTCGACATGATGGGCGTGATCGACGTGGCGGACGACGGCACGCCGGGACTGGTGCACCTCGCGCACATCCTCCCGCCGAACGCCAGGAACGAGAACTGGCGGCTGCTGCCGCCGTCGCCGGCCTACGCCCTCGATCGGCTCGACTTCGCCGAGTTCGTGCAGGCCCTCGAGGACGAGATCGCGCGCGCCCAGGGCGCCCGCGACGTGCGCGACACGCGGCCGCGCGCGATCCTCGTCTCGGTCACGACCGACCGCTCGAATCGTCCGGAGGCCTCGCTGGAGGAGCTGAAGGAGCTGGCCCGGTCGGACGACATCGTCGTCCTCGACTCGGTCATCCAGCGCCGGCCGAGGCTCGACCCGAAGTACCTCCTCGGCAAGGGGAAGCTCGACGAGCTGATCATGCAGGGCCTCAGGCTCGGCGCCGACCACATCGTCTTCGACCAGAACCTGACGCCGGCCCAGGTGCGCTCGATCAACGAGTCCACCGATCTCACCGTCGTCGACCGGACGCAGCTCATCCTCGACATCTTCGCCCGGCGGGCGCAGAGCCGGGACGGCAAGCTCCAGGTGGAGCTGGCGCAGCTCCGGTACTCGCTGCCGCGCCTCGTCGCGCAGGACGGCCGCCTCTCGCGCCTCGGCGGCGGCATCGGGACGCGAGGTCCCGGCGAGACGAAGCTCGAGACCGACCGCCGGCGGGTGCGCGAGCGGATCCGCCAGCTCGAGAAGCAGGTGGAGGCGCTCTCGCGGGGACGCGGCCAGCGGCGGGCCAGGCGCGAGGCCGGAGGGCTGCCCGTGCTCTCGATCGTGGGGTACACGAACGCGGGCAAGTCGACGCTGCTCAGCCGCCTCACCAACAGCGACGTCTACGCCGAGAACCTCCTCTTCGCCACGCTCGACCCCACGGTCCGGCGGCTCAGGTTCCCCGAGGCGCGCGAGGCGGTCGTCACCGACACGGTCGGCTTCATCCGCGACCTGCCGAAGGACCTCGTCGCGGCGTTCCGGGCGACGCTCGAGGAGCTCGAGTACGCGGACCTCCTCCTCCACGTCGTCGACGTGAGCAACCCCGACTGGCCCTCGCAGAAGGCGGCCGTCGACGGGATCCTCGCCGAGCTGGGGCTCGGCGAGCGGCCGAGGCTGCTCGTCTTCAACAAGCGTGATCGGCTTCCCGAGGAGGAGTGGGAGTCGCTCGCGCGCCTTCACGGCGCGGTCGCCGTCAGCGCGCGCGAGGGCGAGGGGCTCGACGAGCTGCTCCGCGGGATCGAGGCGGGCCTCTGGCCGACGCGGCTCCCCTCCCCGGTCGTCGCCGCCTCCCGCCTGTCGGCATCGCACGGGAGCCCGTAAGGTCGGTCCCCACGGGAGCCGCGCAGGTGCGTGCCCGGCAGACGAGCGTTCGCCTCTTGCCGCCGGCCGGTCCATTCCCTAGGCTTGGTCCCTTTTCGCCCACTGTACGTACAGCGGACCGGCGCCGTGAGGCCCGCCTCCCGGCCCGGGAGGGACCGCCATGGACCAGGACAGACCGCCGGCCCCCGGGTCCGCGGCCGCCGGCCCCGCTCACCCCGCGTCACCGCCCCTCTCCTGGCGGCGCCAGCGCCGCGCGCTCCCCGTCTTTCCCATCGTCATCGCCCTGCTGGCCGCTCTCACCGGCATCCTGGCCGTGAACCGGATGCGGCGGCATGCCGAAGAGTCGGCCTTCGCGGGGCACGCCCAGGCGGCACGGGCGCTCGCGCGCACGACCACGATCGTGGTCGGCGACTACCTCGCGGCCGTCCAGGCGGCGGCCCGGAGCCTCGAATCCCCGCGCCGCGGACCGGCCGCGCACGCGGTGCTCCGCGATCTGCGGCGGTCGCAGCCCGACATCGACTTCGCCGTCGTCCTGGACCGGGACGGACGGATCGTCGACGCCGACCCGGGTGCGACGGCGCACCGGGGCCTTGCCGGCGTCGTCGACGCTCACCGCTCCTCGCCGACCTGGGCCGCCGACGCGATCGCCGCCGACCTGCCGGGCGCGGTGCCCGGCGTCCTCGTCCGGGCGCCGATCCGGGGGCCGCACGGCGCTCCGGACCGCACGCTCCTCGCCGGGGTCCCGGCCGATCGGCTCGCGCGAGCGCTCGGGGTGGTCCCGTCCGGCCGCAGCGTCCCGGTCGTCCTCGACCACACGGGGCGCGTGGTCGTTCACGGCCGATCGTCGCGGTCCGACTGGCGAGCGTGGGACCTCTCCGTCGTACCGGCCGTCGCCGAGGCGCTGCGCGGCCGGCCGGCGCGCGTGGAGCACGGGCCGGGCCCGTCCACCGGCCCGTCGTGCTTCGGCGCGATCGTCCCGGTCCCCGGACTCGGCTGGGCCGTCGCCGCCCTCGAACCGAACGAGGGAGGCCGCCGGCGGCTCCCAGGGGGGGAGACGGCGCTCGCGGGCGGGCTTGCCGTGACGCTCCTCTGCGCCGGCCTCTCGGTGGCGCTCTCCCGCTGGCTCTCGGCCCGCTCCCTGGCGCAGATCGCCTCGGCCGCGTCGGCGCTCGCCACGGGGGATCTCGGCCGGCGGGTCGACGTGCGAGGGTGCCGCGAACTCCGGTGGCTCGCCGAGAGCTTCAACGTCATGGCCGGCGAGCTCGAGGCGCGAACGCGGCAGCTCGAGCGGCAGGCGGCGCTCCTGGCCGCGTCGCGCAACCAGTTCGAGGCGATCGTCCGCCAGTTGCCCGCCGGGGTGATCCTCGCCGAGGCGCCGTCCGGCCGCATCGTCCTCGCGAACCGGCACGCCGCCGAGATCCTCGGCAGACCGGCGAGGCTCCCCGACGACATCGAGCACTACGGCGACGCCTGGACCGCGACCCGCACGGACGGCCGCCGGCTCCGGCCGGACGACTGGCCGCTGGCGCGCGCCATCCGCCGCGGCGAGACCGTGAGCGGCGAGGAGCTCGACGTCGAGCAGGTCGGCGGCCGCCGCGTCCGCGTGCGGGTCTCGGCCGCGCCGATCCGGGACGGCGAGGGCCGGATCGTCGCCGGAGTCATCACGTTCGTCGACGTGACGGCCGAGCGCGAGGCCGCCGAACGCCTCGGGGCGAGCGAGGCGCAGCTCAGGTTCATCACGGAGCGGGTCCCGGCGGTCCTCTGGGCGGTCGGGCCGGACCTCCGGATCACGGTCTCGACCGGCGCGGGGCTTGCGAACCTCGGGTTGCGGCCCGGAGAGCTCGTCGGTCGCTCGATGTACGAGTACCTCGGGACCGACGACCCCGACTTCCCCGAGATCGCCGTCATCCGCCGCGCCCTCGCGGGCGAGCCGGTCGCGTACCGGGCGCAGTGGGCCGGCCGCGTCTTCCAGTCGCACTTCGAGCCGCTCGTCGACGACACCGGGCGCATCGGCGGCGTGATCGCCGTCTCGCTCGACGTGACCGAGCGCAGTCGGGCGGAGGACGCGCTGCGGTTCGTCGCGGGGGCGAGCGAGGTCCTTTCCTCCTCCCTCGACTACCAGGCAACCCTCTCGGAGGTGACGCGCCTCGCCGTGCCGGTCGTTGCCGACTGGTGCGTCGTCGACCTGCTCGAGCCGGACGGGTCGATCCGCCGCGCCGCCCTCGCGCACGTCGATCCCGAGAAGGCGGCCGTCATCGAGCGCCTCGGCCGCTACACGGTCCACCCGAGTCACCCGTCGGCGCGGGTGATCCGGACGGGGCGGGCCGAGCTGGTGACGGAGGCGGGCGAGGCCGACCTCGACATGCCGGACCCCGAGTATCGCGCGCTCGTCCACGTGCTCGCACCGACATCGAGCATGTTCGTACCGCTCGTCGCGCGGGGCCGGACCCTGGGGGCGATGATCTTCGGCGCCTCGACGTCGGGGCGCCGATTCGGGGACGCCGACCTCGAGATCGCCGTCGACCTCGCCCGACGGGCCGCCCTGGCGATCGACAACGCCCGGCTCTACGAGGAGGCGCGGGCCGCGGTCGCCGCGCGCGACGCCTTCCTCGCCCGTGCCTCGCACGAGCTCAGGACGCCGCTCACCTCGGCGCTCGGCACCGTGCGCCTGCTCGGCCGGGTCCTCGCGGGGCGCCTCGCCGAGAGCCCCGAGACGCTCGTCGAGATCGCCGCGCGCAGCCTCGTCACGATGTCGAGCCTCGTGAACGAGCTGCTCGACGCGTCGAAGCTTGCCGCGGGGCGCGATCCGCTCCGCCTCGAGTCGATCGCCCTCGCCCAGGTCGCGGCCGACGCGGTGGCCATCACCGAGGCGCAGGCCCGCGAGCGCGGGGTCGCCCTGCAATCCCGGGTGCCGCCGGACCTCGTCCTGTCGGGCGACCGCCTCAAGGTCGAGCAGGTTCTCCTGAACCTCCTCTCCAACGCCATCAAGTTCACGCCGCCTGGCGGGCGCGTGGACATCGACGCGCGGCGCGACGGCGGCCCGGCGACCGACGCGGAGGCGATCGTCCTGCGCGTGCACGACACGGGGGAGGGCCTGCAGCCCGACCAGCTCGAGCGGATCTTCGAGCCCTTCTACCAGCCGGCGGCCGGGCCGGCGAGGAGTCGGCAGGGCGAGCGACGGATGCGGTCGGTGCGCGGGACCGGCCTCGGGCTCTCCATCTGCCGGCAGATCGTCTCCCTGCACGGGGGGACGATCCACGCCGAGAGCGAGGGGCCCGGCCGGGGCAGCACGTTCGTCGTCCGCCTTCCCGTCCGGCCCCGCGGGACGTCCGCCGCCGACGCCGGCCGGGCCGCAACTGTCTAGCGCGGATCACCGTGGGATGAGGAGCGGGGGACGGGTCGGCGGCGGCCCGTGGCACACGAGCGGGGTCGGACCCCACCGTTTGCCTGTGCCTGGAAAATGGAAAGACCTGACCCCCTGGAAAACGAGTGGGGTCAGACCCCCTGGAAAACGGAAAGACCTGACCCCGTGGAAAATGGAAAGACCTGACCCCGGCTACGGCCTGGTGGGCGGCAGGAAGCGCTGACCCGACGACGCGCGCGCCACGAGGGCCGGCGCCGGCTCGAAGCGGGGGCCGTGGGCGGCGGCCAGCTCCCGCAGGCGGCTCACGACGGCGGGGAGCCCCACGCGGTCGGCGTAACGGAGCGGGCCGCCCCGGAAGGGGGCGAAGCCGGTCCCGAGCACCATGGCCAGGTCGACCCACTCGGGCCCGGCGACGATCCCCTCGTCGAGCACCCGCGCCGCCTCGTTGATCATCGGATAGAGGAGCCGCTCGACCAGCTCGGGGGCCGGCACGTCGGCAATGGGGCCGAGCGCCGAGGGGCCGTCGCCCCGCGGAGCCGCCTTCGCGGTCTCGCCTCTCGAGGGGGCCGGCACGCCGAGGACCGCGTACACGGCGCGGTCGGGGCCGAGCCGCTTGCCGGTCCTGTCGTACACGTAGAACCCCCCGCCCCCCTTCTTGCCCTTGCGCCCCGCCTCGAGCAGCCGCGCCATGCCGGGCGCCGGCGCCATCCGCTCGCCCAGGCCGGCCTCGAGCACGCGCGACACCCTGGCGGCCGTGTCGAACCCGACCTCGTCCAGGACCGCGAGCGGCCCCATCGCCATCCCGAAGTCCGTCATGGCGCGGTCGATCGTCTCGATCGGGACGCGATCGACGACGCAGCGCACGGCCTCGGCCAGGTAGGGCGCAAGGAGGCGGTTCACGAGGAAGCCCGGCCCATCCTTCACGACGATCGGCGTCTTGCCGAGGCGGCGCGCGAAGGCGACGGCGGTCGCCACGGCCTCCTCGGCCGTCCGGGCTCCGCGCACGACCTCGACGAGCGGCATCCGGTGCACGGGGTTGAAGAAGTGGATCCCGACGAGGCGCGAGGGATCGGGCAGCCCCTCGGCGATGGCGTCGATGGCGATCGAGGAGGTGTTGGTGGCGAGCAGGGCGCCCGGCGCGGCGGCGGCCGCCTGGGCCAGCACCGTGCGCTTCACCTCGAGGTCCTCCACGACGGCCTCGATGACGAGGTCGCAACGCGCGAAGCCGCGCCAGTCGGTGGTGGCCGAGATGCGGCCCATCTGGCGGCGCATGTCGACCGGCGTCATGCGCCGGCGGCGCACGGCCTCCCGCGGGACCGCGGCCGCGGCCTTCATGCCGGCCGCGAGCGCGGCGACGGAGACGTCGCGCAGCCGCACCGGCAGGCCGGCCTGCGCGGCCGACTGCGCGATCCCCGCGCCCATGATGCCGGCGCCCAGGACGCCGAGGCGGGCGACCGGCCGCGCGGCGTCCGCGGCCTGCTTCTTGGCCTGCTCGGAGAGGAGGTAGAGGCCCGCGAGCGACTTGCAGATGTCGCTCGCGAGGAGCGGGCCGACGATGCGCGCCTCCACGGCCAGCGCCTCGGGCATCGGCTTGCCGAGGCCGCTGCGCACCGCCTCGATCGCCCTGAGCGGCGCCGGGTACTTGCCGCCGGTCCGCGCCCGCACCCGCTTCTCGGCCTGCTTGAAGACGAGGTCGCGGCCGACGCCGAAGCGCTCGAGGAGCGTGCGCCGCGCCCGGGCGGCGAGCGGGGCGGGGCGGCGGCGGGGCTGCACCTCGCCGCTCGCGTACCGCTTGGCCCAGTCGAGGAGGATCGGCTTCGCCACGACGTCGTCGACGAGACCGATACGGCGCGCCTGCTTCGCGTCCACGAGGCGGCCGGTGAGGATCAGGTCGAGCGCCGGCTCGAGGCCGATCAGCCGCGGCAGCCGCTGCGTGCCGCCGAAGCCCGGGATGATCCCGAGCGTGACCTCCGGCAGCCCGAGGCGCGTCCTGGGGTCGTCGGTGGCGATGCGCATGGCGCACGCGAGGACCATCTCGAGCCCGCCGCCGACGCAGGCGCCGTGGATGGCGGCGATCGTCTTCACCGGCAGCCGCGCGAGCCGCTCGAAGATGGCCTGCCCGCGGGCCGCGGCCTCCTCGCCCGCCGACGGGTCGGTGATCGACGCGATCTCGTTCACGTCGGCGCCCGCCACGAAGATGTCCGGCTTGCCGCTGATGATCACGACGCCGCGGACGTACCCGGCCGAGACCGCCCGCTCGATCTCGCCCCACACCTCGTTGAGGCGCATCATGACCGGCGTGCCGAGGACGTTGGCGGTCGCCCCCCGACGGTCGAGCGTGACGATGGCGATGTCGTCCTCGATGCGCCAGCTCACGTCCTTCGACGGTTCGCGGTCGGGCTCCGCGCCGCGAACGGCGGGCGCACCGACTTCGGCTCCGCCCGGGCCCACGGCTCGCTCCGCCTCGGAGCCGCTCGCCTCGACGGCGCCTGCCGGCGCGATGCGCTCGCCGTCCCTCACCCGTCCACCTCGACGACGATCGCACCCCCCTGACCGCCGCCCACGCAGAGGGTGGCGAGGCCGAGCCCGCCGCCGCGGCGCGCGAGCTCCTTCAGGAGGGTGAGCGTGATTCGCGCCCCGGAGGCACCCACCGGGTGCCCGAGGGCGATGGCGCCGCCGTTCACGTTCAGGCGCTCCTCGTCGATCCGTCCCACGGCCTGCGCCCGCCCGGTGCGCGCCTCGTAGAAGGCGGGCGACGCCATGGCGTCGAGACAGGCCAGCACCTGGGCGGCGAAGGCCTCGTTGATCTCCACCAGCGAGAGGTCGGCCAGCGCGACCCCGGCCCGTCCGAGGGCGACGGGCGTGGCGAGCGCCGGCCCCAGGCCCATCCGCTCCGGCTCGATGCCGGCGAAGCCGACCGAACGGATCCGCCCGAGCGGCCGGTAGCCCATGGCGCGCGCCCGCTCCTCGCTCATGACGAGGAGGGCCGCCGCGCCGTCGGTGACCGGGCAGGCGTTGCCGACCGTGACGGTTCCGTGCTCGCGGTCGAAGAACGGCTTGAGCTTCGCGAGCTGGTCGAGCGTCTGGTTGGCGCGCGGCCCGACGTCCTCGGCGACCGCCGTGCCGTAGTCGGGCGGGGGGAAGACCGGGACGATCTCCTCGGCGAGCCGCGCCTTCGCGGCAACGGCCCGCTGGTGCGAGCGGAGCGCGAAGCGGTCCTGCGCCTCGCGCGAGATGCGGAACTCGCGCGCGAGGAGCTCGGCCGTCTCGCCCATGCTGAGCCCGCAGACCGGGTCCTTGAGCCCCTCGGCCAGGGCGACGACCGGCTTGAGGTCCTTCGGCCGGAACCGGAGCACCGCCTGCGCCTTCTGCCCCACCGTCCTCGCCCGGAACAGGCCCGCGTACACGTCGGTCAGGCCGCGCGAGACGATGAGCGGGATCTGGCTCATCGATTCGGTGCCGCCCGCCACGATCACGTCCGCCTCGCCGTAGCGCACCTTCTGGTAGGCCTCGGCGATGGCCTCGAGCCCGGAGGCGCAGTTGCGCTGGACGGTATGGGCCGGACGCTCCTTCGGGATGCCCGCCTCGAGCGCGACGACCCGCGCGATGTTGGTCGCGTCCATCGGCTGGCCGACGTTGCCGATGATGGTCTCGTCCACGACCGTCGGGTCGAGCTCGGTCCGCTCGAGCAGCTCGCGGACCACGATCCGGCCGAGTTCCTGCGCGGGGACCGTCTCGAGGGCGGTGCCGGCCTTGGCAAAGGGGGTGCGGACGCCCTCGACGATCACGACGGGGCGAGGCGTGCCATGCGTCGTCATGCGCGAATTGTACCGCCGGTCACCGCACGACCCGGATGGCGACGCCCACGCGGACGTCGCGCCAGGCCCGGTCCGTCGTGAGCACCGGCAGCCCGGTGGAGAGGCCCGGGGCCTTCCGTACGGGCGCGGGGATCACGAGGCGGCTGCGCCCCATGCGGACCTCGGCCTGGTCGAGCACGTCTGCCACGACTCGAGAAGTCTGCCACGTTTCGCGATGGCGTGCCACGATGCTCGTCGCGCGGCGCCCGGGCCGTCTCACCGGCCTCAGGTGATCCGCACGACGTCCTTCGACAGCATCACGTACAGCGCGATCGTCTTCTGGGACACGAGCGGGGTCTCGACGAACTTGATGCCCATGCCCTTCGGCACCTGCGTCGCCCGGGCGGTCGGCGCGTCGTTCAGCCAGGTGACGATCCCGTTGGCGTGGATGGTGTTCGAGAAGGCGGGGAGCGCGAAGCGGATCGTGAGCTTGGTGCCGACCGGGCTCGGGTTGTCGGTCTCGAGGTAGAGGCCCCCCCTGGAGAGGTTGGCCACGCGGCCGCTCCGCTCGCGGTTGCCCACGGTGAAGGCGACCTCGACGCCGGCCGGCACGCGGATCTCCATCTTCACCGCGCTCGCCGCGGCCCTGATGAGGTCGTAGAACCGCTGCTTGCCGACCGGTTTCCAGAGCACCGCATCGGCGCCCGCCCTGACGAGGCGATCCTCGGCCGCCGGCCTGGGCGCCGCGGTGACGAAGACCGGGGTGCCCCTGAGCGGCGCGCTCCGCTTGAGCTGCGCGAGGGTGGGCTCGAGGTCCGCGGCGAGGAGATCGGCGTCGGCGATGACGACGTGCGGGCGTCCGCCTCGGGCGAGGCGCACGAGGTCGTCCGGCCCGTCCGCCTGCACGATCCGACAACCCGACTGGTGCTGGAAGATCCGCTCCCGCGCGAGCATGGCGCGCAGGTCCGGGTCGAAGAGGACGAGCCGCAACATCGCGCCCCTATACACCGCCCCGCCGGACGTGTCAATTGCTAGGCTTCTCGCATGCGCGCTCTGGTGTTGCTCCTCGCCTGCCTCTCGGTCGCCGCGGCTCCGGTCGATCTCACCCATCGCATCCGGCTCGACAACGGAGTCGAGGCGCTCGTCGTGCCGCGCGAGGGGAGCCCGCTCGCGGCGCTCCTCGTCGCGGTCAGGGCCGGCAGCCGGCACGAGACCGCCGCCACGGCGGGCGCCGCGCACCTCCTCGAGCACCTCGTGTTCGAGGGGACCGAAGCGCGGGGCCGCGACGCCATCTTCCGCTGGGTCTACGGCATCGGCGGCTACCTGAACGGCTTCACGCGCGACGACTTCACCGGATACCTGCTCATGGGGCCGCCGGCGGAGCTGCCGGCCATGGCGCGGCTCCTCGCCGAGCTCCTCTCGGGCGCCCGGCTCTCCCCCGACGCGCTGGCCGGCGTGAAGGCGGTGGTCCTCGAGGAGCTGCGACAGGCGCGGGGCCGGCCCGGCTACGCGGAGGAGGTCCGGTTCCGCGCGGCGCGCTTCGCGGGCACGCCCTATGCCGACCCGGTCCTCGGGACCGAGCACTCGATCCGGGCGATCGCGCTCGACGACCTCCAGCGCTTCTACCGCACGCACTACACGCCGGACAACATGCTCGTCCTGGCCGTCGGCGGGGCGAGCGCGCGCGAGATGACGGACGCGGTGCGCGACGCCTTCGGGGCGCTCCCGCGGTCGGGCGACCGGCCGGCCGCGCCGCCGCCGGCGCCCCGGCTGCCGCCCGGCGGCGCCGTGGTGCGCGGGGCGACCGACGGCACCGTCCGGGTCGGCTTCCTCGCGCCGCCGCCGACCGATCCGGCCTTCGCGGACGTGCTCGCCCTGGGCGCCCTGCTCGGCGGTCCGGCCTCGCCGCTGCCGCGGCACCTGGAGGCCTCGGTCACGCTCGCCACCGACGGCGGCGTGGCCTCGCTCGAGGTCCGCGCGCCGGCCGGGGCGGCGGCCGATCCGGACGGCCGGGTCGCCTCGATCGTGGACGCCCTGCGGCGCCTCGCCACCGACCCGGCGGCGATCACGCCCGAGATCGCGCACCGGGCGGCGCGCCACGCCGGCCTCGAGGCGGCGCGCCTCGCCGAGCGCATCCACTACTTCGCGATGTGGGCCGCGCCGCTCCTCGTGGCCGGTCGGCCGGACCTGGTCCTGGCCGAGCCGGCCGCTCCGACGCCCGACGCGCTCCGCGCGTCGCTTGCCCGGATCCTCGACGGCGGGTACGTGGCGCTCGTGCCGGGCGGGGAGGCCTCTTCGGCTCCGCCGGCCGCACCATCGCCGTCGCCGGCGCGCGAGGCGGCGGGCGCCGCGCACAGTTCGCGCCTGGCCAACGGCCTCACGGTGCTGGCCGAGACCCGGCCGTCCGCGCCGCTCGTCGCCGCGCACCTGCTCGCGAAGGGCCGCCTGCTCGCCGAGCCTCCGGAGCTGCCCGGCGCCGCGGAGATCCTGCACCGCGCCCTGCTCGAACGCGGCCTCGCCCGCGACCTGGCCGCGCTCGGCGCGGAGGTCACCGTCGCCGACGACCCGCGCGAGCCGTTCGGCGACTGGTACTTCGCCCGGGACTTCTCGGGCGTGCGGCTCGAGGCGCTGCCCGACCAGGCCGAGGCCGCCCTCGCACGGCTCGCGAGCGCCGTGGCCTCGCCGCCGGAGGAGCCGCAGGCGATCGCGCGGGCCCGCTCGGAGACCGCGGCCGTGGCCGACTTCCGCGCGACCACGCCGCGCACGCTCGCCGAGGACCGCCTCTGGGCCCGGCTCTTCGAGGGCCCACCCGGCACGCCGCCCGCCGGGCACGCGGCGACCTTCGCCCGGGCCACGCCCGAGGCGCTCGCGGCGTTCCACCGTCGGTACTTCGCGCCGTCGAACCTGATCCTCTCGCTCGTCGGCCCCGAGCCTGCCGAGCGGCTCGTCGCGATGGCCGAGCGGACGTTCGGCCGGCTCGCCGCCGGCCAGGGACCGGCGCTCGCCACGCCGACGCCCGCGTCCGACCCGTCGGGTGAGCCGTGGCGCGTCACGCTCGGCACGGGCCAGGGATACGTCGCCGTCGGCCTGGTCGCCGAGGCCGGCGCTCCGCGCGAGCGCGCCGCCCTCCGCATCGCCGTGGGGCTCCTCGGGGCGTCGCTCTTCTCGTCGCTGCGCGACGACCAGGGTCTCGCCTACGCGGTCGGCGCCGACGTCGCGTTCGTGGGGCCCTACGCCGTCGTCACCGCCGGCCTCGGCACGGCGCCCGACTCGGTCGATCGCGCCCTCGACGAGGTCCGGCGGCTCGTCGCCGGCCGCGCGACCGCGACGGTCACGCCGGAGGACGTCCGTCGGCGGGCGGCCGCCATCCGCGGGCGGCTCGCCTCGCGCCAGCTCGCCTCCGCGACGCGCGCCTACTACCTCGGCGTCGCCGCCTTCCGGGGAGACGTGGCCGACCTCCTCGACTCGGTCACGCCCGCGGAGGTCGAGGCGGTCCAGCGCCGGGTCTTCTCGCGCCCGCTCGCCGCAGTGGTCGTGGAATGAGGAGCATCCTCGACGGGACCGGGAACATGGACGAGATCAGGATGCCGACCAGTACTCCACGGGGTCAGGTCTTTCCATTTTCCAGGGGGTCAGGTCTTTCCGTTTTCCAGGGGGTCTGACCCCACTCGTTTTCCAGGGGGTCAGGTCTTTCCATTTTCCAGACGGGCACGCCTCGGGATCCGACCCGACCCGCCCCGCGCCTCACCCGGCTCGGGATCCGTCCTAGTGAGCCGCGGCGCCGTTCGGGCGGGGGGCGCTCCGCACCGGCTCCCGTCCGGCACGGATATCGGCCGCCAGGCGGAAGAGCTCGTCGGCCTCGAAACGATAGTCGGTGTTACAGAAGTGGCAGGTGGCGGTCGTGCCGCGGTGGTCGCGTGCGAGCCCCTCGAGGTCGTCCGGGCCGAGCGTGACCAGCGTCCGGATGACCCGCTCCTGGGAGCAGGGGCAGAAGAACTCGACCGGTCCCTCGGCCACGACCTGAGGCTCGAGCCCCGCAAGCGCCGTGTCTAGGAGCGCCCGCGGCGTCGCGCCCCCGCGCACCAGCGCGCTCACGCCCGGCAGCGGCGCGAGGTTCTGCTCGACGCGCTCGATGATCCGCGACTCCTCGGCCGAGAGCGGCGCGTCGGCGTCGCCGTTCCACGCGTGCGCCCCCTCGAGCGGCATCCGCTGGACCATGAACCCGCCGGCCGCCGAGACGCGGCCGTCGGGCTCCACGAAGACGCCGAGCGCCACGACCGACGGGATCTGGTCGGACACCGTGAGGTAGGAGGCGAGGTCCTCGGCGATCTCGCCCGAGACGAGCGGGACCACGCCGTGGTAGGGCTGCGCGCCGGGCGACCAGCGCATGACCTGGAGGGTCCCGGTCGCGCCGAGCGCTCCCCCCACGTCGAGCTTGCCGTTGCGGGGCGGCAGGACGACCTCCGGCCGCCGCACGTAGCCGCGGACGCGCCCCTGCGCGTCGGCCTCGGCGTACACCTCCCGCAGGGGACCGCTCCCGTTGAACTGCAGGCTCACCCGCTCGTCCCCCTTGAGCGTCGAGCCGAGGAGGAGCGCGGCGGTGAGGGCGCGGCCGAGGGCGGCGCTGGCGACGGGGTAGGTCCCGTGGCGGCGTCGCGCCTCGTCGACGGTGTCGGTGGTGACGGCGGCGATCCCGCGCAGGCGGCCGCCCGCCGCGATGGCGCGGGCGAGGGAGTCTGCCATGGTCTCCTAGCTGAAGGCGTTGAGGCCCGTGATGTCCTGTCCGAGGATCAGGGTGTGGATGTCGTGCGTCCCCTCGTAGGTGTAGACCGTCTCGAGGTTCGCGAGGTGGCGGAACACCGGGTACTCGTCGACGATCCCGTTGGCGCCGAGGATGTCCCGCGCCGCGCGGGCCGTCCAGAGCGCGTGCGCCACGTTGTGCCGCTTGGCCATCGACACCTGCTGCGGCGTGAGCCGCCCCTGGTCCTTGAGCTGACCGAGCCGGAAGGCGAGGAGCTGGCTCGTCGTGATCCCCGTCAGCATCTCCACCAGCTTCTGCTGCACGAGCTGGTAGCCGGCGATGGGCCGCTCGAACTGCACGCGGCTCTTCGCGTACTCGAGCGCGGTGTGGTAGCAGGCCATCGCCGCACCGATCGCCCCCCAGGCGATGCCGTAGCGCGCCTGCGTCAGGCACGACAGCGGCGCCCGCAGCCCCTGGGCCTCGGGCAGCCGCGCGCTGTCGGGCACGCGCACCTCCTCGAGGATCAGCTCGCTCGTCACCGAGGCCCGGAGGCTCCACTTCCCCGTCATCTCGACCGTCGAGAACCCCTTCGTCCCCCGCTCGACGAGGAAGCCGAGGATCCCCTCGTCCGCCCGCGCCCAGACCACCGCCACGTCGGCCAGGCTGCCGTTGGTGATCCAGCGCTTCGTCCCGTTGAGCACCCAGCCCTGGCCGTCGCGCTGCGCGCGGGTGCGCATGCCGGCCGGGTTCGAGCCGAAGTCGGGCTCGGTCAGCCCGAAGCAGCCGATGGCCTCGCCGGAGGCGAGCGCCGGCAGCCACCGCTGCTTCTGCGCCTCCGAGCCGTAGCGGTGGATCGGGTACATCACGAGGGCGCCCTGCACCGACGCGAACGACCGCACGCCGCTGTCGCCCCGCTCCAGCTCCTGCATGATGAGGCCGTAGGCGACGTTCGACAGGCCGGGCAGCCCGTAGCCGGTCAGGTTCGCGCCGAAGAGGCCCAGCTCGGCCATCTTCTTCACCAGCGGCCGCGGGAACGTCGCCTCCCGCGTGGCCTGCTCGATGACGGGGAGCACCTCGGCCTCCACGAACGCCCGGACCGTGTCGCGGACCAGCCGCTCCTCGTCGCCCAGCAGCGCGTCGAGCGCGTAGTAGTCGACGCCCGTGAACCGCTCCATCGCTGTCCTCCTGTGCGCTCGGCATCGACGAGGCCGAGCACGGTGTAGATGCGCTCGCGCGGCCACGTGATCGGCCCCAGTCCCCAGGCGCCGCCCGGGGACACGCGTCACGGCGCTCCGGGCCGACGCCCGGGCCCCGGTTCGCGGGGGCGCAGCCCGCTACGTGCCGGTGGAGCCGTCGCGCGCCATCTCCTCGCGCACCAGCGCGACGATGGTGTCCGCGAGGTCCTCGAGCGTCGTCGGGTTCGGCCAGGGGGCGCCGGCCGCCTGCGGGTGGCCGCCGCCGCCGAGCCGCGCCGTGAGCGTGGCGGCGTTGAGCGGCGGGTCGCCGGGCCCGCGCATCGAGAACCGCTTGCGCGCGGGCGACGCGAGCACGACGAGACGGTTCGGCGCGCCGAGGGCGTGCCCCACGTCGCTCGCGTAGCGGTCGCACGGCGCGACGGCGACCTCGATGCCGCTGCCGTCGACCGGCCGCACGACGAGCCCGGCCTTCGCCTGGGCGATCGCCTCCTGCTTCCGTGCCTGCGCCTTGGCCGCCGCCTGGGCGAGCCGGTCCGGGACGCGGCCGAGCGCCGGCATCTCGCAGAGGTCGTCGAACGTCGCCTCGCTGCCGAGGAGCCCGATGGCGTCGGAGAGCGCCTCGCTGCGCGGATCGGTGTTGCGCCAGAGGTCGCGGTCGTCGGCGAGGTCCGCCAGGACCCGGGCCGACTCGAGCGACGGGACTACCTGGCGCAGGTAGTCGAACGTGAGGCGCGTCGCCGAGACCCCCTCGACCAGCTCCACGTGGAAGAGCGGCCCCGGCACCTTCGAGCGGAGGGGGATGGCGCTCTGGTGGTGGTCGAGCCAGATCACCCGCGTCCCCTTCGCGTTCAGCTCGGCCAGGCGCGCCAGGCCGGCCGGGTCGGGCGTCGAGAGGTCGAGGAAGAAGAGGAGCCCGCCCGGATGGGCCTTCGCGAGGAGGTCGGGGATCTCCGGGTGCTCGGCGAAGTGCACCTCGAACGGTCCGCCCGGCAGGGCGAGCCGTACCAGGGCCGCCGCGGCGGAGCCGTCGAGGCAGGCGTTGTGCGTGATGACCCGGACCGGTCGTCGGTTCAGGTCTTCGGGTGTGAGCAATGCCATGAATTCCTCTGCTATAGCCAAGCCGACCAGTATAGCAAAGCTACGAGCAGCTCCGCAGGCTCCGCCGCCGGGGCCCGAGCGCTGCTAGACTCGGGCCACGCCGACGCGGCTCTTCTTCCCGAGGTCGTCCACGAGGCCGATCCTGATCCGCGGTGCCGTGCAGGTCGAGCGGAAGGTCCTCTCGACGAAGCCGACGTCCAGGCCGAACCGCGGGGTCGTCGTCTTCGACACGCGCCTCGTCGATCGGCGCGGCGAGGTGGTGCAGCCGGGCACGCACGGCGAAGCGGTCCACCATGCCATCCTCGTCCTGGAGGCCCCCGATGTCCTACGCCACCCTGCTCGTCGATCGCGACCCGGCCGCCGGGGTCGCCACCCTCACCCTGAACCGCCCGGAGCGCCGCAATGCCCTGACGATCCAGTCCGGCCGCGACCTCGAGGCCGCCTGTCTCGCCCTGCGCGACGACCCGGCCGTCGGCGCCGTCGTCCTGACCGGCGCCGGCAAGAGCTTCTCGGCCGGCGGTGACCTCAAGGACTTCGGCGTGGACCTGAGCGACGTGACCCAGGCCCGCGCCCTCATGGTGGCGCTCCACCGGGGGCTCCTCGCCCTCGCCGAACTCGACAAGCCGGTGGTCGCCGCCGTGAACGGCGACGCGGCCGGCGCCGGCTGGAACCTCGCCCTCGCAGCGGACCTGATCGTCGCCTCCACCGAGGCGCGCTTCATCCAGGCCTTCGTCAAGGTGGGCGTCGTGCCCGACCTCGGCGGCGCGTTCTTCCTGCCCCGCCTGGTCGGCCCCCATCGGGCAAAGGAGTGGATCTTCCTCGGCGACGTCGTCACGGCGGCCGAAGCGCACCGCCTGGGCGCCGTGAACCGCCTGGTCGCCCCCGAGGCGGTCCTGCCGACCGCGAGGGAGCTGGCCGCGCGGCTGGCCGCCGGCCCCAGGCACGCGCTCGCCCTCGCCAAACAGATGGTGAACCGCTACGCCACCCTCGACCTGCGCGCCGCGCTCGAGCACGAGGCGGTGGCCCAGGCCCTCACCATGCAAACGGCCGATCATCGCGAAGGGGCCCTGGCGTTCGCCGAGAAGCGGACGCCCACGTTCACCGGCCGCTGATCCGCGCCCGCGTGACCGGCGACTCGCGATTCCCGGGCGGGGGTCAGTCCTCGGCCGATCGTTGCACGCTGGCCGTCGCGGTGGCGACCGGGCGCCCGTCGTCGTCGCCGAGGTCGCACTGCACGACCACCACCTCTCGCCCGGCGTGGACGACGCGCGCCGCCGCCGTCACCGCCCCCCCGGAGGCGGGACGGAGGAACCGCACGGAGACCGTGCGCGGCTGCCCGCCGGCCGCGCGCGCACAGGCGAGCGCGGTGAAGCCGTGGAGGACGCCGCCCTGCACGTGGCCGACCCGGTTGGCGACCGTCGCGGCGAGCGGCAGCCGCATCCGCGCCTCGCCCTGCGGCGCGTCGAGCACCTCGATGCCGAGGTAGGCGGCGAACGGGTCCGCGGCGCGCCGCTGCCGCTCGAGCGCCCGCCCGAGGTCGACGACGAACCGCCGCTCCTCGGGCGACAGGCCGGCATCCCACGGGCCCTGCGCCGGTGGACGCGTGGCCATCCGCTTGGCGACCCGCAGGTCCGGCGCCTCGACGCCCGCCGGCAGCGGCCGGCAGAGGAAGGCCCCCGTGGCCAGGGCGACCGGGCGTGCGCCCGGCGCGGTCACCTCGCAGCGGGCGAGCCCCAGCGAGCCCTCGGCGGCGAAGACGGTCGCGACCGCGGTCACCCGCCCCGACCGCGGCGCCTCCGCGTGGAGGATGTCGAGGCTCGCCGTGGCGAAGCGCATGCCGGTCGTCTGCCAGCGCGAGCGGAGCGCGAGCCCCATGGCGACGTCCGCCAGGGTCGCGATCGGCGTCCCGGCCAGCACGCCCCGGTCGTCCCACAGCCGCCGGGTCACGGGCAGCGTGGCGCGGACGGTGCCCGGCCGCACGACGTGCCAGCCGAGTTCGAGGAAGTGGCCGTAGAGGTGCAGTCGCCGGTGCCGGTTGCGACGGATCGCCCCGAGCCCGAGCCGTATCGCCTCGGTCGACGGCGGCGTCGCGGGCTCGCCCGACGCGTGCGTCGCGCCCATCGTGCTCACAGTCCCCCTCCGTCGCCGGCGGCCTCGGCCGGCCGCCACTTGAGGAAGCGCCGCTCGAGCAGGTTCACCCCCCCGTTCACGAGGATCGCCAGGACCATGAGGGCGATGAGCGCCGCGAAGAGGCCCGGGGTGTCCAGGTAGCCCGCCGCGCTCGAGAGCAGGAAGCCGAGCCCCCGGTTCGAGGCGATGATCTCGCCCACGACCGCGCCGATCAGGGCGTAGGGTACCGAAACCCGCAGGCCGAGGAAGATCCAGACCAGCGCCGAGGGGATCACCACCTTGCGCACGACCTGCGCGCGCGTCGCCCCCATCATCCGGATGACCGCCACGAGGCTGCGGTCGACCGACCGCACCCCGGCCAGCGTGTTGAAGAACACCAGGAAGAAGACGATCACCGCCGAGAGCATGATCTTCATCGCGATGCCGATGCCGAACCAGAGGATGAAGAGGGGGCCCAGGGCGACCTTCGGGAGGCTGTAGACGCCCATGACGAACGGGTCGAGGAGTCGCGCCAGTCCCGGCCTGAGCCCCAGGGCGAGCCCCACGACGATGCCGGCCAGGGAGCCGAGCACGAGGCCGAGGAGCATCTCCTGGACGGTGATCCAGGTGTGGTGGACGAGGCGGCCGTTCAGGGTCCACTCGAGCAGCACCGCCGCGACGAGGCTCGGGCGGCTGATGAAGAACGGGTCGATGATCCACCGGCCCGCCGCCTCCCAGGCGAGGACGAGCGCCACGGCCAGGACGCCGCGCGTGATCCAGAGCCTCATCGGTCCGTCTCCGCAGCCGCCAGGACGTCCTCCTTGAGGAGGTCCCAGAGCCGTGCGTGGAGGTCGCGGTACTCGGGCAGGTACCGGACGCCGTTGATGTCGCGCGGCCTCGGGAGCGCCACGTCGACGACGGCCTTGAGCCGGCCCGGGCGCCGCGAGAGGACGACGACGCGGTCCGACAGCGCCAGCGCCTCGTCGAGGTCGTGCGTCACGAAGACGATCGTCTTGCCGCTCGCCTCCCAGATCCGGAGCAGCTCGCCCTGCATGACGACGCGGAGCTGGGCGTCGAGGGCGCCGAAGGGCTCGTCCATGAGGAGCGCCTCCGGGTCGTAGACGAGGGCGCGCGCGAGCCCCACGCGCTTGCGCATGCCGCCCGACAGCTCGCGCGGGTAGTGACGCTCGAACTCGGCGAGCCCCACCCGCCGGATCATGGCCCGCGCCCGCTCCGCCTGCTCGGCGGCCGGCAGGCCCTTCAGCTCGAGGGCGATCTTCACGTTGCCCTCGACGGTGCGCCAGGGCAGCAGCGTATCGTGCTGCGTGATGTAGCCCATGCGGGTGTTCACGTCGCGCACCGGCGCCCCGTCGTAGCGGATCTCGCCGGCGGACGGCATGATGAGCCCGCCCACGAGGTTGAGGAGCGTCGACTTGCCGCACCCCGACGCGCCGATGAGCGCGAGCAGCTCGCCGCGGCGGACGTCGAAGCTCACCTCGCGGAGCGCCTCGACCGTCCGGCCGTCCTTCTCGAAGACCTTGGAAACCCTGTCGACCTCGACGAGCGGCCTCACCGCGCCCCCTCCCTCCTGATCCCTCGCTCCCGCGCGCCGTCCGCCGGCCCCGGTCGGGCGCCTCGGCGCGCGCGGGTGTGCCGCGAGCGTCGCGCCGGCGCCCATGTCGCCGAGCCGGAGCTATCGAGAGGGTATCATGCGGGACGCGCGCGCGGCCGCCGGCCCCGTGCGCGCCGGTGCCGGGCCGCGGCGGCCCGCGGGACGGCACGTCTCACCATACCGCCCCGCGGGCTCGTGGGGAGGGTCACACGGCCATGCGGGCTTCGGCGGCCGCCTGGTTGCGCTGCTCGGCGCCGAGGACCTTGTTGAGGGCGTCGACGTAGGCGCGGGCCGAGGCCTCGATGATGTCGGTGGAGGAGCCGCGGCCGGTGAAGGCCTGGCCGTCGGACTTGACGACCACGGTCGCCTCGCCGAGCGCCTCGCGGCCCTTGGTGACCGCACGGACCGCGAAGTCGGCCAGCTCCACGCGGGCGCCGGTGACCTTGTCGATCGTCTTGAAGGCCGCGTCCACCGGACCGTCGCCGGTGCCGCTCTCCTCGAACCGCTGGTCGCCCTTGACGAGGCGGACGCGCGCGGTCGGCACGGCGTTGGTCCCGCTCACGACCTCGATCGCCTCGAGGCCGAACTCCCCCTCGGCCGCCGAGATCTGGTCCTTCATGATCGTCTCGAGGTCGGCGTCGTAGACCTGCTTCTTCTTGTCGGCGATCACGATGAACCGGTCGTAGATCTTGTCGAACTTCGGCCCCTCCTCCACCGTGTAGCCGAGCTCGTGGAGGCGGTGCTTGAGCGCGTGCCGGCCCGAGCGCGCCGTGAGCACGAACTTGTGCTCCGTCACGCCGACCGACTCGGGACGCATGATCTCGTAGGTCGAGCGGTCCTTGAGGATGCCGTCCTGGTGGATGCCCGAGGAGTGGGCGAAGGCGTTGCTGCCGACGACCGCCTTGTTCGGCTGCACCGGGATCCCCATGAGGGTCGAGACGAGCTTCGAGGCCCGCATGAACTCGGTCGTGTTGATGTTGACCTCCACGTCCGAGAAGATGTCCTTGCGGGTCTTCATCGCCATGACGATCTCTTCCATGGAGGCGTTGCCGGCCCGCTCGCCGATGCCGTTGACGGTGCACTCCACCTGGTCGGCGCCGGCGAGGACGGCGGCCAGGCTGTTGGCGGTCGCGAGCCCGAGGTCGTTGTGGCAGTGGACGCTGATCCTCGCCTTGTGGATGTTCGGCACCCGCTCGCGGATCTTCGTGATCAGCTCGAACCACTGCGTCGGGTAGGCGTAGCCGACGGTGTCGGGGATGTTCACGACCGTGGCGCCGGCGTCGATCACGGCCTCGAGCGTGCGGCAGAGGTAGTCGAAGTCGGTGCGGGAGGCGTCCTCGGTGGAGTACTCGATCTCGGAGCAGAGCTTCTTGCCGAACCTGACCGCCGAGACGCCCTGCTCGAGGACCTGGTCGCGGTCCTTGCGGAACTTCTTCTCGATGTGGATGTCGGAGGAGCCGAGGAAGATGTGGAGGCGGGGGGCCTCCGCCTCCTTGACCGCCTCGTAGAGGCGCTCGATGTCCCCCTGGACCGCGCGGGCCAGGCCCGTGATGACGCGGCCCTTCACCTCGCGGGCGATGGTGCGGACCGCCTCGAAGTCGCCCGGCGAGGAGATCGGGAAGCCGGCCTCGATGACGTCCACGCCGAGCCGCGCGAGCTGGTGCGCGATCTCGACCTTCTCGCGCAGCCTCAGGCTCGCGCCCGGTACCTGCTCGCCGTCGCGGAGCGTCGTATCGAAGATCCATACGCGTCTGGGCATCGTCCTACCTCCTCGCAACTCGCCTTGCGCCGGAAAACAAAAAACCCACCGGGCCCTTCGGCCGTCGGTGGGTTCGTGTGGTCCCTGGGATGTCGCGCCGGGGGCCCGGTGGGCGCCCGCCGGCTGGTCTGCCGGGTTCGGGTCTCCCCTTTACCGGGCCGCCCGGTGCCCCCGCACCGCCGGCCAAGCGCGCTCGCTCGCGGCTAGCTCCGCCGCGGCGAGCCGGGTAAGGCCTAGCGTCAGGGTGCGAAGGGACCGGCGCTCGTACATTACCAGGCAGTCTAGTGGCACGCGTCCGGACTGTCAAGCGCCGCAGGCACCGGAGCGGGACGGCGCCCCGCGAAGCGGGGCCGGGCCGAAGGCCCGAGCGCCGTGACGCCGGTCCTTCGGCGGCACCCGAGAACAGGAGGCGGCCCCCACGCCCCGCGAAGCGGGGCCGGGCGCCCGGTCACGGCGGGGTGACCAGCTTGAGCCCGGCGATGCCGACGACGATGAGCCCGATGCAGGCGAGCCGGGCGGGGCTTGCCGACTCGCCGAACAGCCACATGCCGACGATGGCCGTGCCGACCGTGCCCACACCGGTCCAGACCGCGTAGGCGGTGCCGATGGGGAGGCTCCTCACCGCGACGGCGAGGAGCCACACGCTGACGACCATCGCGACGACGGTCAGAAGAGAGGGGTAGAGACGCGTGAAGCCGTGCGTGTACTTCAGACCGACGGCCCAACCGACCTCGAACAGGCCTGCAGCGAGCAGCACACCCCAAGCCATGGTGCATCTCCCGGCTCTGGCGGGGCCGTCCCCACCGGTTCACGAGACGCGCGAGGTCGTCCTCGCGGCGACGATCGCCACACCATAGCGCTCCGGTACGAGCGGGGACCCGTCGGCGACCGACGCGGGGCCCGGCGGGGCGAGGCGCGAGGCGGCCGGGCCGCGGCCCGTGGAGAACGGTGGAAAATGGAAAGACCTGACCCCATGAGGGGCGAACTGCGCTAGAGCCGGAAGCGGCTGACCTCGTCGCGCAGGGCCTTCGCCTCGCGGCCGAGCGTGGCGACGATGCCGTTCAGGTCCGCGGCGGCGCCGAGGTGGCGCTCGGTGGTCGACTTGATCCGGCCGACCGCGGCCTCGATGAGGCGGCCGCCCTCGCCGTGCTCGGCGGTCGCGTCGTTGATCTGCCGGATCATCTCGGTCACCTCCTCGATGGACCGGGTGATGTGCCGGCTCCCCTTCGCCTGCTCGTCGGTCGTCTGCTTCACCTGGTGCGCGATCTCGCGCATCTTCTCGATCGCGTGCAGGATCTGCTCGCCCCCCTTGCTCTGTTCGCGCGTCGCCACGCTGATGCGCTGGGCCATGGCGGCCACCTGCGTGATCGCCTCGGTCATCTGCCGGCTCCCCTGGGTCTGCTCGGCGGTGGCCCTGGCGATGCTCTTGACCCGCTCGACCGAGCGCGTGGCGCTGGCCGCGATCTGCGAGAGGGCGGCGCCGGCCTCGCGCGCGAGGCGGACCCCTTCCTCGATCGACGCGTCGCCGGCCCGCATGGCGTCGACGGCGCTCTGCGCCTCGGCCTGCACCTGCCGCACCTGCTCGGCGATCTCCTTGGTGGAGGCAGCGGTCCGCTCCGCGAGGTCCCGGATCTCGTCGGCGACGACGCCGAAGCCGCGGCCCTGCTCGCCCGCCTGGGCGGCGATGATGGCGGCGTTCAGCGCCAGGAGGTTCGTCTCCCCGGCCACGTCGTCGATGATGGCGAGGATCGAGTCGATGCTCCGGATGCGCTCGCCGAGCCCCACGATGACGCGGCTGGCGCCGGCGGCCGACTCGCGGATCCGCTCGATGCCGGCCACGGTCACGTCCACGGCGCGGAGGCCGGCCTGGGCGTCGGCCTGGACCTTCTCGGAGAGGGCGGCCGTCTCCCGGGCGTTGTCGTCCACGTCGAGGATGGCCGCCTCGAGGTTGTGGATGGCCGAGGCGCTGTCGCTCGCGAGGGCCGTGAGCCGCTCGACGCTGGCGGCCACCTCGCGGCTCGCCGCGGCCACCTCCTCGATGACGGCGGTGGTCTGCTCCACCGAGGAGGCCAGGTACTCCATGTTGGTCGCCACCTCCTCGATCGTCGCGCCCATCTCGAGGACCGAGGACGACGAGCTCTGCGAGGCCTGGGTCAGCCGGTCGATCGAGGCGAGGATCTGCGCGACCGACTGGTTCATCTGGACCGCCGACCGCGAGGCGTCCTCGACCGAGCCGGCCTGTTCCCGAGCGTCGCCGAGGACGGCGCGGGAGCTGCCGGCGATCGACTCGGAGGCAGCCGCCACCTGGGCCGACGCGTCGTCGATCCGCCTGAGGAGCCCGTGGAGTCGCTCGACCATCCGGTTGAAGGCGCGCCCGACGAGGGCGAACTCGTCGCCGCCCCGCTCCGGGACGCGCCGGGTGAGGTCTCCGGCCGCGATCCGCTCGGCCGTCTCGACGAGCCGCGCCACGGGGCGCGAGACGGCGACCCGCACGAAGAGGACCACCAGGACCACGGCCGCCAGGAGCACCGCGGCGCCGGCGCCGGCGGCCCTGAGCCAGATGGCCCGCACCTCGGCCGCCGAGACCTCGGTCCGAAGCCCGATGCGCAGCGTCCCGACACGGGCGGCCGACCCGACGGCCGACGACCGCGAGATCGGCATCGAGAGGTCGAGGACCTCGACACCGTCGAGCCGGCCCGGCTGTCCCCCCGCCTCGAGGGGCACGATCGGGGTCGCGGCGAGGAACGCCGAGAGCCGGTCGCCGCTCGCGTCCCGGCCGGCGCTGCTGTGCACGACCCGGCCGTCCGGGCCCACCACGGCCACGTAGGCCAGCTCCGGGTAGGCCTCGACGAGCGCACGCGCCCGGTCGGACAGGTCGGGCAGCTCCTCGAGGGCGAGGCCGAGCTCGAGCGCCGACCCGATCGTGCGGACGAGCTGCGCGCCGAGGACGCCGAGCTTGCTGACGTGCGCCGCCCGGAGGCGCGACTCGAGCTGGCCGACGACGAAGGCCGTGTCGACCACGAGCGCGATCGCGAGCGTCGCCGCGACGAGCAGGAGGATCTTCACGGGCAGGCGGCGAAGCATGGTCGTCGGCTCTCCTCGCGCGTCGGCGATCCCGGCTCCGAGGCAACGGCGGCGCGGCCGGCAACCGGCATCGGGCCGCCGACCCCGATCAGCGGCCGGCGCCCCCCTGCCGCGCCCGTCGACGCTCCTCCACGGGGATGAGGTTCGCAGGCAGGGCCGGCCCCGGCGTCGTCCGTTCGAGTAGCTCGATCAGCTCGTCGAGTTCCGCGTGCTGGCAGGACTCGCAGATGACGCTGCCGTCCAGCGCCGTCGCCGCCTTGACCTCGCCGCCGATCGCCCTGGCGCAACGGGGGCAGGCGGACGGCTGACGGGTGGTCGCGGGCGTCGGCATGGCGGCCGCTTTTACCCCGCGGCGGGCCCCCTGTCAACCAGGGACTCACGCCCCGAGCGCGCCCGGAAAAGCCTTGACTTCGCACGCCAAACTATGGCACGCGAAAGCCCCGGACCCAGCCACGGAGACGAGGCACCGATGGCCCCGCGCGACGAGCGCCCCCCTTCGTCGGCCCCCCGGACGCCGAACGTCCTGGTCATCGAGGACGACGTCGATCTCTGCCGGATGCTGGCCGACGGCCTCGCCGCGGCCGGCTTCGACGTCCACGTGGCCTGCACGGCCGTGGCCGGGCTCGCCGAGGCGCGGGAACGCGAGCCCGACGTGGTGCTGCTCGACCTCACGCTGCCCGACCTCGACGGCCTGAGCCTCCTCGCCCGGCTGCAGGGGGCGGAGCGCACCGCGTCGATCCCGGTCGTGGTCGTGTCGGACCGCGCGGACGACGCGACGCGCTCCGCCGCCCTGGCCGCGGGCGCACGCGCGTTCGTCGCGAAGCCGCTCGACATGGGGGCGCTCCTCGCGACCCTGCGCCCCCACCTGGCCGCGCGGCGAGCCGACCGTCCCGGCCCCGGCTGGGAGCGGGCGATTGCGCAGGGGGTGAGTCGGCTCGTCCACGCCGACCTCGACGCCGAGCGCGTCTGCCGCGCCGTGCTCGACGGGGCCATGGAGATCCTCTCGCTCGCGGCCGCGACCCTCTGGCTCGTCGAGGGCGAGTGGCTCGTGCTGCGGCTCCAGAGCGCCATGTACGAACCGTACGTCAGGGCGCACCCGCGCATCCGGCTCGGCGAGGGCCTGATCGGCCTGGTCGCGCGCGATCACCGGCCGCTCACGGTGGCCGACGTGTCGACCGACCTGCGGGTCCTGAACCGCGCGGTCTTCGCCGGGCTCGGCCTGCGCGGCTTCATCGCCGTCCCGCTGCTCCACGACGACCGGCTGCTCGGCGTCCTCTCGGGGGCCCGGACGACCCCCGGTCACTTCGGCGACGAGGACGTGCAGATGCTCGCCGCCCTCGCCGAGCACGCGGCCACCGTCCTCGCCCAGGTCCGGCTCCTCGGCGAGAGCGAGCGACGCCGCGCCACGGCCGAGGCGCTGGCGGCGCTGGCCGCCGAGGTGTCGGCCGCGCACGAGCCGGAGACGGTGCTCGACCGCGTCGTCGCCTACGTGAAGCAGCTCGTCGAGGCCGAGATCGCCTACCTCGAGGTCCTGAAGCCCCCCGAGGGGCAGGCGACGATCCTCAAGCTCGTCGGCGCGCGGGGCACGCGGATGGCCCGGATCGCGCCCGCGGAGGGTCAGGGGATCGACGGGTGGGTCATGCGGCACGACCGGCCGTTTCGGACCGACGACTACCTCACGGAGCCGCGCATCACGCACGACTTCGACGACGTCGTCCGGGAGGAAGGGGTGACCGCCTGGGCGGCCGTCCCGCTGCGCGCGCGCGGGCGGCTCGTCGGCGTCCTGGGCGCCGTGCGGCGCGGTCCGCGTCCCTTCACCGCGGACGACGAGCGGATGCTCGTGCAGCTCGCCGCCCAGACGGCGGTGGCGCTCGACAACGCCTGGCTCTACCGCGAGGCGACGCGGGCCAGGGCGCAGTGGGAGGCCACCGTCGATCACCTGCACGAGGGGCTTGCCCTCGTGGACGGCAACCGCCGCATCCTCCGGATCAACCGGACCCTCGCCTCATGGGTCGGACGCCATCCGGCGGAGCTGACGGGCCGGGTCCTCGACGAGGTCCTCGACGCCTACGCGGGCGAGGAGGCGCACGCGCGGCTGGCCGAGGCGCAGTCGGGCGATGGGCCGCGCCTGGCCACCGTCGAGGTGCCGTCGCTCGGCCGCACGCTCGAGGAGACCCTCGCCCCGGTGGCGCAGGCGGCGGCCGGCGTCCAGGGGCTGGCGGTGATGCTCCGCGACGTCACCGAGGCGCGCCGCATGCAAGAGCAGCTCCTCAGGTCCGAGAAGCTCGCGTCGCTGGGCGAGATGCTGGCGGGCGTCGCGCACGAGCTGAACAACCCGCTCACCGGCGTCCTCGGCTTCGCGCAGCTCCTCGAGGCGCAGGTGACCGACCCGGCCCACCGCGAGGACCTGCGCAAGCTCGCGCAGGAGGCGATGCGCGCCGCGCGCATCGTCCAGCAGCTCCTCCGCTTCGCGCGCCAGCACGCCCCCGAGCGCCGGGCGACCGACCTCAACCAGCTCGCCGCCGCGGCGGCCCTCGCCGTCGAGGTGGAGGCCCGGGCCGCCGGCATCACGGTGGAGACCGACCTCACGCCCGACCTCCCCGTCAGCTTCCTCGATCCGCACCAGGTCCAGCAGGCCGTCGTCGCCCTCGTGACGAACGCCCGGCAGGCGATGACCGCCGCCGGCCGCACCGGCCGCATCCGCATCGCGACGCGTCAGGTCGCCGGCAGCCTCGAGCTGGAGGTGAGCGACGAGGGCCCGGGCATCCCCCCGAACATCCTGCCGCGCATCTTCGACCCCTTCTTCACGACCAAGGGCCCCCGCGAGGGGACCGGACTCGGCCTCTCCCTCTGCCACAGCATCGTCGCGGCCCACGGCGGCGAGATCTGGGCCGACGGGACGCCGGGCGCCGGCGCGACCTTCCACGTCCGCCTGCCGATCATGCTGCCGCCCGGCAGCGCCGACGCGGCGCCGCGCCGGCCCCTCGCCCGCGCGGCCGTGCCGCTGCGCGTGCTCGTGGCCGACGACGAGCCGGCCGTTCGCGACCTCGCCTGCGACGCCCTCGCCGCGCGCGGCCACCAGGTCGAGGCCGTGGCCGACGGCGAGGCGGCGCTGCGGCGCCTGTCGGAGGCGCCGTTCGACGTGCTGCTCGTCGACATCCGGATGCCGGGGCTCGACGGCCGCGCCGCCGTCGAGCGCCTGCGGCGGCCGGACGGCGCCGGCGCCCCGCGTCGCATCGTCGTCATGACCGGCGACAGCATCCGCGCCGAGACCCGGCGGTGGATCGAGGCGACCCGGCTGCCGGTGCTGGACAAGCCGTTCACCCTCGACGCGCTGGCCGCGGCGGTGGAGGGCTAGGTCCCCAGGTACGCGTCGCGGACGCGGGGGTCGCCGGCCACTTCCGCGGCGCCGCCCGCCAGCACGATCCGCCCGCGCTCGAGGACCGCAGCCCGGCGGGCCGCCGCGAGCGCGGCCCGCGCGTTCTGCCCGACGAGCAGCACCGGCAGCCCGCAGGCGGCGAGCCCCGTCAGCACGCCGAGGATCTCGGCAACCACGAGGGGGGCGAGCCCGACAGGATCAGCCCGAACGCGACGATCTCCACCCACCCGGTGGCGTCCGGCGCGACGGCGTGGACGACGCTGCGCAGCCCCTCGACGAGCAGCGTGACCGCCGCCGCGCCGAGGAGCGCGCCGTAGAGGCTCCCGAGCCCGCCGAGGACCGCCATGACGAGGAACTCGATCGAGGTCTCGAAGCCGAAAGGCGGTGGGGCTCACGAAGGTGAGCCAGTGGGCGTAGAGCGCGCCGGCCGCCACCTCGGAGGCGGCGACGGCGCGAAAGGCCCGTCCGACCGGCGAGGCCATGAGCCCGCGCGCGAGCGCGAGCGCCGCGAGGAGGACCGCCCAGACCAGGTACGCGTACGCCCGGTCGGTCGCGAGCGTCGCGTCGAGGATCGCAACCGGCGGGATCCCGAGGGTCCCCGAGGGGCCGCCGGTCCATTCGCCCTCCTCGTTGAAGACGAGGAACACGATGATGCCGAAGCCGAGCGTCGCGAGGGCGAGGTGGTGGCCGCCCAGGCGAACGGCCGGCAGGCCGAGGGCGAGCGCGACGACGGCGGCGAGCGCCACGGCGACCGGCATCGAGACGAGCGGCGAGAGCCCCCCGTGCAGCGCGAGGATCGCGGAGCCGTAGGCGCCGAGCCCGTAGAAGGCCCCCTTGGGCGAGCGAGACCTGCCCCACCTGCCCCATCAGGATCGACAGGCCGAGGACGGCGGTGGCGTGGAGGCCGATCACGATGAGGAGCGAGAGCGGGTAGCCGCCCAGGACACAGGGGAGCGGCGCCACGGCGCAGGCCAGGCCGAAGGCGAGCGCCGACATGCGGGCGGGCGAGACGCCGGCGAGCTTCGCGGCGTCGCGGTTCATGGCGCAGGCGCGCAGCGCCGCCCCCAGCTGCGTCCGCCCGAAGAAGACCGCCAGCGCGGCCATGGTCGCGGCCGACAGCCCGAGCACCCAGAGGGTCTGCCGGGGGACGACCGCACCGGCCAGGACGAGCGGCCTACCCGGCGTGAAGGGGCCGAGGGCGTAGGGCTCGCTGCCGAAGACCGCGAGCGCCAGGCCGCGCAGCGCGATCGAGGCGCCGATCGTCAGGAGGATCAGCACCACGTCCGCGACGGCGCCCATCCGCCGTCGCCGGAGGGCGGGCCAGACGGTAGCGCGGTCCACCACGAGCCCCACCGCCGCCCCGACCACGACGGCCGCCGCCACGGCGAGCGGCAGCGGCAGGCCGGCCGCGGCCAGCACCGCGGCCGCGAGCGCGCCCGACATCGCCAGCTCGCTCTGCGCGAAGTTGATGACGCCGGTCACCGCGTGGATCGTCACGAAGCCGACGGCGACCAGCGCGTAGATGCCGCCGACCGACAGCCCCGACAGGACGAACTGCAGGAGGTCGGCGGCCGCCATCACAGCGTCAGGCGGACCTGCTTGCCCCCCTCGACGCGGGCCAGCTCGAGGTGCGCCACGGTCAGCCCGTTGTGGTCCTCGGGGCCCATCGAGAAGACGCCGGTGACGCCGACGAGCCCCCTGGTCGCCTCGAGGGCGTCGCGCAGCTTCGCCCGGTCGGCCCCCGCCGCGCCGAGCGCCTTCGCGTAGAAGAGCATCGCGTCGTACGCCATCCCGCCGATGGCCGAGGGCGGCTGACCGGTGCGCTCGCGGTAGGTCTTCGCGTAGGCGAGCAGCAGCGGCTTTTGCGGGTCGGAGTCCGGGAGCTGCTCGGCGACTGGGAGCTTCGCCGTGACGAGCACCGTCCCCTCCGCGGCCCCTCCCGCCAGGTCGATGAACGCGGGCGAGCTGCCTGCGCCGTGGTCGTGCACCATCTGCAGCTCGCGCGGGAGCCCCAGCTCCGCCGCGCTCCTGGCCACCAGCGGCGCCGCGGGCGGGATGGCCCACACGACGATCGCCTTGACGCCCGACGCCCTCGCCCTGGTGAGATGTCGCTCGTGTTGTTCGGCGTCTTGAAGGCCCAGCGGCGCTCGGCCGGCGGCTTGACGATCACGTCGGCGGAGCCCATGGAGACGAGCGGGACCTCGGCCTGCGTGACGTACGGGATCATCGGCATGGTCGTCGGCGTCGTGCCGGCGCCGATGATGCCGAGGACGCCGTCCTGCTCCACGAGGCGCTTGGCGAGGACGAGCGAGTTGGTCTCCTTCGACTCGTTGTCGTAGACGATCAGCTCGATCTTCCGGCCGCCGATCCCCCCCTTCGCGTTGACGTCGTCGGCCACCATCTGGATGCTCTCGCCCTGCGGCCGTCCCCAGATGGAGGCCGGCCCCGACAGCTCGAGCACGGCGCCGATCCGGTACGGCTCGCCCTGCGCCCGCGCGCGCCTCGGGACGGCGGCCAGGGCCGCCGCCGCGGCGGCGGAGCCGAGCCATTCGCGTCGTGTGCGCATCATCATTCCTGCTCCCTCCAACGGCTCTCGGCCGACTCGGCCCAGGCGCTCCATGACGCGGAGCGCCGTGCGGTGGCCGAGCCCGCCGAAGTTCACCATGGCCAGGAGCCGGGTCATCCCCCAGCGCTCGAGGTCGGCGACCTGCGCGCTCACCAGGTCCGGATCGCCGAAGAGGACCATGCGCCGCTCGACGAGCGAGTCGTACTCGGCGCGCTTCGCGTAGAGGCGCGTCCGGACGTAGCGGGTCATCGCCGCCTCGGCCGCGGCCCGGACCGACGTCGCGTCGTCGCCGACGTGGACGTGGAACGCCAGCGGCACGTCGGCCGCGTCGACGTCGTGACCGCCTTCGCGACGGGCCCGGTGATAGTCCCCGAGCACGCCCTCCATCTCCTCGAGGCGGTCGACCGACGCGTAGGGGACCATCATGATCGGCCGTCCCTGCCGGCCGACGTGCGCCACCGCCTCCCGCCTGAGGAGCGCGACCCAGTACGGCGGATGCGGCCGCTGGATCGCCGCGACGTTGAGCTGCACGCCGTCCACCCGGTAGAAGCGCCCGGCGTGGTGGATCCGCTCGCCCGCCATCGCGCGGAGCACGAGCGGGAGCGCCTCGTCGAAGCGGGCGCGCTTCTCCTCCGGATCGATGCCGTAGCCGGCGAACTCGTGCGCGAGGTAGCCGCTGCCGACGCCGAGGTCGAGTCGGCCGCCGGACAGGCGGTCGACCATCGCGTACGCCTCGGCGACCTCGAGCGGGTGGTGGAAGGGCAGGACGCTCACCGCCACGCCGAGACGGATGCGGCGGGTCCGGGCGGCGATGGCCGCGAGGAGCACGGCGGGGTTCGGGCAGGCGCCGTACTCGTGGAAGTGGTGCTCGGCCACCCGGAAGGAACCGAAGCCCAGCTCCTCCGCCGCGACGGCCTGCTCGATCACCTCGTCGTAGAGCTGATCGACGCTGCGTGGGAGGTCGAGGTAGTGGTCGAGGACCGTGAAGACGCCGAAGTGCATCCGCTCGCCCTCGGTCTCGAACGCCGTTTCGCAGTCGGCCCCTGATAGCGGAGGCGCCGTCGGCATGCCGCGAGCGAGCGCTGGTTCTACTTATGGATCCTTCTCTTTCCGCATGGTTACCGGCAGGGACCTTCCGCCTGCACAGCCCTTCGAGGGACCTGCCTCGGCTCGCGGCCCTCGTCCTTCGAGCGGCGCTGCCCCGGGCGGGACGACGTCCCGACGGCGCTCTGGAGAGGCCCCGCGCGCCGGGAGGCCGGTTGAAGGGCTGTCCGGGGAGGCGCAAGGGCAGGATCGCTCGGGGCGAGTGGAAAATGGAAAGGCCTGCCCCCCTTCCGCCTCAGACGGCGAAGCGGAAGTTGATGATGTCCCCGTCGCGGACGATGTAGTCCTTCCCCTCGAGCCGGAGCTTCCCCGCCTCGCGCGCCTTCGCCATCGTCTTCTGCGGCAGCGCCATGAAGTCGTCGTAGGCGACGACCTCGGCGCGGATGAAGCCCCGCTCGATGTCCGAGTGGATCTTGCCCCCCGCCTGCTGGGCGTTCGTGCCGCGGCGGATCGGCCAGGCGCGCACCTCGTCGTCGCCGGCGGTGAGGAAGCTGATGAGCTGCGAGAGCGCGTAGGCGGCGCGGATGAAGGCGTCGCGCGCCGACTCGGTGAGGCCGAAACCGGCGAGGAAGGCCGCCTGCTCCTCGGCCGGCAGCGAGGCGACCTCCATCTCGATCTGCCCCCTGAGCGCGATGACCGGCAGCCCTCTCGCGCCCGCCTCCGCCTCGACGGCCGCGAGCCCCGGCTCGCCCGTCTCCGGGAGGTTCACCACGACGAGAACCGGCTTCTCGGTGAGGAACCTGAAGCCGGCGATGGCCTTGCGCTCGTCGGGGGAGAGGTCGAGCGTGCGAAGCGGCTTCTCCTGCTCGAGCCACGCCTTCGCCTTCGTCACCGCCTCCTGCTCGACGGCGCTCGCCTTGCGCTCCTTGGCCATCCGCTCGACCCGCCGCTCGGCCACGATGAGGTCGAGGAGCACGAGCTCGTTCTCGATGGCGGCGAGATCGCGCGCCGGGTCCACCGAGCCCTTCGGGTGCGGCACCTCCTCGCCCGGGAAGGCGCGCACGACGACGGCGAGCGCGTCGCAGCCCTTGATGAGGTCGATGGTGGCCGCCTCCCTGCCGATCTCCGCGCCTTCCGGCGCCCCGGGGATGTCGGCGAAGGCGATCTCGGCCGGGGTGACCTTCTTCGGCTTGAAGATCTCCGCGAGCCGATCGAGCCGCGGATCGGGAACCTTGATGACGCCGAGGTTGGCCTTCTTGCCGCCGGCGCCGAACGAGCCGGTCGCCGCCTGGGCGCCGGTGAGCGCGTTGAAGATGGTGGTCTTGCCGGCGCGCGGCAAGCCGACGATGCCGATTCGCATGGGGGCAGTATAGCGGAGCGTCCCGAGGGTTCGGCGAGGCGGCCGCGTCGGCCGGCCGGCTGCGCGCGCTCCTGCGCCCCGCGCCCGACGACCGGCTCGTGGCCGAGCCGGTCTCCACGGCGGTGAACAACCCTCGTCACGACGCGCCCGACTGCGTCGCGCCGCTCGCGGCGCGCTGACGCCCCCGCGTCGACGCGCCGGGGCTGGCGCGGCGACGGGCGGCATCCCGCAGGGCGCGATGCCGTCGCACCCGCGGCGGCCGTCGACGCCGGGCCGAGCGGGCGGCAACTCGGCAGGGGAGGTAGACTCGCGGCCGAGCAGTATACTTCCCCCGTGCCCTCGCGACACGCCGCGTACATCCTCGCGCTCGCCTTCGCCAACATGGCACTCGCGACCGGGATCACGCTCGGCTTCTCGGTCTTCTACGGCGCGCTGCTCGAGGAGTTCGAGGGCGGGCGCACCGGCACCGTCGGCGTCTACTCGGTCCTGATGCTGTCGCAGGGGCTCGGGTCGCTGCCGATCGGCGTCCTCCACGACCGGCTCGGGGCGCGCACGCAGACCGTGGGCGGCGCGTCGCTCCTCGGCGCGGGGCTCCTCCTCTCCGCCGGCATCTCGCATCCGTGGCAGCTCTACGTCACCTACGGCCTCATGGTCGGCTTCGGTGCGGCGGCGCTCACGTGGGTCGGCATGGCGCCCATCCTCGCGCGCTGGTTCAGCCGTCGGCTCGCCACGGTCAACGCCATCGCCTACGCGGGCATGGGCATCGGGACGATCGTCCTGGTGCCGTTCGTCCAGTGGCTGATCCTGCGCGTCGGGTGGCGTGCGGCGTTCCTGGTACTGGGCCTGTTCGTGCTCGGCCTCGCGGTGCCGGCCAACTGGGCCGTGCAGCGTCCGCCGCGGCCGGACGAACGGGAGGACGCGGCGCCCGGCCCGTCGACGCCGCGCACTGCCGCGGTCACGGAGGGGATGGGGCTCCGCGAGGCGCTCCGGACGCACGACTTCTGGGGATTCGCCGCGGAGTTCTTCTCCATCTCGTTCGGCGTCTTCATGATCGCCGCACACCAGGTCGTGTACGCCGTGGACGCGGGATTCGACCGGCTCGGGGCCGCCAGCGCCTTCGGCCTCGTGGGGTTCATGAGCGGCGTGGGGAGGCTCGTCTTCGGCGTGGGGTCCGACTACGTCGGCCGGGGGGTGGCGCTCGGTGTCTCCTTCGCCTGCTCCATCGCCGGCATCGGCCTGCTCGTCCTGGCCGGCGAGACCGGCAGCGGGCTCGTCCTCACGCTGTACGCGATCGTGTTCGGCCTGGGCTTCGGCGCCCGCGGGCCGATCCTCGCGGCGGAGGCGGCCGCGCGCTTCCCGGGCCGCCGCTTCGGCACGATCTTCGGCGCCATCACGCTCTTCCACGGGCTCGGCAGCGCCGCGGGCCCGTTCGTCGGGGGGCTCCTCTTCGACCTCACGGCCGACTACCGGATCCCGTTCGGCATGGCGAGCGCCTCGCTCGCGTTCGCGTGGGCGCTCGCCGTCGTCCTCGGCCGCACCTCCCCTGGCAAGTAGCGGAGATGCGCCGCCGCGAGGCGCCATCCCGCCGGCCCCATGGAAAACGGAAAGACCTGACCCCCTGGAAAATGGAAAGACCTGACCCCCGGGGCTAGCCGGCTGGGAAGACGACCCGGCCGGCGACGACGACGAGCCGCACCTCGGCCTCGGCGAGCCGCTCGGGAGGGTCGCGGAAGGGATCGACCGAGACGGCGACCGCGTCGGCGAGCCAACCGGGCGCCAGGCGGCCGACGCCGCGCAGGCCCGCGGACGACGCCGCGCCGATCGTGTAGGCGTCGATCACGGTCGCCGCGTCGAGCCGCTCGTGCGGCTGCCAGCCGCCGGCCGGCGTGCCGTCGCGCCGCTGCCGGGTGAGGGCGGCGTGGAGCGTGGCGAGCGGCGCGATCGGCTCGACCGGCGCATCGGTGCCGACCACGAGCCTGGCGCCGGCGCGCACGAGGCTCGCGTACGGGTAGGCGCGCGCCGAGCGCGCGGCGCCCCAGTAGCGCTCGGACAGCTCCATGTCCGAAGGCGCGTGGGCCGGCTGCACCGACGCCGACACGCCGAGCGCGGCGAAGCGCGGCAGGTCGGTCGGGTGGCAGAGCTGGACGTGCTCGACGCGCGACCTCGGCGCGAGGCGCGCGTACGCGGACGGCTCGCCGGCCCGTGCCGCCTCGAAGGCGTCGAGCGCCGCGCGGACCGCCGCGTCGCCGATGGCGTGCACGGCGAGCGGCAGGCCGGCGGCGAGCGCCTCCCGCATCATCGCCCGGGCCTGCGCGTCCGGCGTCACCACGAGACCGCACCCGTCCGGGCCGCAGCCCGGCTCGGCGAGGCCGGCCGCCTCGTAGGGCTCGAGCAGCCGCGCGGTGCGCGACCCGAGGCTCCCGTCGAGGAAGAGCTTCGCCGGGCCGGCCACGAGCCAGTCGCCGTCCGGCCCGGCCGCGGGGCCGAGACGCGCCGCGGCCGCGGCCTCGGCGGCCGGCGCCCCGAGCGCCACGCGCAGGTCGCGCGCTCCGGCCTCGAGACGGCGGCGCAGCAGCGTTGCCGCCTCCCGCCCCTCGAACGTCGTCACGCCGGTCACGCCGGCCGCCGACGCGGCGCGGATCGTCCGGTCGAGCCGCGCGAGGGCGAGCGCCGGCGGCGTGGGGGGCAGCCGGTCGCGCACCAGCTCGAGCGCGAGGAGTTCGCGCACGAGCCCGGTCGGCCGTCCGGTGTCCGCGTCGCGGTCGACGAAGGCCGCGTCCCGGGACGCCGGGCCGGCCGGCGTCTCGAAGCCGTAGTGCGCGAGGGCGGCCGAGTTGAGCCAGAGGAGGTGCGCGTCCTTGCGGAGGAGCAGGACCGGCCGGTCGGGCGCGACGCGGTCGAGGTCGCCGCGCGTCGGCAGGCGCCCCCACCCCGAGTCGTCCCAGCCGATGCCGACCAGCGGCGCCCCGGACGGCAGCCGCGCGGCCTCGGCCGCCACGGCGTCGAGGACGCGCTCGATCGACGCGAGCCCGCCGAGCGCGAGCCCGTCGTCGCGCACGGCAAGGAGGGTCAGGTGAACGTGGGCGTCGACGAAGCCGGGCACGAGCGCGGCGCCGGCGAGGTCGACGATCTCGACGGCGGTGTCGCGGCCGAAGTCGACCTCGTCGGGCGTGGGCGGGGTCTCGCGCAGGCAGCGCAGGACGGCGTC
>DASVDK010000069.1:0-11402 GCA_036381125.1 Thermodesulfobacteriota bacterium | reverse complement strand
TGGGCGGCCAGCTCTCTCGCGCACCGGTCCGACGCACCCCTGCCCTGACCACCACTCAAACGGCCCCGACCGCAAACGCGATCGCCAGCGCAGACCTCTCCTCAGCCTAGGTATAGCAGAGGGTAATGGCTTGTCAAGAGTCGCCATTACCTCTATAATGCCATCACGACGGAGGACGAGGACTTGGCGCCCACCGGCAAGCTTTGAGAGGGAGGTCCAAAGAAGTCGTGGAACAGACTCAGTCGAAGACGCGAGGCACTAGAGCCTTGGGGCGGATGCAAGAAGGGGCTCGCGAGCTGGAGCGAGTCAGCCAGAACCGTCGAGCCCGACTTGAATGGGCCCTCGACTTCGCGCAGCGGCGGTTGGACCAGCTGCCCGAGCCGGCGTGGCTTGCCACGCAGGCCGAGGTGGCGGCTTTCTCACGCCCTTCTGGGGGCTGGTTCGATCAGCCTGTCGAGCGATCGGTCGCTGCCGAAGATGAGATCCGCCAGACACAGCAAGCGTTCCGGAAGATCTTCCTCGCGCTTATCGGGACGCGACGGGCCACCCTGGGTCCGTACCGATTCGAAGAGGTCATCACGACGCGGCCTTCGGTCGGAGCGGAGGTGGCACCTGTATCGGAGTCAGGCACCACAGTCGAGTACCGGGGCCTGAAGCACGACAAGCTGATGACGTTCCTCCTGGCCCGGTCGCTTGAGGAGTACGCGCATCTGATTCGCGTCTGCCCCGCGCCGGCGCCGCGCCGCGAACCTGGAGAGGTGTGCGGCCGCTGGTTCCTGGCCGAGCGGTCTAACCAGGCCTATTGCTCGCCCCAGTGCCAGAGCCGAACGGCAACCCGCCGGTCACGAGCCCAGGCTGCACGGACGCGCTCAGGACGGGCCAGAGCAGCAGCAAAGGGGAAGAACGATGGCAAGTAGTAGGCGGCACGCGCAGTGGTCTATTCCAGAGCGCGTGCTCGAACTGCTCCCTGGCTGGGCCCCCGCCGGAGAGAGACCCCGGCGCCTGGCGGCCGCGACCATCGAAGCGCAAGAGGAGATTCCTGTCGACGTGGTGATGGGCCGTCTCGAAACTGTCCCGCCTGAGGATGTCCCCCGCATCCTTGGTCGGCTCGAGCGGGTCAGGGGGGTGCTGTTCGGCAGGTTACTGGAGGGCCGGCCCAGCGGGCCGTCAACGCCTCGGAACGACGCCGCCTGCGAGCGTCTCCTCACGGCCAAGGAGGTCGCGGAACTTCTCGGCCTGAAGGAGAAGACCGTCTACGAACTCGCCAAGCGGGGGGAGATTCCGTGTGTCCGGATCGGGAAGTTCGTGCGGTTCCGCCCGAGCGACCTTCGCGGACGACCGAGAGGCAACGGGTAAGGAGAACACCCATGGCAGGACAGATCATCAAGCGTGGTGAGCGGCTCTGGCTGGTGAGGGTCTATGCCGGCCGGGAGAAGGCGCCCGACGGCACGCTGCGGAAGAAGTACATCGGCAAGACCGTCCATGGCACGAAGAAGGACGCACAGGCCCTCCTGAACGACTGGCTTCGGAAGAAGGATCTCCACGAGCTGATCGAGCCAAGCCGGATGACCTTGAACGAGTACCTGGACCGATGGCTCGAGGACGTCGCGAAGGCCAAGCTCCGGGAGCGAACCTACGCGGTCTACGAGTGGAACCTGAAGCGATACGTCCGCCCGGCCCTCGGCAGCCGGAAGCTCCGCGAAATCACGCCGCTGGACATCCAGGGCCTCTACACCGAGATGCTCTCGAAGGGCCTCTCGGCAAGGACGGTCCGCTACGTCCACGCCGTGCTCTCAAGCGCCCTCAAGCAGGCGGTCCGATGGCGGATGCTCATCCGGAATCCGGCCGAGGCCGTGGACCTGCCCAAGCAAGACCGGAAGGAGATGCGGGCCCTCACCGAGGACGAGGTCGCGAAGTTCGTCGCCGCGGCGGCGTCAGACCGCTGCGGTCCTGTGTTCCTGTTCGCGCTCGCGACGGGGATGCGGCCCAGCGAGTACCTGGGCCTGCAGTGGCAGGACGTCGACCTGCGAGCCGGGACCGTGACGGTGAGGCGCGTTGTCGTCCAGCGGGCGGGCACCTGGCGCTACACGGAGCCGAAGACCAGCCGAAGCCGGCGGACGATTCCTCTGCCGGCGAGCATCACCCGGCTCCTGCGCGAGCACTTCATGGCCTCGCCCTTCAAGGCGCCCACCGATCCGGTCTTCGCCAGTCACGAGGGCCGGCCGTTGGACGAGCACAGCACCGTCCGGCGGCGGTTCAAGGCGGTGCTGAAGAAGGCGGGGCTGCCGAGCACGATCCGGCTCTACGACCTTCGCCACACCTGTGCCACGCTGCTGCTCGTTCAGGGCGTGAACCCCAAGGTGGTGTCCGAGCGACTGGGGCACGCCTCCATCACGCTCACGCTCGACACCTACTCGCACGTCCTCCCGACCATGCAGCAGGAGGCCGCCGAGCGGCTCGAGGCGGTCCTCAGCCGAAGAGACACACCAGCGACACACTTGGCTCGTTGAGGCGAGAGGCCGGACCCAGCTAAGTGCCCGTGAATACTGGTGCGCCCGAGGTGATTCGAACACCTGGCCCCCAGATTCGTAGTCTGGTGCTCTATCCAGCTGAGCTACGGGCGCACGCGGCGGGGTGTGCAGCAGAAGGGAGATGCCTGGCCGCCCGGAGATCGAGCCCTGCTGTAAGTCCGCGGCCAGACCGGAGATTTGTACCGCGCCCCCCGCCGGCTGTCAACGTCGCCCCGGGGCCCGGCCCTCGGGGTCGCGGCGCGCGGGCCTCCGCCCGCCGCCTCTGCCGTCCTGGCCTCCGCCGTGCTTGAATATCCCCCCAGGGAGGCCCCTCCATGCCGCGAGTCACGGAGATCGAGGGCGACGGCGGCGATCCGATCCTGCGCGAGGTCTTCGCCCAGGACGAGGAGCGCTACGGCGCCACGCTGAACACGACGAAGGTCCTCGCCCACTGCCCGCCGATCCTCGGCGCGGCCCGGGCGCTCTCGGCCGCGGTGGAGCGGTCGGGGCACCTCGATCCGAACCTGCGCGCCCTGGTGAACCTGAGGGTCGCGCTCCTCAACGGCTGCCCCTTCTGAATCGACATCAACGCATCCAGGGGGATGCGCAGCGGGGCGACGCAGGAGAAGCTGGAGGCGATCGAGCGCTTCCGCGAGAGCCCGCTCTTCGACGGGCGGGAGCGGGCGGCGCTCGAGATGGCCGAGGCGATGACGATCACGGGGCGGGAGGTGGACGACGCGCTCTTCGCGCGGGTGCGCGAGCACTTCTCGGAGCCGGCGGCGGTGGAGCTGGCGGCGGTGATCGCGCTCGAGAACTTCCGCAGCAAGCTCAACCGGGCGCTCGGGGTCGACGCGCAGGGCTTCTGCGCCTGGCGGCCGCAGGCGCCCGCGGACGCGTCCACGCCCCGGCCCTGATCGGCGGCGCGCCGCCTCTCCCGGCCGGGGCGCGAAGCGAACCGGGTCAGGCAGGCGAGCCGGAACGGGACGGCATGTCCCGGTCGGCGGCCCGGCGCCCGGGCCGTCCGGAACCTCGCCGGTCGGCAGCCCGACGCCGCCGGTCGAGCAGCTCGATGACGTCCCGCTGCCGGCCGCAGCGCGGGCAGGTTTCGGGCGCCTCGACCGCCTCGGGCCCCCAGGCGGGCCCGGGCGGCTCGACCCACCGCACAACAGGCGTCCAGTCTCGACACGTGGAACAGGGGCCGCCGGCACGGCCGACCAATCGATCCCTCATCCTGGCGAGATCCTCGCGAAGCAGACCCCGCATCAGCCGGAGCGCCCGTGCAGCCTCCATACCAGATCGACCGAGAGATTGCCCGCCCAGGGGCCGGGCCGATCGATCGGTCCGGCGCGGGTCGGGACGCGGTCGATCGAAGGCGGTGCGCTAAGATCGCACGCGACCATGCCGATCGCCGCGCCGCCGCCGCCCGTCCGCGACCCCGTCTTCAAGGTCGACCACCTGTCGCTCGCCTTCCCGGGCGAGCGGGGTCGGCCGCCGGTCCAGGTCCTGCGCGACGTGAGCGTCGAGGTCGACCGGGGCAGCTCCCTCACCCTGCTCGGTCCGTCGGGCTCCGGCAAGTCGACGCTGCTCCGCTGCCTCAACCGCCTGGAGGAGCCGCCGCCAGGGACGGTCTTCTTCAACGGCCGCGACATCACGACGCTCGACCCGCTCGACCTCAGGCGCCGCGTGGCGATGGTCCAGCAGACGCCGATCGTCTTCGAGGGGACGGTGCGGGACAACCTCGGGGTGCAGCCGCATCCGGAGCGGCTCGACCTGTCCGAGGCCCGGCTCGTGCGGGCGCTCGAGGCGGTCGGCATGGAGGCGCATTTCCTCGACCGCGAGGCGGCCACCCTCTCGGGCGGCGAGAAGCAGCGCGTCGTCATCGCGCGCGCCCTCATCGGCGGGCCCGAGGCGCTCCTCCTCGACGAGCCTACCTCGGCCCTCGACCCGCCCAACGCGGCGCTCGTCGTGGAGACCGTCGTGGGGCTGCGCGAGTCGCTCGGCCTCACCGTGGTGGCCGTGACGCATCAGGCGGAGCTGCTGAGACGGCTCGGCGGCTGCTTCCTCTACCTCGTCGGCGGCGCCGTCCAGGCGTACGAGTGCATCGACGGCCACTCGGACGCGATCACCGACGCGCGGCTCCAGGCGTTCCTGCGGGGCGAGAGCCCGGCGGCGGTGGCGGCGCGATGACCGGCGGCGTCATCGACCTCGACCTCCGGCAGGTCGGCCTGGCCATCCTCCTGATCGCGGTGGTGATCGCGGTCTCCGTCCGCCAGCGGCTCGGGCTCGAGCGCGACCTCGCCGTCGGGACGCTGCGGGCGATCCTCCAGCTCTACCTGGTCGGCTTCGTCCTCACGTGGGTGTTCGCCCGGGCCTACTGGTGGTGGGTGCTCCTCATCCTGGCCGTGATGGCCGGCATCGCCACCCGGGCGGCCGTGGCGCGGCTCAAGAAGCCGCCGCCCGGCGCCCACGCCGTCGCGGCGCTCGCGCTCTCGCTGTCGACCGCCGGGATCCTGGTCTACGTGATCGGCGTCGTCGTCCAGGTGCGCCCCTGGTGGACGCCGCAGTACCTGATCCCCATCGGCGGCATGATCCTCGGCAACGCGATGACGAGCGCCTCGCTCGCCGGCGACCGGCTCCAGGCGGACCTCAGGAACCGGGCGGCGGAGGTCGAGGCGCGGCTCGCCCTCGGCTTCTCGGGACGCGAGGCGGTGCAGCCGATGGTGCGCGCGGCGCTCGGGGCGGCCATGCTGCCGACGGTCAACGGGATGATGACGGTCGGCGTCGTGCAGCTCCCCGGCATGATGACCGGCCAGGTGCTGGCCGGCGCCTCCCCGCTCGTCGCCGTGGAGTACCAGCTCGTCGTCGTCGTCATGCTGGCCGCCGCGACGGCGATCGCCTCCCTGCTCTTCGTTCGCATGGCGACCGCGCGCTACCTCACCCCGGCGCACCAGTTCCGCCGCCATCTGGTATAAGGGGGCGCGCGCCCCGCGACGCCCATCCGGGCGCGCCCGTCGGTGCACTAGTGCACGGAGACCGAGGAGGGAGGAGATGAGCACGCCGCTCCGGGTCCTCATGGTGCAGGACTCGGAAGACGACCTCAGGCTCGTCGAGCGCCAGCTCCGGCAGGGCGGGTACGAGCCGCTCCTGCACCGGGTCGACACGCCGGAGGCGATGGCCGAGGCGCTCCGCGAGCGGACCTGGGACGTCGTCATCGCCGACTACGGCCTGCCGCGCTTCTCGGCGCTCGCCGCGCTCAAGCTCCTGCACGAGCAGCGCCTCGATCTCCCCTTCCTCGTGGTGTCGGGGCGCATCGGGGAGGCGACCGCCGTGGCCGCGATGAAGGCGGGCGCGCACGACTACATCATGAAGGACAACCTCGCCCGGCTCGTGCCGGCCATCGAGCGGGAGATTCGGGAGGCGGCCGGCCGGCGCGAGCGGCGGCGCGCCGAGGCGCGCCTCCGGGCCTCCGAGGCCCGCTACCGCACCCTCTTCGAGAGCGCGCTCGACGCCATCGCCGTCTGGGCCGAGAGCCGGCGGCTCGTCGACGCCAACCGCGCCTACTGCGACCTGGTCGGCACCTCGCGGGACGACCTCCTCGGCGAGTGGCACACGCCCGCCGACGCGGTGGCGCCCGAGGACCGCGAGCGGTTCGAGGCGGCGCTCGGCGAGCTGGAGTCGACCGGCGCCCTTCGGGGGGAGTTCGCGATCGCGAGCCGGGACGGCGGGCGCCGGCTCGTCGACGTGATCGGCATGCGCTCGGCCCCCGGCCTCTTCCTGAGCATCATGCGCGACATCACCGAGCGGCGGTCGCTCGAGCGCCAGCTCCAGCAGGCGCAGCGCATGGAGAGCATCGGCACCCTCGCGGGCGGCGTCGCCCACGACTTCAACAACATCCTCACCGGGATCAGCGGCTTCGCCGACCTCGCCCTCATGCGGCTCTCCCCCGCGCACCCGCTGCACGGCGACCTCCTGCAGATCCGCAAGCAGGCCGAGCACGCGGCGGTGCTCACCCGGCAGCTCCTCGCCTTCTCGCGCCGGCAGGTCCTCGAGCGCCGGCAGGTCGACCTCAACCGGATCATCGGCGAGGTGGAGGCCTTTCTCCGCCGCGTGATCGGCGAGCGGATCGTCGTCGACATCCGCACGTCGGACCGCGTCGAGTCGGCCTACGTCGACCCGGTCCAGGTCGAGCAGGTGCTCATGAACCTCTGCGTCAACGCCCGCGACGCGATGCCGGGCGGCGGGCGGCTCGTCGTGGAGAGCGGCAGCGCCCGGCTCGACGCCGACTTCTGCCGCGTCAACGCCTGGGCCCGGCCCGGCGCGTACACGTTCATCCGGGTGACCGACACCGGCATCGGGATGGACGAGGCGACCATGCAGAGCATCTTCGACCCGTTCTTCACGACCAAGGGGCCGGGTCAGGGGACGGGGCTCGGCCTGGCCACGGTCTACGGCATCGTCAAGCAGCACGACGGGCTCATCCAGGTGGAGAGCGAGCCGGGCAAGGGGGCGAGCTTCACGGTGTACTTCCCGGTGGTCGAGGCGAAGGCCGAGCGGACCCCGCAGAGGGCCGCGCCGCCGGCTCGCGGCGGCCACGAGACGATCCTGCTCGCCGAGGACGACGACATGGTCCGGGAGCTGATCGTGCGGACGCTCGAGGCGGCGGGCTACCGGGTGGCGACCGCGGCCGACGGCGAGCAGGCGCTCGAGGCGTTCGAGCGCCACGAGGACGACGTCGCCCTCGCGATCGTGGACGCCGTCATGCCGAAGCTCGGCGCGCGGGAGGTCTACCTCGAGCTTCGGGCGCGCAAGCCGGGGCTCAGGTTCCTCGTCGTGAGCGGCTACAGCGTCAACGCCATCGACGAGCAGTTCGTCCAGGAGAACAGCCTGCCGTTCGTGCAGAAGCCCTTCAGCCCCTCCGACCTCGTCCGTCGCGTCCGCGAGATCCTCGACCGCTGACCCCGGGGTCGTCACCCCGGGGTCAGGTCTTTCCGTTTTCCATGGGGTCAGGTCTTTCCATTTTCCATGGGGTCAGGCCTTTCCATTTTCCCGCGGGGAAGGTAGAGCCCCGGCCTCGTTCGCGGCGGCGCTAGGCTGACGCCGAGGCGCGCCGCTCGAGACCGTACTCCTTGAGCTTCCGCCAGAGGGTGGTGCGGCCGATCCCGAGCACCTCGGCCGCGCGCGAGTAGTTCCAGGCCAGACGCTCGAGGGTCTGGAGGATGTGGGCCTTCTCCACGTCGGCCAGGCACTCCTGGGCGGGCAGCGGCGGCGCGGCGCCGAGGCCGATGCCGCTGGCGACGTGGGGCGGAAGGTCCTCGGGGCGGATGACCTCCTGCCGGGCGAGGATCGCCGTCCGCTCGATCGCGTTCTCGAGCTCGCGCACGTTGCCCGGCCACGGGTACCGCAGGAGCCGCTCCATCGCCTGGGGGCTCAGCCGGAGGGTGCGGCCCTGGCGTCTCGCGAAGCGCTCGAGGAAGTGTTCGGCGAGGACCGGGATGTCCTCGCGCCGCTCGCGCAGCGGGGGGAGGACCACCGGGATCACGTTGAGGCGATAGTACAGGTCCTCCCGGAAGCTCCCCTGGCGCATGAGCTGCTGGAGGTCGCGGTTGGTGGCGGCGACGACGCGCGTGCTCACCGTGATCGGCTGATTGGCGCCGACGCGGCGCACCTCCCCCTCCTGCAGCACGCGCAGGAGCTTCACCTGGAGCGCCGGGGCCATGTCGCCGATCTCGTCGAGGAGGATCGTGCCGCCGTCGGCCTCCTCGAAGAGCCCCTTCTTGGTGGCGGTGGCGCCGGTGAAGGCGCCCTTCACGTGGCCGAAGAGCTCAGACTCGAGCAGCGTCTCGGGCAGCGCCCCGCAGTTGACGGCGAGGAACGGGCCCGAAGCCCTCGGGCTCGCGTGGTGGATCGCCTTGGCGATCAGCTCCTTGCCGGTGCCCGACTCGCCCTGGACGAGGACGGTCGCCTCGGTCGGGGCGACCCGGGTCACCAGATCGAGCACCGCGCGGATCTGGGGCGAGCGGGCGATGATCCCCGTGAGCGCGTACCGGTCGCGCACCTGCTGCCGGAGGTTCGAGTTCTCGCGCCTGAGCGCCTTCTGCTCGAGCGCCTTGTCGATCCTGAGCAGCATCTCGTCCGGATCGCGCCCCTTCTCGAAGTAGTCGAAGGCGCCGAGCCGGATCGCCTCCTTCGCCGACTCCCAGCCCGCGTACGCGGTGAGCAGGATGACGTCGGCGTCCGGACACTGCCGCCTGGCCAGGTTGAGCACGTCCAGGCCATCGCCGTCCGGCATCCGCAGGTCGGTCACGATGACGTCGAAGACGTCCTGCGCGAGCACCGCCGCCGCCGCCTCGAAGCCCTCCGCTTCCGTGACGCGATGGCCCCGCTTCTTGAGGAGGAGCGCCAGGGTCTGCCTTGGCGACTCCTCGTCGTCGATCACGAGAATCGCGGCCATGCCTACCTCGTGTCCAGGGGGAGATAGATGATGAACCGGGTCCCCGTCCCGCGGCCCGACTCGACCTCGATCCGCCCGCCGTGCGCGGAGACGATCCGTCGCACGATGGCGAGGCCGAGCCCGGTGCCGCCCCGCTTCCGCGAGTAGAACGGCTCGAAGATCCGCCGCTGCTCCTCGGGCAGGATACCGGGGCCGGTATCCGACACCGCGATCGCGACGTGGCCGTTCTCGCGCACCACGTCCATGCGCAGACGCCCCGGGCCGTCGATCGCCTCGATCCCGTTGCGGACGACGTTCCACAGGACCTGCGTGAGCTGGTCCGAGTCGAAGGCGAACGGCGGCACCGACGGGTCGACGTGGACCTCGGTCACCACGCCCGCCGACCTCGGGCGGTCCTCGCGCACGAGCCGGGCCACGTGGTCGACGACTTCGCGGATGTCCCCGATCGCGCGCCTGGGCTCGCCGGGACGCGCGAAGGCGAGGAACTCCGAGACGATGCCGTTCAGCCGCCGCGCCTCCTTCTTGACCGCGCCGAGGGTGCTCGCCCGCTCGTCGCCGGTGAGGTCGTCGCGTTCGAGCAGCGAGGTCGCGTTGACGATGGCGGCCAGGGGATTTCGGATCTCGTGCGCGACCCCCGCCGCCAGCTCGCCGACCGCAGCGAGGCGCTCGGCCTCCCCGAGCCGCGCGCGCAGACGCTCGTACTCCGTGACGTCCGCCACCAGCTCGAGCAGGAACACCTCGCCGTCGGGCTGCCGGACGGGCGAGCAGGTCAGCACCAGCCGGCGGCCTCCCGCCCCCGTCACGTCGAGCCGCCTCGGCTCGACCATCTCGCCGCGGCGCTCCATGGGGCAGCCGTCGCAGGGCCGCGCACCGCCGGTGAGGACCTCGTGGCAGCGACGGCCCACGACGCGGCCGAACTCCTCCACCATCCATCGGTTCGCGTGGCGGATCCGGTAGTCGCCGTCGACCAACTCGAGCCCCTCGCCGAGCCCGTCGACGAGTCGCTCGTTGAACTCCTTGAGCGACGCCGTCTCGCTGCGGGCGCGGTCGAGGACCATGATGATGATGGCGAAGACGGCGAGGAAGTAGCAGAGCATGTAGCTCGAGTGGACGACGAAGAACGTCACGCTCCCCTGCGGCGCCACGACGAACGGCGCCACGACCCGCTGCACGCCCCAGATGAGGAGCGCGCCCGCGAGGAACCGCTCGCGCGACCCGGTGCCCGGCTTCGGGTTGCCGCCCCAGAGCAGGGCCCCGGCCAGGGCGAGCGGCACGCTGCTCAGGAGGCCGGCGAGCGGACCGGCCCCGCTCCGGGTGCCGGCAAGGTCGGCCAGCCACCCGACGACCGCGACGTAGGCGATCCCCACCGCCGCGTGCGGCGCGCGGATCCGGTAGTCCCGCCTCAGGGCGAGCGCCGCGGCGAAGACGAAGAGGAACCCGGCCGCGCCCGCGCCGTCGAGGACGGCCCACGCCCAGTGCGCCTCGGTCTCCGGGAGCGACGCGGCGACGAACTTGAGCGCCTTGGCGACCGCGAAGATGCCCCACGCCCAGAGGAGGTACCGGAAGAAGCGCTCGCGCGACGAGGGGTAGAGGTACAGGAAGATCAGGAACTGGAACGTGAACGCGACGACGGCGACGAGCGTCAGCGCCCGGGAGAGGTCCATGCCGCGGTCCCTTCTCGTGGGAAGTGGCCCTGCCTGCCGCCGCGAGCCCACGGGCGGAGGTCTCCGGGCAGGCGGTTGGAGTGCCAATCCCGTGCCAGCCCGCTCCCCCGCGCAGGTCGAGGCTCACGGCGCGCCGGCCGTTTCGATCGGGAACAGCCCGTTTCATAAGAGCGCGTTTCCGGCCCGGGCGCCAGATGCTCCCGTGCGGCGCCGCGGACGACCCCGATGCGGGGACGATCCCGATGCGGGGACGATCCCGACGGGCGCTGACGCGCGATCGGAACGGGGGAAGAGGGGGAACGGCCGTCGCGGTCCGGGCGGACCCGAGGGGAGAACAGTGGCGGAGAGAGAGGGATTCGAACCCTCGCTAGGGATTTTGGTCCCTAGAACGGTTTAGCAAACCGCCGCCTTCAGCCTCTCGGCCATCTCTCCGCGGGCGACGACGCATGATACCAGATCGGGGCCTTGCCGTCAGGCGTTGGCCCGGCGAGCATGCGCTCGGCAGGGTGACAGGCCGACCGTCCGATGTCACCATATCGGAGGCCGGCGCCCAACCGGAGGCCGTACGGATGTCCGTCGTGACCGTCCTCTACCTCGTCTACCTCTTCCTGCCGATGGTGCTCCTGCTCCTCGGCTCGTTCGGGGAGAGCTGGACCAACACGCTCCTCCCCCGCGGCGCGACGCTCCGCTGGTACGCGGACGTGCTCGGCGACCCGAGCTTCCGCCGGGCCTTCCGCGTGAGCCTGACGGTGACGGCGGCCACCTGCGCGGCCGGGG
>DASVDK010000068.1:0-2328 GCA_036381125.1 Thermodesulfobacteriota bacterium | reverse complement strand
GCGGCATCTGCGGCAGCGACCTCGCCGCGCTCACCGCCCACGACTCCTTCACCCTCGAGCCGTTCGGCGCCTACCCCTTCACGTTCGGCCACGAAAACGTCGGCCGCATCGTCGAGACCGGCGGCGACGCCGCGCCCTGGAGCGTCGGCGACCGCGTCGTCGTCAACCCGATGCTCTCCTGCGCGCAGCGCGGCCTCGAGCCGCCCTGCCCCGCCTGCGCCCGCGGCGAGTACGGCCTCTGCCGCCGCACCACCGACGGCGCCGTCGGCACCGGGCCGATGATCGGCTACTGCCCCGCCGTCGGCGGCGGCTGGTCCCGCTTCTTCGTCGCGCACCGGAGCCAGCTCCACGCGCTCGGCGAGCTCTCCGACGAGGTCGGCGTCCTCACCGACCCGTTCGCCTCCGCGCTCCGCCCCGTGCTCCTGCACCCGCCGCGCGAGGACGACGTCGTCCTCGTCATCGGCGCGGGCACCATCGGCGCGCTCACCATCAAGGCGCTGCGCCTTGTCGGCTGGACCGGCCCCATCGCCACGCTCGCGCGCTACCCGTTCCAGCGCGAGCTCGCCGAGCGCGCCGGCGCCTCGCACATCTTCGCCCGCCGCGAGGAGGCCTACGCCTGGGCCGCCTCGCTCCCCGACGCGCGCAGCTACCGGCCGACGCTCGCGCCGAAGTTCGTCGAGGGCGGCCCCTCGCTCGTCTACGACACGGTCGGCACCCGCGCCTCCGTCGGCGACGCCCTCGCCCTCGCCCGCGAGGGCGGCCGCATCGTCCTCGTCGGCGCCGCCGCCAAACTCGCCGCCGACTGGACCCGCATCTGGTACCGCCAGCTCGCCGTCGCCGGCGTCTTCGCCTATGGCCTCGCCCCGTTCGACCGGCAGGAGCGGGACATCTACGACGCCTCACTCGAGCTCATCCGCCGCGACGGGCTCCACGAGCTCGGCATGCTGACTCACGTCTTCGACTTGGAGGACTATCGTGCAGCCATCTCCGCCGCTCTCGACAAAGGTGGCCACCGCTCCATCAAGGTCGCCTTCCGGCCCGGCGTCTGAACGGCTGAACGCGTTCACGAGGGATCCCTTCGACGGCTACTTCGAGGGCAAGTCCGGCGACGACCTCATCGAACCCGGCTCGCTCCTCGATACGCCGAACGTCAAGCGCTGGTTCGAGATCTTCGGCGACGGCCTCCCCGAGTCGCTCTACACGTACCAGCTCCCGCTCGCCCGCGCCGCCGGCCCCGAGAGCGGCGCGCTCGGCGCCGACTTCGTCATGTTCTCGTCGTACAGCTACCTCGGGCTGATCGGCCACCCCCGCCTGACCGCGGCGGTGAACCGCGCCGTCGAGCGCTTCGGCACGTCCTGCGGCGGCGTCCGCCTCCTCACCGGCACGCTCGAGCTGCACCTCGAGCTCGAGCACGAGCTCGCCCGCTTCCTCGGCCACGAGGCCGCCGCCACCTTCGCCTCCGGCTACGACGCGAACGTCGCCGCCATCACCGCCCTCTTCGGGCCCGACGACCATGTGATCCTCGACCAGTACGCGCACCAGAGCATCCAGGACGGCGTGCGCATGGCCGGCTGTCAGGCGCGCCGCTTCCGCCACAACGACATGAGCGACCTCGAGCGGCGGCTGCGACAGGCGCGCGCCAAGGGCGCCAAGCGCATCCTCGTCGCCGTCGACTCCGTCTTCAGCATGGATGGCGACCAGGTCCCGCTCGCCCAGGTCATCGAGCTGAAGGACCGCTACGGCGCGTTCCTCCTCGTCGACGAGGCCCACTCCATCGGCGCGATCGGTGCCGAGGGCCGCGGCATCTGCGAGGCGCAGGGCGTCGACCCCCGCCGCATCGACATCGTCACCGGCTCGCTCTCCAAGGCGATCCCATCCTCCGGCGGCTTCCTCGCCGGCTCGCTCCCGCTCAAGATCTACATCCAGCACGGCAGCGCGCCCTACATCTTCTCCGCCGCCATCACGCCCGCGAACGCCGCCGCCGCGCTCGAGTCGCTCCGCATCATCCTCGACGAGCCGGAGCACCTCGTCCGCCTGCGCGAGAACACCCGCGTGCTCCGCGACGGCCTCTGCCGCCTCGGCCTCCCCACCGGCGCCTCGACCACCCCCGTCGTCCCCGTGCTCCTGGGCGACGAGTGGCGCGCCTACCGCTGGGCCCGCCGCCTCCTCGCCCGCGGCGTCTTCGTCTCCGCCGTCACCTACCCCGCCGTCTCCCCCGGCCTCGCGCGACTGCGCCTCTGCGCCACCGCCGCGCACCGCCCCGAGCACTTCCAGCGGCTCTTCGACGCGCTGGAGGAATGCCTGGACAGCGAGCGGCGCAGCGGCGGC
>DASVDK010000067.1:0-6496 GCA_036381125.1 Thermodesulfobacteriota bacterium | reverse complement strand
CGTCAAGGCGGCCGACCAGAAGATCAAGAAGGTGGACGGCGAGGACGGGATCCGGCTCGACCTCGTGCGCAACCTCGACATCCTGGCCGAGCTCGGGCGGCGGCGCCGCGACGGGCGGGCGGCGGGCCGCCCCGGACCGGTGCTCGTCGGCTTCGCGGCGGAGACCGCCGACCTGGTCCACCACGCGCGCGCCAAGCTCGCGGCCAAGGGGGTCGACCTGATCGTGGCCAACGACGTGTCGGCGCCCGGCTGCGGGTTCGGGAGCGAGACCAACGCGGTCGTCCTCGTGCGCGGCGACGGCGCGGCCGACGAGCATCCCCTCGCGCCGAAGAGCGAGGTGGCCGACGCGATCCTCGACCGGGTGCGCGAGCTGGTGAAGGGGTAGCGACGGGGCGGCGTGAGCCGGCCGCGAGCCGTCAACGCCGCGCCGCCGCGAGCCGCCGCACCGAGGGGAGGCTGAGGAGTTCCGGCTCGCGGAAGGCGCTCTCGAGGCCGGTCTCGAGGCTGCGCGTGACCTCGCGGACGATCTCCTCGCACTGCGCCGGCGACAGCACCCTGCGCCTCGACAGCGTCCTCAGCGTCTTGCGGATCAGCGCGGCCGCATGGAGGTTGCGCCGGCCGATCGGGTCGGCCTCGACCGTCCGCGACGTCTGGCCGTCGATCATGAAGGCGAAGACCGCGTTCTGCGTGAGGCGGTAGTAGCGCTCGAAGTCGTCCCGGGTGAAGGGGAAGCTCGAGCGGGTGGCCAGGAGGGTCACCATCTTGCGCCAGTGCCGGACCTGCTGCAGCGAGATGAGGCCGGTGAAGATCCGCTTGTTGGTCCGGAACGAGAAGATCGTGTCCGCGAGCACGCGCTGCAGGAGGCCGTCGTTGCGGCCGTGGGCCTCGTCGTGGACCACCCGCGCGAGGGGCCACATCCGGGGGTCGATGAAGTCGTCGAACCGGACCTCCCAGTAGGTGTGCCGCAGGGAGTTGGCCGAGTAGGAGGCGATCTCCTGGCAGGGGACGAAGTAGTTGTGGGAGATCGTGTCGGCGGCCAGGTGGCAGAGGTAGCCGTAGGCGAAGGCCGACTCGTGCGGCGTCTCGGCGGCGTCGAGGAGCCGGAAGCCCGTGCTCCAGTTGTGGCAGTGGAAGACCTGTTTGATGCGGTACTTCTTGCCGATGATGATGTCGGCCCCGATGCAGCCGTAGAGGAAGTCGTACGGGTAGCGTCTGAGCAGGTCCTGGAGCGCGGGGGTCAGGATGGCCAGGTTCTCGAGGACCTGGGAGCCCACCTGCAGATGGGTCCCGGGGCCCCAGGCGTACGCGGCGTCCGGCGCCAGCAGCAGGAGCGTGAACGCCGTCACGCCGAAGAGGAGCGAGCCTGGTTGAAGCATGCGGGTCTGTTAGCTATCACAGGGCGCTCCGGTGTGTCAAGGTGAGGCGCCCGAGGCTCGAGGAGGCGACGAGGGCATGAGCCGTCAGGCTGGCAAGGACGACGCGGCCCGTCTCGTGGCCGAGGTGCGCGCGGCGCTGGCCGAGTGGCGCAGGGCCGGCGTGGAGTGGGTGGCCCCCGAGGGGCGGGGGCGGCCCGCCCCGGCGCGTCCCGAAACACATGTGCCGGAGCCGCCGACGCCCGGACCGGTAGCCGGCCCCCGAGCCGCCGCGGCCCCCCCGACGCCGCCGCCCCCGCCGGCCGCCCCGGCCAGGGACCTCTTCGGCATGCCGGTGGCCGCCGACCGGCCGCGCGGGCGGGGCGGGGCCGGGCTCCTCGCCGCCGGGCCGGCCGAGCCGCCGGCCGCGAGCCTGGCCGAGGTGCGCGAGCGGCTCGGCGACTGCCGCCGGTGCAAGCTCTGGGAGGGGCGCACCAACATCGTGTTCGGCGTCGGCAACGAGCGGGCGCGCCTCATGTTCGTCGGCGAGGGCCCCGGCCGCGACGAGGACCTGCAGGGCGAGCCCTTCGTGGGGCGCGCCGGCCAGCTCCTCACGAAGATCATCGAGGCGATCGGCCTGAGACGGGAGCAGGTGTACATCGCGAACGTCGTGCGGTGCCGGCCTCCCGACAACCGCAGGCCGGAGCCGGACGAGATCGCCGCGTGCCAGCCGTTCCTGAGGCAGACGATGGCGGTGGTCCGCCCCAGGGTCGTCGTCGCGCTCGGCAGCGTCGCCGCGCAGACGCTCCTCGGGACGACGCGGGGGATCACGGCGCTGCGCGGGAAGTTCCACCAGGCGGGGGACTACCGGGTGATGCCGACGTTCCACCCCGCGTACCTCCTGCGCAACCCGGCGGCCAAGCGCGAGGTCTGGGAGGACATGAAGCTCGTGCGCGACGCCCTGGCCGCGCTGCCGGAGGAGGGGTAGTGCGGTACCTCGCGGCGCTGTGCCTCGCGATCGCCGGTCTCGTCCTGGTCCGCCCGGGGGCCGCGGGGCCGTCGCCGGCGCCGGCGGAGCCGGCCGCCGCGCCGGTGGTCTACCTGGCGGTCGTGGACGACGCGATCACGCCGGTGACGGCGGCGTACATCGAGGAGGCGATCGCCGCGGCGGAGCTGGCGCGGGCGGCGGCGCTCGTCGTCCAGCTCGACACGCCGGGGGGCCTCGTCTCCTCGATGCGCGAAATCGTCAAGGACATCCTGGCCTCGAAGGTCCCGGTGATGGTCTACGTGGGCCCGCCCGGCGCGCACGCCGGGTCGGCCGGCGCGTTCATCACCATCGCCGCCCACGTGGCGGCGATGGCGCCCGGGACGAACATCGGCGCGGCGTCGCCGGTGGCGGCCGGGGGCGGCGAGATCGACGAGACGATGCAGAAGAAGATCGTGAACGACGCCGCCGCCTACATCGAGGGGCTCGCGCGCCAGCGGGGGCGCAACGCCGAGTGGGCCGTCAAGGCGGTGCGCGAGGCCGCCTCGGTCCAGGCCGAGGAGGCGGCGAAGCTCAACGTGGTCGACTTCGTCGCGGCCAGCGTGGCCGAGGCGCTCGACAAGGCCGACGGCCGCAAGGTGGACGTCGAGGGGCGCAAGGTGGTGGTCCGGACGAAGGGGGCGCGGATCGTGCCGTTCGAGATGCGCTGGAACCTGCGCGTCCTCTCGGTGCTCGCCAACCCCAACCTGGCCTACCTCCTCTTCCTGGCCGGGCTCGCCGGGCTCGCCATCGAGTTCTACAACCCGGGCGCCATCCTGCCGGGCGTGACCGGGGCGATCGCGCTCATCCTCGCCATGTTCGCCTTCCAGGTGCTGCCGATCAACTGGGCCGGCATCCTCCTCATCCTGGTCGGCCTGGGCCTGCTCATCGCCGAGGTGAAGGTGGCGAGCCACGGGATCCTCGGCGTGGGCGGCGTCGTGGCGCTCGCGCTCGGCTCGATCATCTTCGTCGACTGGTCGGCGCCGAACTACCTCCGGGTGTCGCTCCTGGTGGTCGTGCCGACGGTGGCCACGCTCGCCCTCGGGCTGCTCCTCATCGTCGGGGCGGCCGTGCGATCGCAGCGGCGCCCGGCCATGGGCGGCGAGGCCGATCTGATCGGCGAGACGGGCGAGGCGCTCGGCCCGATCGCGCCGGAAGGGAAGGTCTTCGTGCACGGCGAGTACTGGAACGCCCGGTCGGCCACGCCCATCGCGGCGGGCGAGCGGGTACGGGTCACGGCGGTTCGCGGCTTCGTCGTCGAGGTCGAGCCGGCCGACCGGACGTCCTGAGAGGGGGGAGGGAGCATGTTCAATGTGCCGGAGTGGTCGGTGCCGATGGTGGTCGCCGTCGCGATCGTCGTCATCGTCATCCTCTACTCGATCCGCGTGCTGAACGAGTACGAGCGCGGCGTGATCTTCCGGCTCGGCCGGGCCATCGGGGTGAAGGGGCCCGGCATCATCATCCTGGTGCCGATCATCGACAAGATGGCCAAGGTGAGCCTCCGGACGGTCGCGATGGACGTGCCGCCGCAGGACGTGATCACCCGCGACAACGTCTCGGTCAAGGTGAACGCGGTCATCTACTTCCGCGTCCTCGCGCCGATGCGGGCCATCGTCGAGGTCGAGAACTACCTCTACGCCACCTCCCAGCTCGCGCAGACGACGCTCAGGAGCGTCTGCGGCCAGGCGGCGCTCGACGAGCTGCTCGCGGAGCGGGAGAAGATCAACACCGAGCTGCAGACCATCCTCGACAAGCACACCGACCCCTGGGGCGTGAAGGTGTCGAACGTCGAGCTGAAGGGGATCGACCTGCCCCAGGAGATGCAGCGCGCCATGGCGCGGCAGGCCGAGGCCGAGCGCGAGCGGCGGGCCAAGATCATCTCGGCCGAGGGGGAGCTGCAGGCGTCGGAGAAGATCGCCCAGGCGGCGGCCGTCATCGGCAGCCAGCCGCAGGCGCTCCAGCTCCGGTACCTCCAGACGCTCGTCGAGATCTCGAACGGCGGCAAGGGCACGACGATGGTCTTCCCGCTGCCGATCGAGCTGATCCGGCCGCTCCTCGGCGGTACGGCCACGCGGGCGGGATCCTAGCCGCGTGGTCCAGCCCGCCGCGGCCTGGCTCCTCCTGGTCGTGCTGGCCGCCGGCTGCGCGGCCGGCCCGAGAGGTCCCGAGCCGCCGCCTCCGGCCGACGTCGACGCGGCGCTCGACGCCGGTCCGTCGGTGCGCCTCGCGGTGGCGCTCGGGGCGGCGCGCGTGGCCGTCGAGGGGACGAGCCTCGTCGTCAGCGACGCCGAGGGGGGGCAGGGGGCGCTCGCCGGGCGGCCTGGGGCGGTGGGGGTCGTGCTGGCGGCGGCGGGAGGCGAGGTGACGCTCGACGGCCGTCCGTCGGGCGCGGGGCGGCTGCGCGTCGAGGGGGCGGGGCCGCTCGTCGTGGCCGTCGACGGCGGGCCGCCGAGGCGCCTCCGCGGACGGGTGGAGCTCCTGGCGGACGGCGGGGCGCTCCTCGTCGTGAACGAGATCGCGATGGAGCGGTACCTGGCCGGCGTCGTCCCGCTCGAGATGGACGCCAGGACCTGGCCCATGGAGGCGCTCAAGGCGCAGGCGGTCGCGTCGCGGACCTACGCGCGCTTCCGGCGCGAGGCGCGGCGGCGCGCGGGTGCGCGCTACGACCTCGAGACCTCGGTCCTCGACCAGGTCTACGGGGGGGTGCAGGCGGAGGACCCGCGCGCGGCGGCCGCCGTGGCGGCCACGGCCGGCGAGTGGCTGGCGGACGCCGCCGGCGCGCCGATCCTGGCCGCCTTCCACTCGACGGCCGGGGGGCACACGGAGGCGTCGGAGGAGGTCTGGGGGACGCCCAGGCCCTACCTCGTCGCGCAGCGCTGCCCCTACGACCGCGAGTCGCCGGTCTACGAATGGCGCGTCTCGGTGCCGGTCGCGGAGGTCGAGCGCCGGCTCGTCGAGGCCGGCTACCCCGCCGCCGGGCTCGCGCGCCTCGACGTGCGCGATCGCACCGGGAGCGGCCGCGCGCGCACCATCGTGGCGACCGCCGCCGCCGGGTCGTTCGTCCTGCCGGCGACCGACCTCAGGCGCCTTCTCGGCTTCAGCCGGCTCAAGAGCACCGCGTTCGAGGTGGCGCGCGACGGCCAGGATCTCGGCTTCGAGGGGCGGGGGGCCGGCCACGGGGTGGGGATGTGCCAGTGGGGGGCCCGCGGCATGGCGCTGGCGGGCCACGACTACCGGCAGATCCTCGAGTACTACTACCCGGGAGCCAGGCTCGTCGTCCCATGAGCGCCGCCGGCCCTCCACCTCTGCGCGACGAGAGTCTCCAGCCGGGAGGAAACGGGAGCGTCGTGACGAGCCTGCGCGACTTCGACTTCGACGTGCCCGAGGCGCAGATCGCGCAGCGGCCGGCCGAGCCGCGCGACGCGGCCAGGCTGCTCGTGCTCGATCGGACGACCGGCGCGCGAGCGCACGCCCGGGTGTCCGACCTCCCCCGGTTCCTCGCGCCGGGCGACTGCCTGGTGGTGAACGACGCGCGGGTCGTGCCGGCCAGGCTGAGGGGCCGGCGTCCCTCCGGGGGCGGCGTGGAGCTGCTCGTCACGCGGCCGCGTCCCGACGTGACGGCCGGCGGACGCGAGGTCTGGGAGGCGATCGGCCGGCCGGCCCGTCACCTCGGCCCCGGCGCGCGCGTCCTCTTCGCGCCGCCGCTCGCGGGCGAGGTGGTCGCGGCCCCGGGCGGCGGGGCGCTCCTGGTCGCCTTCGAGGGGGCGCCGCTCGCGGCCGAGCTGCGCCGGCAGGGGGAGGTCCCGTTGCCGCCGTACATCCGCCGCGCGCCGGGCGAGGCGCCGGCCGGCGGCGCCGACGCCGAGGCCTACCAGACGGTCTACGCGGCGCGCGACGGCGCGGTGGCGGCTCCGACGGCGGGGCTTCACTTCACGCCGGCCCTCCTGGCGGCGCTCGAGCGGGCGGGCGTGCGGGTCGTGCGCATCACGCTCTGGGTCGGGCCCGGCACCTTCGCCGCCATCCGGGGCGACGACTACGCGGCGCACCGGATGCTGCCGGAGCGGTACGAGGTGGCGCCCGAGGCGGCCGAGGCGGTGAACGCCGCCCGGGCCGGGGGCGG
>DASVDK010000066.1:0-21491 GCA_036381125.1 Thermodesulfobacteriota bacterium | reverse complement strand
CTGCTCTCGCCGGAGCCGCCGTCCGGCGGCGTCGAGCCGAGCCGGTACACGTTCAACCCGGCCGACCCGGTGCCGACCATCGGGGGGAACTTCCAGAACCTCGGTGTGCCCGGCCTCCTCGAAGGGGGCGGCTTCGATCAGCGGGGGCGCGCGGACCTGTCCCTCTGTACGGACACCCTGCCGCTCGCCCAGCGCCGTGACGTGCTCGTCTTCCGCACCCCGCCCCTCGCCGAGGCGGTCGAGGTGACCGGCCCCCTCACCGTGACGCTCTGGATCAGCTCCTCCGCGGTCGACACGGACTTCACGGCCAAGCTCGTGGACGAGTACCCGGCGAACGAGGACTATCCGACCGGCTACGCGCTGAACATCGCGGACTCGATCCTCCGTGTCCGCTACCGCAACGGGTTCGAGCGGGCCGAGCCGATGGAGCCGGGCGAGGTCTATCGGATCACCATCGAGCCCCAGCCCACCTCGAACCGCTTCGAGCGCGGGCACCGGATCCGCCTCGACATCTCGAGCAGCAACTTCCCGCACTTCGACGTGAACCCCAACACGGGCGAGCCGCCGGGGCGCGAGCGCCGCGTCGTCGTCGCGCACCAGGCCGTCTACCATGACGCCGCACGGCCGTCCCACATCCTGCTGCCGATCGTCCCGGCAAGGAAGGAGGGCTCCCGATGATCTCGAGGCTCCTCGGCGCGCTGGCCGCGCTGCTCCTCTGCGCCGCGGGCGCCACGGCCGCCGAGACCCCCCCGGCCCCGAGGCCGGGCGGGGCGGTGACGGTCGCCGCCCTGGCCAACCCCGACGGGCTCGACCCGCACCGCAGCCCGGCCGACTCGACGTTCATCATCACGATGAACATCTTCGACAGCCTCGTCGCCACGAACGCCAGGGGCGAGCTCCTGCCGGGTCTGGCGGAGCGGTGGGACATCTCGCGTGACGGCCTCACCTACACGTTCGAGCTGCGTCGCGGCGTGACGTTCCACGACGGCAAGCCGCTTACGTCGGCCGACGTCAAGTACAGCCTCGCCCGGATGGCGGAGAAGGGCAGGAGCCCTCACGCCGCTGACTACGCCGTCATCGCCCGCGTCGAGACGCCGTCGCCGACGACCGTCGCGATCACGCTCTCGCGCCCCTCCGCTCGCTTCCTCTCCGATCTGGCGTACGGGTGGGCCGCCATCGTGCCGGAAGGAGCCGGCGACGGGCTCGCGCGCAGGCCGATCGGCACGGGCCCCTTCCGATTCGTCGAGTGGGTTCCCGATAGCCACATCAAGCTGGTCAAGAACGCCCGATACTTCGTGCCGGGACGCCCGTACCTCGACGAGGTCCTCTTCAAGGTCATCCCCGACGAGACGGCGCGCGTCACCGCGCTCAGGGCGGGCGAGATCGACATCACCGAGCGGATCCCGCCGCAGATGGTCGAGGAGCTACGGGCGAACCGGTCGCTCCGGGTGGAGACGTACCCGAGCAACACGCTGAGCGAGCTGGCCATCAACGCGGCGCGAAAGCCGTTCGACGACCTTCGGGTCCGGCGAGCCCTCTTCCACGCCATCGATCGCGCGGCGGTGCTCGAAGGGGCCAACTTCGGCTACGGACGGCTGATCGGCAGCTTCATGGCGCCGATCATCGGCGAGTACTACGTCGACCTCAACGGCCGCTACCCGCACGACGTCGCGAAGGCGAAGGCGCTCCTCGCGGAGGCCGGCTACCCGAACGGCTTCGAGACTACGCTGTACCTTCCGCAGCCGTATCCCGACTACAGCGCGGCCGGCGAGATCATCGCGAGCCAGCTCACGCGGGTCGGCATCAGGGCGAGGCTCGAGACGCTTGAGTGGGGACAGTGGCTCGACCGGGTCTACAAGCAGAAGGACTACGCGCTCACGACCATCGGGCACTACGGCCGGCTCGACCCGATGACCCTGCTCGAGCGCTTCAAGACCGGGTACAACGCGAACTACTTCGGCTACTCGAACCCGGAGTTCGACCGGCTCCTGACCGAAGGGGACGGCACGCACGACCGCGCGAAGCGGAGGGCGATCGTGAGGCGGCTCCAGGAGCTGCTCTCCGAGGATGCCGCGTGCGTGTTCCTCGTGTCGCGGGACGCCATCGTCGGCTTCCAGCGCGACGTGTGGGGCTACGCCGAGCTGCCGATCCCGGGCAATCGGCTGACGGACGTCTACCGGGCGTCGCGGTAGGAGCGCCCGGCCCGAGCGGCGATGCGCGGCACGGACCTCCTCGCCCGGGCGGCGAGCGTCGCGGTGACGCTCGTCGTCGTCTCGATCTTCACGTTCCTGCTCCTTCGGGTGCTCCCGGGCGACCCGGCGCTGCTGATCCTGGGCGCCGAGTCGCCCGGTGACACCCTGGCCGAGATGCGACGCGAGCTCGGCACCGATCGCCCGCTCCTCGTGCAGTACGGCGCGTGGGTGGCGTCGGTCGCGCGCGGCGAGCTGGGCATCTCGATCCGGCACAAGCGGCCGGTGCTCGACCTCATCGCCGAGCGGTTGCCGGTCACGCTCTCTCTGTCGGTCCTGGCGCTCCTGGTGGCGCTCGCCATCGGGCTTCCGCTCGGCGTCGTCGCCGCCGCCCGGCGGGGCACGGTGGCCGACTACGGCGCGCTCGTCTTCTCCCAGCTCGGCCAGGCGATTCCGTCCTTCTGGCTCGGCATCATGCTGATCTTCGCGTTCGCGCTGAAGCTCAGGTGGCTGCCGACGGGCGGCTACGAGCCGTGGAGCGACGACCCGGCCGAGGCGCTGCGCTCCCTCGCCATGCCGTCGCTGGCGCTCGGCGTCGTGCTGGCGGCGCAGATCGCCCGGATGCAGCGCTCCTCGATGCTCGACGTCATGCGCGAGGACTTCGTGCGGACGGCCCGCGCGAAGGGGCTCCCGGAGTCGCGCGTGGTGTACTGGCACACGTTGCGCAACGCCCTCGTCCCGACGGTGACCGTCGTCGGCCTCCAGGTGGGGAGCGTCCTCGGCGGCGCGATCATCGTCGAGCAGATCTTCGCGCTCCCTGGCCTCGGCCGTCTCGTGCTCTTCGCCGTCGTGAATCGCGACTGGCCGCTGATCCAGGGGCTCGTCTTCTTCCTCGCGGCGCTGACGGTCGTCCTGAACCTGCTGGTCGACCTCTCCTACGCGTGGCTCGACCCGAGGACCCGACGCGCATGACCGTCGTCGCGCAGGGCGGGCGGCTCGGTCGGGGGGCGGTCGCGAGCCTCGTCGCGGTCGCGCTCATCTCGGTGATCGCGCTGGTCGGCATGGTCTACACGCCGCACGACCCGGCGGCCGTCGAGATCGGCAAGCGCCTGAAGGCGCCGACGGCCGAGCACCCGCTCGGCACCGACCAGTTCGGCCGCGACATCCTGAGCCGCCTGATGCGCGGCGCCTCCATCGCCATGACGGTCGCCGGTCTGTCAGTCGCCATCTCCGTGAGCGTGGGGGTCGCCATCGGCGCGCTCGCCGGATACGTCCGCGGGTGGCTCGACGAGGGGGCCATGCGAGCCATGGACGGCCTGCTGGCCTTCCCGGCGCTCCTCCTCGCCATCACGGTCGTCGCGGCGCTGGGGCCAGGCCACCGCAACGCCGCGATCGCGATCGGAATCGTCGGGATCCCGGTGTTCGCCCGGCTGACCCGAAGCGTCGTGCTCGTCCTGGCGAGCCGGGAGTTCGTCACCGCGGTCGAGGCACAGGGGGCGGGTCCGGCCTACGTCCTCGGCCGGCACATCCTGCCGAATGCCATGGGGCCGGTGATCGTGCAGGCGAGCCTCGCCGTCGGACGCGCCATCGTCGCCGAAGCGAGCCTCTCGTACCTCGGGCTCGGGACCCAGCCGCCGCTGCCCTCCTGGGGGAAGATGCTCCAGGAGGCCCAGGGGTACCTCTCGCTCGCGCCCTGGATGGCGGTGGTGCCGGGTGTCGCCGTCGCGGTGACGGTCCTCGCCTTCAATCTGCTCGGCGACGCGCTGCGCGACCTCCTCGACCCGCGGCTCCGCTAGAACGGGGTCAGGCCTTTCCATTTTCCAGGCCGGGGAACGTCGGGGTCCGACCCCGCTCGTTCTCCACGGCGGGCAGCCGACCCGCGCCGCGCACCCGCTCGTGCACGAGGGCCCGTGGGCGCTACTTCTTGACCAGTCGAAGCCTTCGGTCGCGCTTCTTCGACGGCTTGGGGTCCTCGCCGTTGCCGCCGAGGAGGGCCGAGTCGACGATCATGAACTCGCCGGTGTCGTCGGCGCCGATGAGGACGGGGATGGCGGTGCCCGCCGTGTACTGGCTGGGGACCTCGTGCCGCCAGCGGAGCGCCACCTGGCCGCCGCGCTCCACGACGAGGGCGAGGTTCTCGATGGTCCGGTCGTCGAGCATGTCGAGCCAGGTGAGGATGGTCGGGTCGTAGCGCTTGTCCCACACCACGACGACGCCGTCGTAGATGCTGAACCCGTGAGCGAACGGACCGCCCTCTCGGCCGAGCGGGGGCACGTCGGCCGGGAAGATCACGTCGATCCACCGCTCCTGCCAGTGCTGGATCAGATCGGCCATGGCTCCCGAGCGTAGCAAAAGCCGCCCGCCGCGGGGGCCCGGTCGGCCGCCGGTCGGTTGACAGGGCACGCCCCGCCGATACAATGACGAGGTTTTCCGGCGGCGTAGCCAAGCGGTTAAGGCGGGGGTCTCATAAGCCCTTATGCGGTGGTTCGACTCCACCCGCCGCCACCAATTCCCTCCCTCGTCCGAACGGCCCTCCCGACGACGGCCGGAGCCTCGTCCCGGGCGGCCGGGACGGGGGCCGCGCGAGATCGATCGTTCCCATGCCGAAGGAGAGCCGAACCGTGCGTGAGACCGCTCCGGCCGGGCCCGTGCTCGCGCTCGAGGAGGTCGTGAAGATCTATCGGCTGTCGCCCCGCCTCGCGGTCCTGTGGGGCCGGCCGACGCGGGCGCTCGCGCTCGACGGCGTGTCGCTCTCGGTGGCGCCGGGCGAGTTCGTCGGGCTCACGGGACCGTCGGGCAGCGGCAAGTCCACCCTGGCCGGCATCGCGGCCGGGCGCGTGCGGCAGACGCGCGGCCACGTGCGCCGCGCGGGCCAGATCGCGTACATCCCGCAGGACACCGACGCCCTCGTCGATCCCAAGGTCGCGGTGAGCGAGTTCCTGGGCGCGACCCGCGACGAGACGGCCTTCGCGGACGCCGGGCTGCCCGACTTCGCGCGCTTCCTCGACCGGCCGCTGGCGACCCTGTCGGGCGGCGAGCGGCAGCGGGTGATCCTCGCTCGCGCCCTGGCGGAGCGTCCGGCCCTTCTCATCGCCGACGAGCCGGTGTCGCTCGTGGACGTGCCGACCCGGCTCGCCATCCTCGACCGGCTCGCGGCCCGCCTGCGCAGGACCGGCGCCGCGCTCCTCTACGTGACCCATGACCAGACGGCGCTGGCCGCGCTCGGCGGCCGGCTCGTCACGCTCGTGGACGGGCGGATCGCCCCGGCCGAAGCGAGCGCGGCCGAGGCCTGGCCGGCGTGAGCCGGGCCGACGTCGTCATCGCGGGCGCGGGCATCATCGGTTCGGCGCTCGCGCTCGAACTGGCCGACGCCGGCTGCCGGGTGACGGTCGTCGACCGCGCCGAGCCGGGAGCCGGGGCCTCCTCGGCGGCGGCCGGCATGCTGGTGCCGCAAGGGGAGACCGCGGCCGCCGGCGCCTTCCTCGACCTCGCCCGCGCCTCGTTGCCGCTCTTCGAGCCGCTCGCCGCTCGGCTGCGCGACCGGACCGGCACGGACGTCGAGCTGCGGCAGCCGGGCCTGCTGCACGTCGCCCTCGACGAGGGCGAGGCGGCGCGCCTCGCCGAGACCGCCGCCCGGCGCCGCGCCGACGGCGACGACGCCCGCTGGCTCGAGGCCTCCGAGGCCCGGCGTCTCGAGCCGGCGCTCTCGCCGCGGATCCTCGGCGCCATGCACGACCCGATCCCCTGGCAGGTGGACAACGAGCGGTTGACGCGCGCGCTGGCCGACCTCGCCCGCGACCGTGGCGTCGAGTTCCGCCTCGGCGTGGCGGTGACCGGGGTGCTGCGCGAGGGGTCGCGCGTGACCGGCCTCGAGACCGAGGCCGGCCCGCTGCCGGCCGGCGTCACGGTGCTCGCCGCGGGCGCCTGGTCGGCGGGGCTCGCCGCGACGCTCGGCCTCGTCGTCCCGGTGCGGCCGGTGAAGGGGCAGATGATCGAGACCCGTCTGCCGGTGGGCCGCCTGCACGCGCTCGTCTGGACGGCCGACGCCTATCTCGTGCCGCGCGCCGCGGGGCGCGTGCTGGTCGGCGCGACGGTCGAGGAGGCCGGCTTCGACACGCGCGTCACGCTGGGCGCGGTGGCGGGCCTCGCGCGGGCGGCGTGCGACGGCGTGCCCGCCCTCGCGGCCGCGGGCGTCGTCCGCGCGTGGGCGGGGCTCAGGCCCGGCACGCCCGACGGCCTGCCGATCCTCGGCGCCGTGCCCGGGCTGCCGGGGCTCGTCCTCGCGACCGGCCACTTCCGCAACGGCATCCTCCTCGCCCCGATCACCGCACGGCTGCTCGCCGACCTCATCCTCGACGGGCGGACCTCGCCGCTCCTCGCTCCCTTCACGCTCGCCCGCTTCGCGGCCTGACGGTCGCGTGGGGCGTGCCGGTGCCCCTCGCGTCGGCCCGCAACTTGCTCTCGATTCGTGCATGCGCCGGATCAGGTCCGGCGATCGGCCGTGCGCCGATTGCGCGAACGGCCGTCACGGACGGAAGGAGTACAGACACATGCAGGTGAACGTGGCGACGAACACGACGGCGCTCCTGGCCGCTCTCGGCCTCCTCGCGGCCGCTCCGGCCGCGGCCCAGTCGACGGCCGACCAGCCGGCCTCCCAGACGGCGCCCTCGGGCGGGATGTCGCATGGCGGCCGTGCGGCAAGCACGATCAGCGACGAGGATCTGCGCGAGTACGCGCGCATCCGGCAGGAGGTCCAGGAGGGGGACCAGCACGAGGAGTTGAGGGCCGCGCTCCAGAGCGGCGACCTCGAGGGCAAGGAGCAGACCCTGAGCACGACGCTCACGGGCCTCGGCTCGTCGATGACGGTCGAGGAGTTCCAGGAGATCCACCGGCAGGTGCAGACCGATCCGGAGTTGCGGGCCCGCGTGGAAGAGGAGGCCGGCATGAGCCTCTCGGGGACGAGCGGCTCGGAGACGACGCGTCCGGGCGAGGGGGCTCCGCTGCCGTCCGACAGTCTCGGCACCGGTCCGGCTTCGGTCGAGGGCGGCACGCCTCCAGGTACCCAGGCGCCCGGGATCGGCCAGGGCGCACCGGTCGTGCCGGGTAGCGAGGGCGGCTCGACCGGGGGCGGCGGCACGAGCGGCTCGGGCGGCAGCAGCGGCTCGGGCGGCAGCAGCGGCTCGGGCGGCGGCAGCGGCTCGGGCGGCAGCGGCGGCTCGGGCGGCAGCGGCGGCTCGGGCGGAGGCTCCAGCCAGTAGCGTTCGGGGTCGGGAGGGGGACCGGCGTCCCCCTCCTGATCGCCGTCCCGGCGGCTCGCGCGAGCGCGGGCCGCTTCCCGCCGAATTGCCAGGCTCACGGGTCCCTGATACGGTGTGAGAATGGACCCCCTGCTTGGCTGGCTGCACGAACACCGCGCCGACATGGTCGCCGCGCTCGCGGCGCTCGTCGACGCGGAGTCTCCCTCCGACTCCCCCGGACACGTCGAGACGGCCGGCGACCTTCTGGCTCGCGCCGCGGCGGACCTCGGCGCCCGCGTCGACCGCCTGCCGTGCGGCAGCGCGGCCCGCGCCGTGCGCGCCCGCTTCGACGGGGCCGACGCCGGGGCCGCACCGGTCGTCCTCATCGGCCACCTCGACACGGTCTGGCCGCTCGGGACGGTCAAGGCGCGTCCCTTCACCCTCGACGGTCAGGTCGCGCGCGGCCCCGGGGTCTTCGACATGAAGGCGGGGCTCGTGCAGGGGCTCTTCGCCCTCGCGGCGCTGCGCGCGCTCGGTCGGACGCCGCCGCGCCCGGTCGTCCTCCTCGCGACCGGCGACGAGGAGCGCGGCAGCCGGCAGAGCCGCCCCGTGGTGGAGGCCGAGGCGCGAGGGGCCGCCGCCGCGCTCATCCTCGAGCCGGCGGCGGGCGAGCGCGGCGCGCTCAAGACCGGGCGCAAGGGGGTCGGCCTCTACTCGCTCCGCGTCACCGGCCGCGCGGCCCATGCCGGCCTCGAGCCCGAGAAGGGGGTGAGCGCGCTCGAGGAGATGGCGCGCGTGATCCTCGCCTGCCACGCGCTCACCGACCTCGGCCGGGGGACGACGGTGAACGTCGGGGTGGCGACCGGCGGCACGCGGCCGAACGTGATCGCCGCCGAGGCGACGGCCGAACTGGACGTGCGCGTGTCGAGCCGCGCCGAGGCCGACCGCGTCGACGCGGCGATCCGGGCGCTCCGCCCCGCGCACCCCGACGCGCGGATCGAGGTCGAAGGCGGCCTCAACCGCCCGCCGATGGAGCGCACCGAGGCCGCCGCTCGCCTGCTCGCGCTCGCGCGGCAGGCGGCCGCCGCCATCGGGCTGCCCGAGCCCGGCGAGGCGTCGGTCGGCGGCGGCAGCGACGGCAACTTCACCTCCGCGCTCGGCGTCCCGACGCTCGACGGCCTCGGCGCCATCGGCGACGGCGCCCATGCCCTGCACGAGCACGTCCGGGTGGACCGGATGCCGGAGCGGGCGGCGCTGCTGGCGCGGTTGATCGAGATGATCTGACCATGGCCGCGGGGCTCCTCGCGCGGGTCGAGCGGGCGCTGCGCGAGGGGCCGCTCCTCGCGGCGGGCGAGCGATGCCTCGTGGCGGTGTCGGGCGGGGCAGACTCGGTGGCCCTCCTCGACCTCCTCGCCCTCCTCGCGCCGCGTCTGGGGGTGGACCTCGTCGTGGGGCACGTGGACCACGGCCTGCGAGGCGCCGAGGGGCGCAAGGCGGCCGCCCTCGTCGAGCGGCTTGCCGCGGAGCGCGGCCTGCCGTACCGCGAGGCGCGCCTGCCGGCGCCGGCGCCCGGGGCGCCGATGCCGGGCGAGGCGGCGCTCCGGCGGGCCCGCTACGCCGCCCTGGCGCGCCTTGCGCGGGAGACGGGGTGCGGCGTGGTGGCGGTGGCGCACAGCCGGGACGACCAGGCCGAGACGGTGCTGCTGCGGCTCCTGCGGGGGACGGGGCTCAGAGGCCTCGGCGGAATGGCCCCCTCGCGGAGCCTCCCCGACCCAGATGGCGGCCCCCCGCTGCGTCTCGTCCGGCCGCTGCTCGACGTGCCCCGCGCCGACCTCGCGGCCCGCGTCGCCGAGCGGGGCCTGCCGATCCATCCCGACCCGACGAACGCCGACCGCCGCTGGCTGAGGAACGCCCTGCGCCTGGACCTGCTGCCGCCGTTGCGGCGGCGGGTCAACGCGCGCCTGGACGAGGCGCTGGCGGCCACCGCGGCGATCGCCCGCGACGAGGAGGCGGTCCTCGCCGGCCTGGCCGAGGGGGCCTACGACCGGGTGCTGCTGGACGCCGGGCCGGCGGCGGTGCGGCTGTCCGCCTCGGGGCTCGCCGCGCTTCCGGTTGCGCTCCAGCGCCGGGTGCTCCGTCTCGCCGGGAGCCGGGCGGCCCCGGAGGCGCCGGCCCCGTCCTTCGCCCAGGTGGAGGCCGCCCGCCGCCTCGTGGCCGGCCGCCGGGCGGCCGGCCGGGGCCGGTCGGTCGGGGGGCCGGTGCGATGGCCGGGTCGGGTGGCCGTGTCCCTCGAGCGCGGCGCCCTGGAGGTCGCGGGCCGCGTCCCGGAGAGGACCGGACGGGCGCGGCCGAGGCCCGATCGGGCCGCGCGTACCGGGCCGTAACTTGTGACGGGAGGCCGGTTCTGCTATAAGAACGCACGCCCGAAAGGTGTCGGTCCGGTTGATGCAGATCGCACTTCGGGGCCTGCGGTGCAAGGGGGAGTCGGTGAGCCCGTTCTACAAGAACCTGTCACTCTGGCTCGTCATCGTCCTCGTGACGGTGATCGTCTTCAACATCTTCAACCAACCCCCCAAGTCCGCGGACCGCAAGATCTTTTCCGACTTCATGGCGCTCGTCGAGCGGGGCGAGGTCTCCGACGTCGAGATCGAGGACAACCAGGTCACCGGGACCCTGCGCGACGGCAGCAAGTTCACCACGGTGACGCCTCCGGGTGACCCCGAGGTGGTCAAGACGCTGCGCGCGAACAACGTCCGCATCACCGTCAAGCCGCGCCAGGAGCAGCCCTGGTACCAGGCGGCCGCGCTCTCGCTGCTGCCGATGCTCCTCCTCATCGGCGTGTGGATCTTCTTCATGCGCCAGATGCAGGCGGGTGGCGGCAAGGCGATGAGCTTCGGGAAGAGCCGCGCCAAGCTGCACTCCGACCAGAGCAAGAAAGTCACCTTCGAGGACGTGGCGGGCATCGACGAGGCCAAGGACGAGGTCCAGGAGATCATCGCCTTCCTCAAGGACCCGAAGAAGTTCACCAAGCTCGGCGGCCGGATCCCCAAGGGGGTCCTCCTCGTCGGGTCGCCCGGCTCCGGCAAGACGCTGCTCGCGCGCGCCATCGCGGGCGAGGCGGGGGTGCCGTTCTTCTCCATCTCCGGCTCCGACTTCGTGGAGATGTTCGTCGGCGTCGGCGCCTCGCGCGTGCGCGACCTCTTCATCCAGGGCAAGAAGAACGCCCCCTGCATCATCTTCATCGACGAGATCGACGCGGTCGGCCGCCACCGCGGCGCCGGGCTCGGCGGCGGGCACGACGAGCGCGAGCAGACGCTGAACCAGCTCCTCGTCGAGATGGACGGCTTCGAGTCGAACGAGGGGGTCATCCTCATCGCCGCCACGAACCGCCCGGACGTGCTCGACCCGGCGCTCCTGCGCCCCGGCCGCTTCGACCGGCAGGTCGTCGTGCCGCGGCCCGACGTGAAGGGTCGCGTCGGCATCCTCAAGGTCCACACCAAGCGGACCCCGCTCGCCCCGGACGTCGACCTGACGGTCCTCGCCCGCGGCACGCCCGGCTTCTCCGGGGCCGACCTGGCCAACCTCGTCAACGAGGCGGCCCTCCTCGCCGCGCGCCAGGGCAAGAGCAAGCTCGACATGCGCGACTTCGAGATGGCCAAGGACAAGGTCCTCATGGGCTCCGAGCGGCGCAGCGTCGTCATCTCCGAGGAGGAGAAGCGGATCACGGCCTACCACGAAGGCGGGCACACCATCGTCGCCGCCCTCATCCCGGGCACCGATCCGCTCCACAAGGTGACGATCATCCCGCGCGGCCGGGCCCTCGGGCTCACCCAGCAGCTCCCGATGGACGAGAAGCACACCTGGCCGAAGGACTACCTCCTCAACCAGATCGCCATCCTCATGGGGGGACGGGCGGCGGAGGAGGTGGTGCTGCAGCGCGAGACCACGGGGGCCGGCAACGACATCGAGCGGGCGACGGAGCTGGCGCGCAAGATGGTCTGCGAGTGGGGGATGAGCGACAAGCTCGGTCCGCTCGCCTACGGCAAGAAGGAGGAGCAGATCTTCCTCGGCCGGGAGTTCGCGCAGCACCAGGACTACTCCGAGTCGACGGCGGTCGAGATCGACCGCGAGGTCAAGCGGATCGTCTCCGAGAACTACGAGCGGGCGAAGACCCTCATCCGCGAGAACCTGGCGGCGCTCCACCGCCTCGCGGCCGCGCTCCTCGAGAAGGAGACGCTCGACGGCCCGGAGATCATGCGGATCATCCGCGGGGAGGCCGACAGCCCCGCCGAGCCGTCCGAGCCGCCGTCGGCCGGTTCGCGCCCGACGGCGCCCGCGCCCGAGCCCGCCCGTCCGCCGCTCCTTCCGGGGCTCGGCGGGCTGCCCGATCCGAATCCGGCGTAGCCGTTCCCCGACGCCCTGCCGTTCCGCACCGGACCCGGGGCTCGGCGCGCGAGCACTTCGGAGGCCCATGTGCCGAACGTGCTGGAGTTCCGCGGCGGCAAGCGCCTGGTGATCGGCGAACGCCCGCTCGTCATGGGCGTCCTCAACGTCACGCCCGACTCCTTCAGCGACGGCGGACTCTACCTCGACCCGGACGCTGCGGTGGCGCGCGGCCGCGCGCTCGTGGCCGAGGGGGCGGACCTGATCGACGTCGGCGGGGAGTCGACGCGGCCCGGCGGCGCCCCGGTGTCGGGCGCCGAGGAGGTCGCGCGGATCCTGCCGGTGATCGAGCGACTCGCCAGGGAGGTGCCGGTGCCGCTGTCGGTGGACACCTACCGGGCGGCCACGGCCGCCCGCGCGCTCGACGCGGGCGCCGACATCGTGAACGACGTGACCGCGCTCAGGGCCGACGCGGAGCTGGCCGCCGTGGCGGCCGGACGCGGGGCCGCCGTGATCCTCATGCACTCGACCGGCCTGCCCTGACGCTTCCACGACGCCGCGACCCTCGGCGCGCCGTTGCCGCGCGTCCTCGACGACCTGCGCGAGGCCGCCGCCCGCGCGCGCGCCGCCGGGATCGCGGCCGAGCGGATCTTCCTCGACCCCGGGATCGGCTTCGGCAAGACCCTGGCCGAGAACCTCGTGCTGGTGCGCGAGGTCGGGCGGGTGCGGGCGCTCGGCCACCCGGTGGTCCTCGGGCCCTCCATGAAGTCCTTCATCGCCCGCACCCTCGAGGAGCCGGACATGCAGGCGAGGGCCCACGGCACCGCCGCCGCCGTGGCGATCGCCGCCTTCCTCGGGGTCGACGTGATCCGGGTCCACGACGTCGCGACCATGCGGCGCGTCGCGCGGGTCGCCCACGCCGTTCGATCGGCGCCGGACGCGTAGCGGCATGCTGCGGGACCTGCTCACGAGCGTCCGCTGGGTGGACCTGGTCGACATCGCCGTCGTGGCGTTCGTCTTCTACCGGCTCATGGTCCTCATCAAGGGGACGCGGGCGGTCCAGATCCTCACGGGCCTCGCCATCGTCTTCCTCGTGTTCCACGTGGCGGAGACCTTCCGCCTGCTGACGCTCGAGTGGATCCTCTCGAACTTCCTCTCGTCGATCATCCTCGTGATCATCGTCGTGTTCCAGGCCGACATCCGCCGCGCGCTCGCGCAGGTCGCCCGCAGCCCCTTCCTCTTCGGCTCCGGCGCCGAGGGGGAGGAGCCGGTCCTCGACGAGGTCGTGAAGGCGGCCGTCGCGATGGGGGCGGAGCGGGTGGGGGGGCTCATCGCCATCGAGCGGCGAACGGGACTCAGGGACTACGTGGACGTGGGGACGACGATCGACGCGACCGTCACGAAGGAGCTGATCCTCACGATCTTCTGGCCCAACTCGCCGCTGCACGACGGCGCCATCATCATCCAGAAGGGGAGGATCTCGGCCGCCGGGTGCTACTTCCCCCTCACGACGAACCCCAACGTGCAACGCGACCTCGGCACGCGCCACCGGGCCGCCCTCGGCCTCACCGAGGAGACCGACGCGGTCGTCGTCTCGGTCTCCGAGGAGACCGGCAGCGTGTCGCTGGTCGTCGCCGGACAGATCCAGCGCGGGCTCGATGCCGGCACGCTGAAGAAGTCGCTCTACGAGATCTTCGACCCCGACCGGATGCGAGGTGGACCGAGGGGCGCCGCGCCCGAGGAGTCGGCGGTCGAGGTGGCCCCCCGCTGATGGCGGCCGGCAGGCGCATGCTGCGCCCCCACCTGCGGCGCGTGCGGCGCGGGCTGCGCGAGAACTGGCAGCTCAAGATCCTGGCCGTGGTCTTCGCGGTGGTCCTCTGGCTGTTCGTCGTGGGCGAACGGGAGGCGGAGATCGGCCTCATCGTGCCGATCGATCTGCGGAACATCCCGTCCGGCACGGTGGTCGCGGCGGACGTGGAGCGCGAGGCGCAGGTCCGGGTGACCGGCCCGCAGACCCGCCTCGCGTCGCTCTCGCCCGATCAGGTCAAGGTATCGGTCGACGTGTCGGGGGCGAGCCCCGACCACCCGATCCGCGTGCGGCTCACGCCGTCCGCGGTCACGCTGCCGAGCGGGATCAACCTCGTGCGGCTGACCCCGCCCGAGATCGAGGTGCGGCTCGACCCGATCACGCGGCGCCGGGTGCCGGTCGAGGCCTCGATCGTCGGAGCCCCGGAGGCGGGGCTCGAGGTGAAGGGCTGGCGGGTCGAGCCGCCGGCGGTCGACATCGTGGGCGGTACCGAGGCGGTTGCCCGCATCGAGGCCGTGCGGACCGTGGACGTCGACGTCGCCGGCGCGGTGGCCGACCTGGAGCGCGAGGTGCCGCTGGAGGCCCCGGCCGCGGGCGTGCGCCTCGACGGGCCGGCGGTCGTGCAGGTCCAGGTCCGGATCGGCCGGGACGAGCCCTGAGCGAACCCTCTGGAGGGGAGCGGCGGATGACTGTGCGGAACCTCTTCGGGACCGACGGGGTCCGGGGAATCGCCAACGAGCCACCCATGACGGCCGAGGTGGCCCTTGCGCTGGGGCGTGCCGCCGCGCACGTCTTCCGGCGAGGGCCCGGCCGGCACCGTATCGTCATCGGCAAGGACACGAGGCTCTCGGGCTACATGTTCGAGATGGCGCTGTCGGCCGGCATCTGCTCGATGGGGGTCGACGTGCTCCTGGTGGGCCCCCTGCCGACGCCGGGGATCGCCTTCCTCACGCAGTCGATGCGCGCCGACGCCGGGGTCGTCATCTCCGCCTCCCACAACCCGTTCCAGGACAACGGGATCAAGTTCTTCTCACGCGACGGCTTCAAGCTGCCGGACGAGGTGGAGGCGCAGATCGAGCGCCTCGTCGAGGGCGGGGTCGACGGCCCGCGGCCGACGGCCGACCTCGTCGGCAAGGCCTTTCGCATCGACGACGCCGTCGGCCGGTACGTCGTCTTCCTGAAGAACACCTTCCCCCGGGACCTCACGCTCGAGGGGCTGCGCATCGTGCTCGACTGCGCCCACGGCGCGGCCTACAAGGTGGCGCCGGCCGTCCTCGAGGAGCTGGGCGCGGAGCTGGTCCTCATGGGGGTGCGCCCCAACGGGGCGAACATCAACCACCTCTGCGGCGCGGTCCATCCGGACGCCATGGCGCGCGCGGTGGTCGACAACGGGGCCGACCTCGGCATCGCGCTCGACGGCGACGGCGACCGCCTGATCGTGGCCGACGAGCGGGGGCAGATCGTCGACGGCGACGCCATCATGGCCGTCTGCGGGCTCGAGCTGCTCGGCCGGGGGGCGCTCAGCAAGGGGACCGTCGTGACGACCGTGATGAGCAACCTCGGCCTCGACATCGCGCTGCGCCGGGCCGGCGGGCGGGTGGTTCGCACCCAGGTGGGCGATCGCTACGTCGTCGAGGAGATGCGCCGCGGCGGCTACGCCTTCGGCGGCGAGCAGTCGGGCCACATGGTCTTCCTCGAGCACAACACGACCGGCGACGGCATCTTGTCGGCGCTGCAGCTCCTCGCCATCCTGAAGCGTCGGGGGCGGCGCCTCTCGGAGCTGGCGGCGGTCATGGAGCGGGTGCCGCAGGTGCTGGTGAACGTGAAGGTGGCGAGGAAGCCGCCGCTCTCGACGCTCCCCGACGTCCAGGCGGCGATGCGGCGCATCGAGGCGGCGCTCGGGGAGGAGGGACGCCTGCTCGTACGCTACTCGGGGACGGAGAACCTGGTGCGGGTCATGGTCGAGGGGACCGATGACCGGGCGATCCGCGCCTACGCGGACGAGATGGCCGACCTCCTCGCCCGGTCCCTGTCGTGAGGGCATTCGCATGACCCATCGGCGTCTCAGCGTCAACATCGACCACGTCGCCACCGTGCGCCAGGCGCGGCGCGACGTGGAGCCCGACCCCGTCCACGCGGCCGTTGCCGCCGAGCTCGGCGGCGCCGACGGCATCACGGTGCACCTGCGCGAGGACCGGCGCCACATCCAGGACCGCGACGTGCGGATCCTCAGGGAAACCGTGCGGGTCGAGCTGAACCTCGAGATGGCCGGCACCGACGAGATGGTCGGCATCGCGCGCCAGCTTCGCCCCGACCTGGTGACCCTGGTGCCGGAACGGCGCGAGGAGCTGACGACCGAGGGGGGGCTCGACGTGATCCGCAACGAGGCGGCGCTGCGCGACACCGTCGAGACGCTCTCGGCGGCCGGCATCCCGGTCTCGCTCTTCGTCGACGCCGACCGGGCGCAGCTCGAGGCGGCGGCGCGCACCGGGGCGCGGTTCGTGGAGCTGCACACCGGGCGCTACGCGCACGAGCGGACCGAGGCCGGCCTCGAGCGCGAGGCCTCGGTCATCGCCAGCGGCGCGGCCTTCGCCCGCGCCGCCGGCCTGCGGGTGAACGTGGGCCACGGCCTCACCTACCGCAACGTCGGCCGGATCGCCGCCATCCCGGAGCTGGAGACCTTCGCGATCGGCCACAACATCGTCGCGCGGGCCCTCCTCGTCGGCATGGCCGAGGCGGTGCGGGAGATGAAGGCGCTGATCGTCGTGGACCGGCGGTGATCATCGGGGTCGGGGTCGACCTCGCGTCGGTCGAGCGGCTCGAGGCGGCCTTCACGGCGCACGGCGACCGGTTCGAGCGGCGGATCTTCACCGCCGAGGAGTCGGCCTACTGCCGCACCCAGCGGCGGCCGGGCATCGCCTTCGCCGCACGGTTCGCGGCCAAGGAGGCCTTCGCCAAGGCGCTCGGCATCGGCGTCGGCGCCGGCATGCGGTGGCGCGACGTGTCGGTCGCCCGCGAGGCCTCCGGCCGGCCGGTACTCGCCGTCGAGGGGGCCGCCCGTCGCTCGGCCGACGCGCGCGGCGTCGTCCGCACCCACGTCTCCCTGTCCCACGACGACGCCTACGCGGTCGCCGTCGTGGTCCTCGAGGGCCCATGACGGCTCTGCTGCGATCGCTGTCGAAGGCTCCCCGGGGCGTCCTCGAGGGCCCCCGCGGATGAAGCTCGTCGCACCCGAGACGATGCTGCGGCTCGACCGGGAGTCGGCGGCCGCCGGCGGGCCCGCCACGCCCGAACTCATGGAGCGGGCGGGGCGCGCCGCGTTCGAGGCGATCTGCCGGCGCTTCGCCTCGGAGTGGGCCGGGCGGGTGGCGCTCCTCTGCGGCCCCGGCAACAACGGCGGCGACGGCTTCGTCGTGGCCCGCCACCTGGTGTCCGCGGGCGCCCGCTCGGTGCGGCCGCTCCTCGTCGGCCGTCGCGACCAGGTCAGGGGGGACGCCGCTCGGGCCCTCGCGGCGCTCGAGGCGGCCGCTCCCGGGCTCCTCGCCGAGGCGCCGGACGAGGCGGCCCTCGTCGCGGCGCTCCCGCCGGCGGTCGACCTCGCGGTGGACGCCCTCTTCGGGACGGGGCTTGCGCGCCCCCTCGAAGGGGTCCACCGCCGCGCGGTCGAGTGGCTGAACGGCTGCGGCGCACCGGTCGTCGCCCTCGACCTCCCCTCCGGCGTCCATGCCGGCACCGGCGCGGTTCTCGGCGTCGCCGTGCGGGCCCGGCTCACGGTGACGTTCGGCCTCGCCAAGCTCGGCCTCGCCCTCGATCCGGGCGCGTCGCTGGCCGGTCGGGTAGAGGTCGTCGACATCGGCCATCCCAGGGCGCTCCTCGACGCGGCGCCCGGCGACCGGCTCCTCGACCGGGACGAGGTCGCGCCGGCGCTGGCGAGGCTCCTGCCGCGCGACCCGGCCGGGCACAAGGGGACGTACGGACACGTCCTCGTCGTGGCGGGGGCGCAGGGGACGGCCGGCGCCGCGGCCCTGGCGGCGCTCGGCGCCCTCCGGGCCGGGGCGGGGCTCGTGACCGTGGCGGCGCCCGCCTCGCTCAGGCCGGCGCTCGAGACCAAGCTCTGGGAGGCGATGGTCCGGCCGCTGCCCGAGGGGCCCGACGGCGCCCTCGACGCGTCGGCCCTCCCGCTCCTCGTCGAGCTGGCCGCGGCGCGCGACGCCGTCGTCCTCGGCCCGGGCCTCACCACGCGGCCCGGGGCCGTGACGGTGGTCCGCGAGCTCGCGCGCCGGGTCGAGCGGCCGCTGCTCCTCGACGCCGACGGCCTCAACGCGCTCGGCGGGGCCGAGGGGCTCGCGGCGCTCAAGGGTGCCGCCGGCCCGCGGGTCCTCACCCCCCACCCGGGCGAGATGGGCCGGCTCCTCGGCCGGACGACGCGCGAGGTCGAGGCCGACCGGCCGGCGGCGGCCCGCGAAGCCGCCAGGCTGTCCGGGGCAATCGCGCTCCTCAAGGGGCACCGGACCCTGGTCGCCAGGCCGGACGGCGCGCTGGCCGTGAACTCGACCGGCAACCCGGCGATGGCCTCCGGCGGCATGGGGGACGTCCTCTCGGGCGTGATCGGCGCCCTGCTGGGGCAGGGCCTCGACGCCGCGTCGGCGGCGGAGCTCGGCGCCTACCTGCACGGGGCGGCCGGCGACCTCGGGGCCGAGGAGGTCGGCCCGGCCGGTCTCCTCGCCACCGACCTGGCAGGGAGGCTCCCGCGGGTGCTCGCCGCCCTCGCGCCGAAGGCCGCGTGAGCGGCGAGCGGCGGCAGGTCACCGCGCCGACCGCCGCGTCGACGCGCGAGGTGGGGCGCCGGCTCGGGGCGCTGCTCGAGCCGGGCGACGCCGTGGCCCTCCACGGGCCGCTCGGAGCCGGCAAGACGGAGTTCGTCCGTGGCCTCGTCGGCGGCGCGGGGGGCGACCCGGGCGAGGTCTCCTCGCCCACCTTCGCCCTGGTCGCCCGGTACGGCGGCCGCGTCCCGGTCGTCCACGCCGACCTCTTCCGCCTCGACGAGGCCTCGGCCGCCTACGACCTCGGCCTCGAGGAGATCGCCGACGACGCCGTCCTCGCGGTCGAGTGGGCGGAGCGCGCGCCGTCGCTCCTGCCGGCCGACCGGATCGAGGTGACCATCGAAGGGGAAGGGGAGGGGGAGCGGCGGATCGGTCTCGTCGCGCGCGGCCCCAGGTCGGCGGCCCGCCTCGCGGCCCTCGCCGCCTGACGCCGTGGCCGCACTCGCCCGGTTCCTCGTCGCCGTCGCGGTGCCGGCCGCGGCAGCCTTCGGCTGGTCGCGCCTCTTCGGGCGTCCCGGCGACGCGGTCAACTGGGCCGTCCTCGCCGGCCTCGCCGCAGCCGCCCTCGCCTGGACCGCGCCGGGCCGCGACCTGCGCGGCCTCCTGCACGCCCTCTGGGCCGGCCCGGTCCTCTCCGCGGCCGCCGCGCTGATCGCCCTGCTACCGACGCTCGACAAGCCCATGCCGCTCGGCGAGCGGCTCCTCGTGTGGGGCTGCACCTACGGCATCGTCATGGCGATCGCGCGGGTGGCGCGGATGGCGTTCGGCAGGCCCACGCCGCCGCCGGAGGCCTAGCCCCGATCCCTGGCAGGCACCGCGAGGCCTGCACCTCGCCCGCGGCTGCCACCGGGTAAGGCCGTAAGGCATCCGCACCGCCCCGGGGGGAGGGCTCGAGCGGCCCGCCGGCGCTAGATCTCGACCTGCATCCCCAGCTCCACCACGCGGCCGGGGGGGATCCCGAAGTAGGCGGTGGCCGGGCGGGCGTTGCGCGAGAGGAAGGCGAAGAGCGCCTTGCGCCAGCGCATCATGCCGGAGCGGCCGTGGGTGAGGAGGGTCTCGCGGGAGAGGTAGAAGGTCGTCGTCATCGGATCGGTCGAGAGGCCGTGCCCGAGGCAGCGGCCGAGGATCTCCGGCACGTTCGGCGTCTCCATGAAGCCGTAGCGGGCGACGACGCGCCAGAAGCCTTCGCCGAGGCGCTCGATGGCGAGCCGCTCGTCGGCCGGGACGCGCGGTACGTCCTTCGGCACGATCGACAGCAGCACGACCTGCTCGTGGAGCACCTTGTCGTGCTTGAGGTGGTGGAGGAGGGCGACCGGCGCGCCCCGGGGATCGGACGCCATGAAGACCGCGGTCCCGGGGACCCGCGGCAGCCTTCGCCTGGCCACGTCCTCGAGGAGGAGGTCCATCGGCATCGTGCGCTCCTGCATCTGCCGCGCGAGCACCGCACGCCCGTCCTTCCAGGTGAGCATCACGGCGAAGACGGCGGCGCCGACCGCCACGGGGAACCAGCCCCCCTCGGTGAACTTGAGCAGGGCCGAGCCGAGGAACGGAAGGTCGAAGGCGAGGAACCCGGCCACGAGCAGGCCGGCGCGCCAGGGGGGCCAGCGCCACGCCTGCGTCAGCACGACGAAGTAGACGATCGACGTGATGGTCATGGTGCCGGTCACGGCGAGGCCGTAGGCCGCGGCCAGGGCGCCAGACTCCTGGAACTCGAGCACGAGCCAGATGCAGGCCACCATGAGCCCGTAGTTGACCTCGGGGATGTAGATCTGCCCCTCGGCCGACTCGGAGGTGTGGACGATCGTCACGCGTGGCCAGTAGCCGAGCTGGACCGCCTGGCGTGCGAGCGAGAACGCCCCCGAGATGAGCGCCTGCGAGGCGATGATCGTGGCCGCCGTCGCGAGGCCGACCATCGGGTAGAGCAGCGGCCTGGGCACGAGCGCGTAGAACGGGCTCACCGCGGCGCCGGGCGACTCGAGGAGGAGCGCCCCCTGGCCGAAGTAGTTCAGGACGAGGGCCGGCCAGACGAGGCCGAGCCAACCGAGCCGGATCGGGCGGCGCCCGAAGTGCCCCATGTCGGCGTAGAGCGCCTCGCTTCCCGTGACGACGAGCACGACCGCGCCGAGGAGGGCGAAGGTGCGAAACGGCCGCTCGACGAACAGCTCGACGCCGTAGAGCGGGTTCAGCGCCGCGAGGACCGACGGTTCGCGCGCGACCTGGACGAGACCGAGGAGTCCGATCGCCGTGAACCAGACGAGCATGATCGGGCCGAAGACCCGGCCGATGCCGGCGGTGCCCCGCCGCTGGACGAGGAACAGCCCGACGAGGATCGCCACGGTGAGCGCGATGACGGCCGGCTGGGAGGCGTCCATGCCGACCTGGAGCCCCTCGACCGCGGACAGGACGGAGATGGCGGGCGTGATCGCGCCGTCGCCGTAGAGGAGGGCCGCGCCGAACAGGGCGAGCAGCACGAGCGCCCTCGCCCGGCCCGACGGCCCGCGCTCGGCGACTCGCGGCACGAGGGCCAGAAGGGCGAAGATCCCCCCCTCGCCCCGATTGTCGGCCCTCATGATGAAGCCGAGGTACTTCACGGTGACGACCGCGGCAAGCGCCCAGAAGACGAGCGAGAGGACCCCGAGGACGTGCGCCCGGGAAGCCTCGATGCCGTACCGGCCGCTGAAGGCCTCCCGGAGGGCGTAAAGAGGGCTCGTGCCGATGTCGCCGTAGACGATCCCGAGCGCGGCGAGCGTGAGAGGCAGGGCGGCCGCGCCGCGGGGCGCGGCCGCCCGCGACGGGGCGACGGCTTCACTCACGAGGGCTCAAGCCTACCACCCGGGCCGGGCGCCGAACAGGCGCGGCGAGCCAGCACGGCGAAGCAGCGCTTGACACGCCAGGTCGGGTACGCAACCCTTTCGGATTGCGCGTCTTCGGAGACCCCCTCGGAGTCGGACACCCTTGTCGCTCATCGTCCAGAAGTACGGCGGCACATCGGTCGCCACGATCGACCGGATCCGGCACGTCGCCGACCGGGTGCAGCGTACGCGCGCGGCCG
>DASVDK010000065.1:0-8601 GCA_036381125.1 Thermodesulfobacteriota bacterium | reverse complement strand
GACGCCTCCCTGGCCTCCCCGCGGCCGTGGCCGAGCCGCGGGACCGGGGCCTCCCGGCGGCCTGGCAGGAGGGGACTAGCTCTGACCGCTGCCGCCCGGCTTCGGCGGCCACTCCGGGCGCGGCGGCAGGCCGCCTCCGCTCGACGGCGCGCTCGAGCCCGGCATGCCGCCGCCGGTCGAGGGCGGCTGCGGCGGCTCGGGCCGCGGGGTGACCGGCGGCGGCGCCGGCGGCCTGGGAAGCCCCATCCCTCCACCGGCCGGCGGCATGGGGGGCCGCGGCGCCATCGGCGTGCCGCCGAATCCACCCGACGCAGGAGACGGGGCCGGCTTCGGGGCTGCGGGCGACGGCCCGCCCGACGGCGTGGTGGGGCTCGGGGCCGGCTTCGGGGCCGCGGGGGCCCTGGGCCTGGTCGTCGTCTTGCGCGCGGTCGTCTTCTTCCTGGCCGGCGCCTTCTTCTTCGCGGCCGTCCGGGCCGTGCCCTTGCGGGCGGCCGGCTTGCGGGCGGCCGGCTTACGCGCGGCGGTCTTGCGTGCAGGCTTGCGGGCGGCTGTCTTCCTTGCTGGCTTGCGGGCGGCTGTCTTCTTCTTGGCCGGCTTCGCCTTGGCCTTCGCGGCGACGCTCCGCTTCTTGGGCGCCGCCTTCCTGGACGACCGCTTGGCCGTCGTCTTCGCCATCGTTCCACCCCCGTAAGATTGCGCAGAAACTAGGCTCTTCGGCCCGCTGCTCGGCGCCACTATACCCGAATTCTCCGCTGGAAAGAAGAATTGTTGCTTCGAGCGAGCGCTAGCCGCACGGACCGGGGCCTCGTCTGCTCGACGCGCCCCGTCAAGTCGTCTACACGCTTGCCTCCGGAAGCGCTTTCCTGTAGCATCCCGCGCCCATGAATCTCACCCAGCGTCTTCATCGCGCGATGGCCTGTCTCGGCTTCGAGCTGCACTTCTTCACGCTGACCGCCGACCGCCAGCGCGTCCTGCTCTTCCTCGAATCGCGCGACGACGGAGCCGTCGTCGAAGGCCGGACGATGGCCGACTGCATCGAGGCGCTCGAGCGCGAGATGGCGTCGGTCTCGGGCGAGCCGGCGCCGAGACGCGCGGGTCCCGCCGTACGACGTGCCGAGCGTCTCGGTTTCCGCGTGATCGACGGCGGGAGGGACCCCGAGCGGCGGGAGGGGAGCTGAGCCGGCCGTCCCGCTCGGCCGGCACCGTCCGTGCCTGGCGCGGCGCTCCATCCGTCAGGAACGGGGCGGCAGCTTCATCGACGTGAGCGACACGACCGGCTCGCCGGCGGCGCGGCGCGCCGTATCGAACGCCTCGGCGATCGCCATCCACGTCGCGTCCAGCCGGTGCCACTCCCCCACGTCGGTGCGCTTGTTCTCGAGCCGCTTGTAGATCTCGAAGAACTCGGCGATCTCGAGCTGCCAGTGCTGCGGCAGCTTCGCGAGGTCGTCGATCTCCGCGAAGCGCGGATCGACCGCCGGCACCGCGAGGACCTTCAGGTCGCGGCCCTTGTCGTCCGCCATCTCGAGCATCCCGATGGGGCGCGCCTCGATGAGGCAGCCGGTGAAGGACGGCTCCTGCACGAGCACGAGGATGTCCAGCGGGTCGCCGTCCTCGGCCAGGGTCCCGGGGATGAAGCCGTAGTCCGCCGGGTAGTGCACCGAGGAGTAGAGGACCCGGTCGAGTCGGAACGCGCCACGCCTGGCGTCCCATTCGTACTTGTTCCGGCTGCCGCGCGGGATCTCGATCATCGCATCGACCGTGCGGCGCCCGTAGGCGTCGGCCATGAGTCGTCTCCTTCCGGCCCGATCTTAGCGCCTGCGCCGGTCCGTCACGTCGACTCCGCGATCCAGATCCCCTGACCGCGCGCCGCGGCCTCCTCGACCATGGGGCGGACGCGGTCGAAGACCGACGAGACCGTCGCCCGGATCTCCCGTGCGGTCGGCAGCGGCGTCACGCCCGCGGCGCGGGCCGCCTCGACGAGCCGCTCGGCCAGGTCCGGGGCCGCGAGGCCCGAGGCGAGTCTCGCCACCTGGGCCGCGTCGAGCAGGAACGCGCGCTCGCCGTTGTGGAGCCCCATGGACGTCCGCCACTCGTCGATGAGCCGGTTGTAGTCGCGCCACCGAACGCCCGGCGGCCGGTCCGGCGGGCTGTCGGCCGGGCCGTCCGACTCGGGGTCGCGCTCGGTGGCCGCCGCGCGGAGGTCCGGGTAGAAGCGCGGCTGGCTGCCGGAAGGCGTGAACAGACCGGCCGCCGCGGCCAGATGCGCGAAGCGCTCGCAGGCGGCGCCGTCGAGCGTGACGTACGGCGGCTGCCGCACCCGGTGGCCCTCGGCGAAGTCGTAGCGCGAAAGCTGGATGGTCAGATACATGCCGTCATCGTATCATTCGTAGGGGGCTCGCCCCTTGCAGGCCGTGCGAGCCGTCCGGAGGGAGGGCCTGGGGTGAGCGGAGCCGTCGCGGCCATCGCCGCTCTCGTGCTCGTCGCGGCAACGACCGCCGACGCAGCCGAGCGGAGCCACGCGCCGTTGCGCCGGGGACGGCTCGTCACGGTCGACCGCACCTGGTGGCACGTCCCCGCTCCCGCGGAGCGCCGGCTCTGCCTCAGGATCGAGAACCGCGACGACCGGACGGCCCACGAGGCCGCCGCATGGGTCGAACTGCTCGGCGGACCGGGGCCCCTGATGCAACGGCTCAGCCTCGTCCGCGTGCCGCTCGAGCCGGAGACGCTCGCGCCGGGCGAGTCGGCCGGCGTCTGCGTCGACGCGCCGCTGGTCGTCCGCGGCATCTTCGTCCGGCTGCGCGCCAGGTGGCTCGCCCCGGAGCCGTCGCGGTCAGGCGCGAAACCGGCTCCCCTCCCGTAGGCGCGCCAGCGGATAGCGCGTCCCCCGCCACTCGACCCCTCCCCGCGCGAGCGTCGCCCAGGTGGACCGGGCGAAGCTCGCCATGAGGAGCAGCACGGCCACGGGGAAGAGGACCGCGTCCGAGAGGCGGGCCTGCTCCGGCTCGCGCCGCCCGTAGATGCCGAAGCCGGCGGTGATGCCGGCCACGGCGAGCAGGTACGGGACGCGGGCGATCCCGGGCGCGAACAGCGCGCCGAGGTACGGCCCGAGGCCGAGCAGGGCCTGGACGGTCACCGCGCCGACCGCCGCCGGCAGCGAGAAGCCGACCGCGGCGAAGGCGTTCTTCGTGAAGCCCTCGACCATCGCGCGGACCGAGGGGTACCACCGGAGCCGGACGAGGCCGTCGGCGAAGAGCGCCTCGCTCCGCCCGCCCGCCCGCTTCGCCTCCTGCGCGAGCGCCATGTCGTCGATGACCTCGAGGCGCAGCGCGGCGTGCCCGCCGAACCGGCTGTAGATCGCGCGGTGGACGAGGTTGAACGCGCCGACGCCGACCGAGGCGCGACTCTTCGGGTCGGGTACGTCCCAGACGCGTCGAGCGAGCAGCAGGGCGAGCCCGAAGGCGCCGAGGAAGGCGCGCTGCAGCGTCCCGGACGGCTCGACGCGCGGCAGCAGCGTCAGATGCTCCCGCCCGTCGCGCACCGCGACGCGAACGGCGCGCGAGACCACGGTCGGGTCGTGCTCGACGTCCGCGTCGCAGAAGAGGAGCCACTCGCCCCTCGCGCGCTCGGCGCCCCGGGCGAGCGCGTAAGACTTGCCGAGCCAGGCGGGGGTGCCGTCTTCGGCCATGGGCAGGCGGTCGACGCGCACGACCGTCAGGCGCGCGTCCTCGGCCGCGAGCCGGGCCAGGATGGCGGGGGTCTCGTCGCTCGACCGGTCGTCGACCGCGATGACCTCGAGCGCCGGGTAGTCCTGCGCGAGGAGCGAGCGGATCGCCCGTTCGAGCGCCGCGGCCTCGTCGCGGGCCGGGACGATGGCGCTCACGGCCGGCGCCTCGGCCGGCCGCCACGGCGCATAGGGCTCGGTGACGGCGCCGAGCGCCCGGACGCGGGAGACCCCGCGCACGACCATGACGGCGGCCGCCGCCCATGCCGAGAGGACGGCGACCCCGAGAGCGAAGAGGAGCAGCGTCGCCATGCGCCGCATGGTATCATCGTTGCCATGGCGGACACGAACCCGGAAGTCGCCGCCCTCGGCATCCTCGCCAGGCGCGAGATCGAGGCGGGCGTCATCGCGCCGCTGGTGCGGGCGTTCCGCGAGCGCTTCGGCGACGAGGCCGTCCTGCCGATCCTGGCCGAGGTCATCGAAGGGCTCGCGCGCGAGCACGGCGCGCGGCTCGCGCAGGAAGCCGGCGGCGGGACCATGCGGGCGCTCGGGGAGATCTGGGAGCCCTGGACGCGAGGCGGCGCCCTCGAACTCGAGTGGCTCGAGAAGTCCGACCGCGCCGTCGCCTTCAACGTGCGCCGCTGCCGGTACGCGGAGATGTACCGGCGCCTCGGCATCCCGGAACTCGGCCGCTACCTCTCGTGCAATCGCGACGCCGCCCTCGTCGAGGGCTTCAGCCCCGACATCGAGCTGACCCGGACGCAGACGATCATGGAGGGCGCGCCCTTCTGCGACTTCCGCTACCACCTCCGCCGGAAGCGCCCCGACGAGGCCAAGTCCTAGAGCCCGACGGGGTCGCGCGGTTCCACCTCCCCGCCCCGAACGTTCCTGTTGTCGCGGCCCCGAAAGCCACGTATAACCGGTAGCCGACCTCTCGCGGCCGTTGCGTCCGGCGACCGCGAAACCGGACCCCGACGGCGAGGTGCCCCGTGGCGACTGCCCCCCCTCCGCCCGCATGCCCGCGACGCCGCCTGCAACTCCTCGCCGGGCTCGTCGTCACGCTGGCCGCCGTCGGGCTGGCCGCCGTCGCGCTGTCGATCGTGCAGGCCGCACTCGGCCTTGCGCTCGTCCTCGGCGTGGCGGTCGGGCTCCTCCTGGCCTCCGCGCTGGCCCGGCCGGCCGAGCCGCGGTCGGGCGGGGCCGCGGCGGCGCTCGAGCGCCTGCGGCGGCAGCACGAGCTGATCCTCAACTCGGCCGGCGAAGGGATCTTCGGCGTCGACCTCGAGGGGCGCTTCACCTTCGTGAACCCGGCCGCCGCCCGGATGCTCGGCTGGACGCCCGAGGAGCTGATCGGCCGAGCGCAGCACGAGCTGATCCACCACACCCGGCAGGACGGCAGCCCCTACCCGCGAGCGCTCTGCCCGATGTACCACGCGGTCCGCGACGGGGTCGTGCGCCGCGGCGACGACGAGCAGTTCTGGCGGCGGGACGGGACCCCCTTCCCGATCGCCTACACCGCGACGCCGCTGCTCGAGGACGGCCGCGTCGTGGGGAAGGTCGTCACCTTCCAGGACACGAGCGAGCAGAGGCGTCTCGAGGCGCAGGTCCGCCAGGCCCAGAAGCTCGAGGCGGTCGGCCGTCTCGCCGGCGGGATCGCGCACGACTTCAACAACCTCATGACGGCCGTGACCGGCTTCGCCGAGCTGGCGCTCGCGCGCGTTCCCCAGGGGGACCGGCTCCGCAACGACCTCGAGGAGATCAGGCGGGCCGGCGTGCGAGCCGCCTCGCTCACGCGGCAGCTCCTCGCCTTCAGCCGCCAGCAGGTCCTGGAGCCGCGCGTCCTCGACCTCACCGCCGTCGTGACCGGCATGGAGCAGATGCTGCGCCGGGTCATCGGGGAGGACATCCGGCTGGCGACCTCGACCGCCCCCGCGCTCCGGCCGGTCAGGGCCGATCCGGGGCAGCTCGAGCAGGTGCTCATGAACCTGGCGCTCAACGCGCGCGACGCGATGCCGGCGGGCGGAACGCTCACCATCGAGACGGCCAACGCGGAGGTCCAGGAAGCCGGCGCGGAGCGGCACGGCGTGATGCGCCCGGGCCGCTACACGCGCATGACCGTCTCGGACACCGGCGGCGGGATGGACGCCCACACGCGTGCGAACGTGTTCGAGCCGTTCTTCACCACCAAGGCGCCGGGCAAGGGGACCGGGCTCGGTCTGGCGACGGTGTACGGCATCGTGAAGCAGAGCGGCGGGTACGTCTGGGTGGACAGCGAGCCGGGTCACGGCGCCGCCTTCACGATCTACCTGCCGTCCGTGGACGAGCCGTGCGGCCGGGCGTCTCGCCCGCGAGGTCGGGTATCTCGCCCGCCGCAGGGGCGGGTGCCGGACGCGCCGCCGCCGCGACCGGCGGGCGGGCGGGGGGCGATCCTCCTCGTCGAGGACGACGAGGCGGTGCGCGACATCGCCAGGCGCGTCCTCGAGCAGGCGGGCTACACGGTCCTCGTCGCGGCCGACGGCGAGCAGGCGCTGGCCATCGCGACGCGCCGCGAGGCGCCGCTCGACCTCCTCCTCGCCGACGTCGTGATGCCCCGCGGAACGGGCCCCGAGGTCGCGGCGCGCGTCTCGGCCGCTCACCCCGGGATCCGGGTGCTCTTCACGTCGGGCTACGCGGAGAGCGCCGTGCTCGACCGGGTGCGGATCGACGCCCAGGAGGCCTTCATCGCCAAGCCCTTCACCGGCGAGGCGCTCGTGCGGAAGGTGCGCGACGTGCTGGAGGCGCCCCCGCCTTGCGGCGACCCCCCCCCGCCGCTACCCTGACGCCGGACGCGCCAGCGGGCTGCGTTCACTGGCCGCGGAGACCCCCGCATGCGAACCTGTCACGTCTGTCGAGCACGGCTCAGGGCCTCCACGATCACCGAAGCGCGGGGCGCCGCGGCCTCGGCGCGGATCGAGTTGAAGGGCATGCCCTGTCTCGCCTGCCCGGCAGGGCACGAGCGGGTCTACTACTGGCCGGAGTTCGCGGCGGCGCTGTCGGGGGCCATCTGGGCGGGCGCGGCGATCCCGGTGGCCGACACCGTGGGGCTCCTCAAGACCCGGCACACCTGCGTGGCCTGTCGGGCGCCGCTCACCGACCCGGTCCGCCGGCCGCACACGGCGACCGGCCTCGTCCACGCCCAGCCCGACTGGCCGGCCTTCGCCCCCGTGGAGGTGACGCTCACGGCGCCCGCGGCGACCTGCCCGGCGTGCGGATGCGCCCAGCTCGTCTTCACCGAGTCGCTCGTCGACGTGGAGGACGCGATGGACCGGGCGTTCGCGTCGGTGGGGCTCAGGCCGTAACGCGCGCGTCGCCCGGCGCGTCGGCAGGGTCCGCGCCCGTCCCCGCGTGCCGCCCATGGACCGCTCTGCCGGCGCTCCGGCGGGCGGCCGGCCGAGGTCCAGCCCGGTCCGGACCGAGTCGAGCGGCACCGCACGGCGGGCCGGGCCGAGGGGCGTGGAAAATGGAAAGGCCTGACCCCATTCTAGCGGGCGGCCCGGCGCCTCCCCTTGGACGCGACGCGCGTCCGCCTTGCCGGGGCGCCGCGCGGCGCGGCCAGGTTGGCCACGAGGGCCAGCTTCGGCCCGAGGAGCTTCAGCTCCACCACGTGCAGCCCGGTGAGGCGCGCGAGGGCGCGGTCGCCCGCTGCGGTGAGCGAGATCCTGACGACCCGGCGATCGTCCGGGTCGGGCTTGCGGTGGATGAGGCCGAGCTGCTCCGCGCGGTCGACGAGGCCGACGGCGCTGTGATGTCGCAACTGGAGGCGCTCGGCCACCTCGCCCACCGTCGCCCAGTCGCGCCCGGGAAAGCCCTTGACCGCGAGGAGCAACTGGTGCTGCTGCGGCGTCAGGCCGGCCTTTCGCGCGGCGTCCTCCCCGAACCGGAGGAATCGCCGCAGCGCGTAACGGACCTCGGCGAGCATCTCGAAGTGTCGCTTCGTCAAACGGGCCACGGTTGCCACCCTCCCCAGGGCCACGTCCTCGACAAGACGGTACCTCGCCCAACGACCAATTGACAGTATCGGCTGCGCCCGCCAGGTGGCCGCGCGGGCGCATGCGCCTTGCACCCCGGCCCGCCATGCCGTACTGGGTCCTCGCACTGGTCGTGGCCGCCGTGGTCGCCGTCGCGCTGTTCACGCTCGCGGTGCCGCTCGCCTTCTGGGTGCTGCCCGCAGTGCTCCTGGTCATCGCGATCGTCGGCGTCGTCCGCGCCGTCCAGGGCCGGCAGTCTCCCCGCGAGGAGCGGCGGTCCTGAGGGCCCGCCTGCAGAGGCCGGTTGCGCGACCAGCCGGAACGCCCCGGCCGGGGGTCACGTCGGCCAGCGCTCGAGCCGGTAGGCCATCTCCCAGAAGGCCAGCTCGTAGCGGCTCGAGGTCACGAACGCGGCCTCCGCCCGGGCCAGCTCCGCTTCCGGCTGCCCGGCGCCCAGCCGGTCGAGGAGGCCGCGGCACCAGTCCGCCAGCGCGCCGAACTCCGGCGACGCGTACATGTCGATCCACTTCGCGTAGCGGGAATCGGCCGGGCGCCCGCGCGCGGCCAGCCGCTCGCCGATCTCGTGGAACCCCCACGTGCAGGGCAGCAGGGCGGCGACCAGCTCCAGGTAGTCGCCGACGGTCGCCGTCCGGAGCAGGAAGTCGGTGTAGCCCTGCGTCGTGGGCGCCATCCGCTCGGCCTCGAGCGCCTCCGGCGTGATGCCGAACTCCGCCGCGTAGCCCCGGTGCAGGTCCATCTCCGTGACCAGCGTCGCGTGGAGCAGGTCGGACATGCGTGTCATCGTCGCGAGGTCCGGCGCGCGGGCGGCGCCGAGCGCGAAGAGCCTGGAGTACTCGATCAGGAACAGGTAGT
>DASVDK010000064.1:0-4952 GCA_036381125.1 Thermodesulfobacteriota bacterium | reverse complement strand
CCGCGCCGGCCGCCGCGCGCGCGGCGGCCGACCCGCAGTGGGACCTCGTCGCCGGCGGGCTCGCGAGCCAGCACGTGCCGCTGCTGGCCGAGGTGGTGGCCGCGGCGGCCCGCCTCGAGGGCTACACCGTGCAGTACTGGCTCGACCTGAGCGAGGCCAGGCTCCACGGCGGCGTCCGGGCCCACGTGCGCATCGGGCCGGCGGCGAGCCCCAAGGTGCCGCGCGCGTCCGCCGGGCTCCTGGTCGGCCTCGAGACCGGGGAGGCGCGGCGGCTCGCGCGCTACCTCGCCCCGGGCGGGGCCGCGATCGTGCCGGTCCATGCCTGGCCGACGCTCGATGCCAAGCTCGGCCGAACCCGATACCCGGACGCCGAGGCGCTCGCGCAGGAGCTGTCGGCCCTGGCGAAGCGGGTCGTCACGCTCGACCTGGCCCGCCTCGGCGCGGAAGGGGCGGCGCCGGAGCCGCCGCCGCCGGCCGCCGAGGCGCTGGTGGCGCTCGGGGCGATCACGGCGCTCACGCACGTGGTCGACCGCGAGTCGGTCGTCCGGGCGGTGCGGGACCGGATGGGCGAGGCCGCCGACGTCGCGGTGGAGGCCTGCCTCGCGGGCTATCGGGCGGTCGCGGGCGAGGAGTAGGCCGCCCGGCCGTGCAGATCGTTGACAGCCCCCGTGGCCTTGGGCGAGAATCCGCGCGGATGCTGGCGTCCCTGTACGGACTCCTGGCCGCGGCGCCCGACGGGCTCTCGCAGACCGAACTCGCGCGGCGGGCCCTCAGGCTGGCGGAGCCGAGCGGCGGCGAGTCGCTCCTGGCGGCCGTGAGCCTCGAGGTGCGCCGCCTCCTCGAGAGCGACGCGCGGTTCCGTCTCGACCCCCCCGATCGCTGGCGGCTCGCCGTGCCGCCGGTGGCCGGCGGCGGTCCGTACGATCCGCCCGCCGACACCGCGCTCGACGCCCTCACGTTCACCGTCGTCGACCTCGAGACCACCGGTTGCCGCGCGGGGGTCGACCGGGTCATCGAGATCGGCGCGGTCCGCGTCGCAGGGGGCCGGATCGCCGAGCGGTTCCAGAGCTTCGTCCACCCGGGCCGGCCGATCCCGCCGTTCGTCACGCGGCTGACCGGCATCGACGACGAGATGGTGGAAGGCGCGCCGCCCTTCGCCGCGGTCGCGGGCGACGTGCGGGCCTTCGTGGGCGACTCGGTGGTCGTGGCGCACAACGCGGCCTTCGACGGACGATTCCTCGACGCCGAGCTCAGCGCCGCCACGGGGCGCCCGCTCGAGCGGCCGACGCTCTGCACGGTGCGGCTCGGACGCCGGCTCCTGGCCGACGCCGTGCCGCGCATGAACCTCGACACGGTCGCGGACTACTACGGCTTCGCCTTCGACGGGCGGCACCGCGCCCTCGGCGACGCCGAGGTCACCGCTCTCGTCTTGACCCGCTTCCTCGAGCAGTGCGCGGACGAGGGGATCGCGAGCTGGGGCGACCTGCGACGCCTGACCACGCAACGCCGGTCCCGGAAGCGTGCCGGGCCGGTCGACCCCACGGAACCGCGAGGGCGAAGGCCCCGCGCGGAGGGAGGCAGCGCATGAGCCAGGGACCGGGACGGCCAGGCGGCGAGCGCGAGCGCCGCGCCTCCAGGCGGGTCGCCCTCGTCGCGGAGATCGAGTACTCGAGCGACAGCCCCAGCGTCACCCGGCGGCTCACCGATCTGTCGGTCGACGGCCTCTTCATCGACACGATGTCCCCCCTGCCGCCCGGCACCCTCATCTCCATCCGCTTCAACCTGCCGGGCGATGCGCTGCCCATCGTCGTGCTGGGCGAGGTGGTCTGGGGACAGGAGCACCTCGGCATGGGCGTCCGCTTCATGAACCTCCGGCCGAAGGATCGGGAGCGGATTCGGGCCTGGATCGCCGGACAGCGATGACCGGGTGCGGCCTGCTTCTTGCTTCGAACGCCGGCAGGGCGTGGACCTCGAGACAGGCCTCTGAACCCGGATGAGCATCCTTCTGGTCGACGCGTCGAAGCCGTTGCAGGAACTCGAGAAAGCGGCGCTCGCACGCTTCGGGCTGCCGGTGGTGACCTGCGCGCCCGAACGCGTCGGCGACACATTGCGGCAAGCCCGGGCGCGTCTCGTCCTCCTCTCCGAGCGGTGCGAGGACCTGGGCGGCCTCTGCCGTACGGTGCGCGGGGTGCCCGGGTTCGACGCGGTGCCGATCCTTCTCGTCACCGGCGACGAAGGGCCCGAGGCCCAGGCGCGCGCCCGCGCCTGCGGCGCCGACGCGGCCCTCGGCCGTCCCTTCACCCGTGCCCGGCTCGGACGCCGCCTGCGCAGCTACCTCGCGGGCGGCGCCGGAGGGGTCGAGTCGCGCGACAGCGCCCGCGTCCCGGTGCGCGTGCCGCTCCTCTACGGCGTCGGCCAGGCGGACGTGACCGGCTACCTCTACAACCTCTCCCGTACCGGCCTCTACGTGATGGGCGAGCGCACGTACCCGCCGGGCACCGCGCTGGTCCTGCGCCTGCAGTTGCCGAACTCGCGGCGCGAGTTCCAGGGCACCGGCCGGGTCGTCTGGGTGAACCCGGCGGGCGCGCGCGCCGCTGCGTCGCCCGGCCGGCCTCCGGGCATGGGGATCGAGTTCGTCTCGCTCCCGCCCCAGACCCGTAACCTCGTCGACCTCCTCGTCGCCCGCCTGATCCGCCACGGCCACGCCGTCGGGTAGGGCAGGCGATCTCCAGTCCACCACGTCGGTCTTCGAGACCTCGTCGCCCTTGAAGACGATATGGCATGGCCTCGCCCGTCTCGGCGGCGAGTTCGCGGGCCGGTCGATCGGCATCGCGTGCGGCGAGCGGCTGCGAGGGCCGGCGCGCGCCGCCTGGCCGGGGCGCCCGGTTCGCGGTAGACTCCCCGGTGGGTTTCACGCACAAAGTCACGCGACGACGCCAGCTTATGCGCGTCGCCGCGCACCGGAGGCAAACGAGGGCATGGCGCAGACGGAACGGCTCCTCATCGGCGGCGAATGGGTCGAGGCGGCATCGAAGGCCGTCTTCGAGGTGACCAACCCGGCGACCGGCGACGTCATCGCAAAGGTCGCCGACGCGGGGGCGGCCGAGGCCCGCCAGGCCATCCACGCGGCCGCCCGCGCCTTCCCCGGGTGGTCCACGGCCACCGCCAGGACGCGAGCCGACGCGCTCATGAAGGCGTGCCAGCTCATGCTCGAGCGCAAGGAGGAGCTGGCGCGGCTCATGACGACGGAGCAGGGGAAGCCGCTGGCCGAGGCGCGCGGCGAGGTCGCCTACGCGGCCGGCTTCCTCGAGTGGTACGCCGGCGAGGCGATGCGGGTCTACGGCGAGACCATCCCGGCTTCGGTCACGACGAAGCGGCTCGTGGTCCTCCGGCAGCCGGTCGGCGTCGTCGCCGCCATCACTCCCTGGAACTTCCCGAGCGCCATGATCACGCGCAAGATCGCGCCGGCGCTCGCGGCGGGCTGTACGGTCGTCGTCAAGCCGGCCGAGCAGACGCCCCTCTCGGCGCTCGCCCTGGGCCGGGTCTTCCTCGAGGCCGGCTTCCCGCCCGGCGTCGTCAACATCGTCACGTCGCGCGACCCGCGCGAGGTCGGCGCCGAGCTGCTGTCGAACCCGGCCGTGCGCAAGGTGACCTTTACCGGGTCCACCGAGGTCGGCAAGCTCCTCATGCGGCAGGCGGCCGACCAGGTGAAGAAGGTGTCGCTCGAGCTGGGCGGTCACGCGCCCTTCATCGTCTTCGACGACGCCGACCTCGACGCGGCGGCCGACGGCGCGGTCGCGACCAAGTTCCGCAACATGGGGCAGACCTGCGTCTGCGCGAACCGCCTCTACGTGCACCGATCGGTGGTGGACGCGTTCACCCGGAAGTTCACCGAGCGGGTCGCCCGGCTCAAGATGGGCAACGGGCTCGACGACGGCGTCCAGGTCGGTCCCCTGATCGACGAGCAGGGCTTCAAGAAGGTCGAGGCCCACGTGGCCGACGCCGTGGCGCAGGGCGCCGCGGTGCTCCTCGGCGGCAAGCCCCGCCGCGACGGCGCGTTCGCGAAGGGGTACTTCTACGAGCCGACGGTCCTCACCGGCATCAAGGACTCCATGCGGATCATGAAGGAGGAGACCTTCGGGCCGGTCGCGCCGATCGAGCCGTTCGACACCGAGGACGAGGTCATCCGGAAGGCCAACGACACGCCGTACGGGCTGGCGGCCTACTTCTACAGCCGCGACGTGGGGCGGGTCTGGCGCGTCGCCGAGCGGCTCGAGTACGGCATCGTCGGCGCCAACGACGCGATGCCGTCGGTGCCGCAGGCGCCCTTCGGCGGCTGGAAGGAGAGCGGGATCGGCCGCGAGGGGGGCCGCGAGGGGATGGAGCCCTTCCTCGAGACCAAGTTCATCTCGATGGGCCTCTAGAGCGCTCCGGACGGCACAGGGCCGCAGGCGGGGAGCATTTGCGGCTTCCGCGGCTTCTGGTGCGCGGCGTCATGCTCGCGGTGCGAGGCGATCTCGCGATCAGCGTACCGATCCAGTCCTGGAAGATCGCGACACCGGCAAGGATGGGTGTCGCGATTGCGGTGACCGAAGCTGCCCAGTCGGCCATCGGCGCTCCTTGCTGCTCGGGGGCTGGCCGATCCAAACACACGCCCGCCAGCTCTTAGAGCAATGGTGCGGAATCACGTGCGCGGGCTCCCGGGCCCTCCGGGGCGCCGCCGGCCACCGGTCCCACTTGAGCCTGTTATGAGCCGGCGGGGCGGCATGGCGCCCCATATCGTCCCGCCGCCCTCGCGGTCTATGGCGGGCGGCCGTTCGAGGACCAACTCGGTCCGGACCGAGTTCGCGTTCGTGCCGAGGCGATCGCTCCGCGCGCCGTGACGTAGACGCTCGCCGGCTCCCGCACCACCGACGGGCCCCAGGGGCCGAAGACCTGCTCCGCCTCGTACC
>DASVDK010000063.1:0-3650 GCA_036381125.1 Thermodesulfobacteriota bacterium | reverse complement strand
AGGGCGTCACGGCCCTCAGCCGCGGCGAGCTGGCGCATCGGGTCCAGGTGGACGCCCGCAACGAGATCGGTCAGCTCGCCGACCACGTGAACGCCATGGCGGCGAGGCTCGAGGCCGCGCGCGACCGTGAGAGCCGGGCGGTCGCCGAGGCCCGCGCCGCGCGCGACCGCCTGGCGTTCCTCGCGGGCGCGAGCACGCAGATCGGCGCCTCCCTCGATTACGAGGCGACGCTGCGCGCCGTGGCGCATCTGGTCGTACCCGTGCTGGCCGACGGCTGCCTGGTCGACCTCGCGGACCCCGACCACGCCACGCGGCCGTTCGCCGCGGCGCACGTCGACCCGGCTCGCGAGGCGCTCCTCCAGGCGCTCCACGCGGGATCCGACGAGGTCCACGGCCCGCGCCCGGCCGTCGCGGCCTTCCACAGCGGCAAGCCGGAGCTGGTGCCCGACGTGACCGACGTCTGGATGGAGTCGGTGAGCCAGGACGCGCGGCAGCTCGACCTCCTCAGGCGGCTCGGTCTCGTGTCCTGCATGGCGGTGCCCCTCGTCGCCCGGGGGCGGACCGTCGGCGTCGTCACCTTCCTGTCGTCGAGCCGGCGGTACGGTTCCGAGGACCTCCAGCTCGCCACGGAGCTGGCGCAGCGGGCGGCGGTGGCGGTGGACAACGCTCGCCTCTTCCGGGCGGCACAGGAGGCGATCCGCCAGGCGCAGGGGGCGATCCGCAGCCGAGACGCCTTCCTCGCGCGCGCCTCGCACGAGCTGCGCACGCCGCTCACCTCCGCGCTCGGCAACGTCCGCCTGCTCCGGAAGGCGGTGGCGGGCAGCCTCAAGGAGCCGCCCGACGCCCTGATCGCCGTGGCGGTGCGCAACCTCGAGCAGATGGCCGCCCTCATCGAGGACCTCCTCGACGCGTCGAAGCTGGCCGCCGGCCAGGAGCACCTGGCGCTCGCCCCGGTGGACCTGGGGGCCGTCCTCGCGTCGAGCGCCGACGTGGTGGCGGCGCAGGCCCGGGAAAAGGGGGTCACGCTCGACATCGCGCCCGGCGCGAGCCGTCCGGTCCTGGGCGACCGCCTCAAGCTCGAGCAGGTGTTCACCAACCTCCTCGTCAACGCGGTGAAGTTCACGCCGGTGGGGGGGCGCGTGCAGGTCAGCGCGTGCGTGGAGGGAGGAGCGGCGGTGGTTCGAGTCCGGGATACCGGCGAGGGGATCGACGCGGACGAGCTGGAGCGCATCTTCGAGCCCTTCTACCAGGCGCGCCGCGTCGCCGCCGACGAGCGGCCGCGACGCCGGCGCGGGGCCGGGCTCGGGCTGGCGATCTGCCGCCAGATCGTGATGCTGCACGGCGGGCGGATCTGGGCGGAGAGCGAGGGGCTCGGGCGCGGCAGCGTCTTCGTCGTGCGGATTCCCGGCGTGAACGCCGGCGAGCGTGCCGCGTGACGTCGGCCGACCGTCTTCGGCCGGCGGAGCACGGTGGTCGGCCGCGCCGTGCCGGAGGGGGCCGGCCCGCGCGGGCCCGGTGAGCCTGCTCTACGTCTACGGCTTCGTGCCGGCCGGCACCCTCTCGCCGGAGGAGACCGAGCGGGTCGGCGTCGCCCTGATGCGGCTCGAGGAGCTGAACCTCGACCTCGGCCGACTACGGTAGCCCGGTCCTCACCCCTCCGCCGCGGCCATCGTGAGCGGCGGCTCCCCGGCCGTGGGAGCCGGCCGAACCAGGGCCGAGGCCAGGAGGGCGGCGACGAGGGTGCGCGCCGCGGCGAGGCTCGGGGCAACCTCGTCGGCCCCCGCCTCGCGCAGCCGGGCCGCTTCGCCCTCGGCCAGCTCGCCCACGCCCGGTCGCACGACGACGATCCGCAGGGCCGCGCACCGGGACCGCAGCCGCTTGAGCGCGTACCGCGTGTGGGCGATGCCGCCCGGCGGGAGCGCCACCAGCAAGACCAGGTCGGGCGCGGAGGCCTCCGCGCGCTCGACCCGTTCGCCGGCCAGCGTCGCCGCGCCGGCCCGCTCGCCCGTCCACCCGAGCGGCGCGAAGAGCCGCGCGAGCATCTCGACGCCGAGGTCGTCCGCCGCCGAGCGGGCGGCGGCGGCGAGGATCTGCGCCCTGGGGCGATCGGCCTCCCCGGCCGCCTCGCCGGCCGGCGCCTCGACCCCTTCGACGACGCGCCGCGCGGCCGCGACCACGAAGGCGTGGTCGTCGTCGCCGATCTCCCCGCGCAGCCGGTCGCGCTCCGCGAGCGCCAGCGCCGGCACGACGACCCGGTCGTACACCTCCTCGGCCGAGTGCGTGGCGAGCTGGCGGTCGACGATCTCGCCCGCCTCGTCCTCGTCGCCCGCGACGAGCCGCTGGTAGAAGCGCAGATCGCTCTCGAGCGGCGGCTCGTCGCCGAGCAGGATGCCGAGGAACTCCAGCTCGCGCACGTGCCGGCCGAGCACCGCGAGGCTGACGGTGAAGGGGGTGGAGAGGAGGAGCCCCACCGGCCCCCAGAGCCAGGTCCAGAAGAGCGCAGAGACCAGGAGCGCCATGGACGAGACGCCGGTCCGGTGGCCCACGACGAGCGGCTCGACGACGTACGCGGCGAGGACGTCGAGGGCGAGGAAGAGCGCCACCGTGAGGAGCGTCTCGCGCCAGCCGGGGAAGACGGCGACGGCGAGGAGCGCCGGCAGCACCAGGGCGATGGCCGAGCCGATGTACGGCACGAAGCGCAGCACCACGGTGAGGGCGCCCCACAGCATCGCGTACGGCACGCCGATGGCGGCGAGACCGGCCGTCACCAGGCTGCCGAACCCGGCGTTGATGAGGAGCTGGGTCACCAGGTAGCGGCTCACCCGCTCCCCGACCTCGTCGAGCGTTCGCGTCGTGAGGGTGAGGCGCCCCTTGCCGACGAGGCGAATGAGGCGGTTCCTGAGGTCCTCGCGCTGGCCGAGCATGAAGGCCACGAGGATGACGACGATCCCCGCCGTGGCGAGCGGCTCGATCACCGGCGCGACGGTGTTCCGGAACCGCTCGACCGCGGTCGGGTCGGAGGGGACGACGCGCACCGGCTGGGCCGCGCTGCCGGCGTCGGTCACCCGGTCCTCGAGCGCCTCGCTCACCGTGTCGACCGTCTGCTGCAACTGGTCGAACGCGCCGCCCCCGGCGCCGCGCAGGCTCGACACCTTCTCGCGGACCGAGCCCGAGTAGTGGGCGAGCCGCGCCGAGAGGTCGACGAACTGCCGCGCCAGGACGTAGCCGAAGGCCCCCACGGCGGAGAGCGCGAGGATCATGACCAGCGCGACGGCGAGCGCGCGGCGCAGGCCCCACCGCTCGAGCCGCTCGGTCGCCGGCGTCAGGACGAAGGCGAGCAGGACGGCGAGCGCCAGCGGCACGACGACCGCCCGCGCGATCGACAGCACGGCGACGAGGAGGACGACCGCCACCACGCCGAGGAGCGGCGAACGGGACCAGCGAGCAGGCGACGGGCGGATCTCGCGCACAACCAGGCTGTTCGCACGTTCCGTGCCGGCGGCCGCCCAGGGCCGGTCCGGGCGTGTATCATCCTGGCGGCATGGACGAGCCCCTCTGGTGGCAGCGCGGCGTGATCTACCAGGTCTACCCGCGCTCGTTCCTCGACTCGAACGGCGACGGCGTGGGCGACCTCCCGGGCCTCGCGTCGA
>DASVDK010000062.1:0-24819 GCA_036381125.1 Thermodesulfobacteriota bacterium | reverse complement strand
CTCGTGACGCCGGAGATGGTCGGCCGCCGAAAGGCGCTCACGCTGCTCAAGGTCCTCCTCGTCAACGCCGGCCGACCGGTCCCCTGCGACACGCTTCAGGCGATCCTCTGGCCGGGGGCGGCCCCCGCGCTCGCGGCCGGCCGGCTGCACGTCGTCGTCCACGCCCTGCGCCGCGTCCTCGACGCGTCGGTCGTCCGCCGCACCCCCGACGCGTATCGCCTCGACGTCGGGGACGCCTGCTGGGTCGACGTGCGGGCGTTCGGCGCGGCCGTGGCGGCAGGCCGGCGCGCCGAGCGGTCGGGGGCGATCGCGGAGGCGATCGGCGCGTACGAGACGGCGGCCGACCTCTACCGGGGAGACCTCCTCGAGGGGGAGCCGGACGCGGACTGGTGCAGCCTCGAGCGGGAGCACCTGCGCGAGCTCCTGCTCGACGTGCTGACCGCGCTCGCAGGCCTCCACGCGCGCGAGGGAGACCTCGATCGGGCGATTGCCTGCTGCCGCCGCGCCCTCCGCGTGGACCCGATCCGGGAGGAGATCCACCGGCGGCTCGTGGAGGCGCTCTGGCGCGCCGGCCGGCGCGACGAGGCGCTGCGCCAGTACCGGACCTGCCGCGAGATCCTGCGGCAGGAGCTCGGCGTCGCGCCGCTGCCCGAGACCGAGCGGCTCGCCGAGCGGGTCCGCGCCGGCCCCGCGCCGCGTGACGGGGGTCGGCGGGTCGAGACCTGACCCCCGTCGATCGCGTCGAGGAGGGTGGGGATCAGGACGCGACCCGCGTCGGCTTCCAGACGTCGGGCGCGACCGTGCGCACGAGCACGAGCTCGCAGACGAGGGCGAAGACGCTGAGGAGGGCGAACCCGGGCGCGTAGCTGCCGACCGTGTCCTTGAAGAGCCCGAGCGCGAGGGGCGGGAAGAAGCCGCCGAGGCCGCCGGCCGCGCCGACGAGCCCCGTGGCGGTGCCGGTCCGCTGCGGGAAGCGCTGCGCGACGAGCTTGAAGACGGCGCCGTTGCCGAGGCCGAGGAGCGCGGCGGAGCCGAGCGCGCCGACGGTGAACGGATAGATCGAGTCGAGCACGAGGAGCCACGCGAGGAGGGCGACCCCCGCGAAGACGCCCGCGAGCACGCGCTCCCCGCCGACCCGGTCGCCGAGACACCCCCCGACCGGCCGGACCGCCGTGGCGAGGAGGACGAACCCGGCGGTCCGCGCGCCGGCGTCGACCGGGGCGAGGCCGAACGTCTCCCGCAGGAGGGTCGGCAGGTAGACGCCGAGCGCCACGAACCCGCCGAACGTCAGGAAGTAGAAGAGCGAGAGCCGCCAGGCCGCCGGGTCGGCCAGGAGCGCGCGGAGGCCGGCCACCATCGGCTCGCGGCGCCGGGCGGGTGCCGCGTCGCGGGCGAGGAGGGCGAAGGCGATCCCGTACGCCAGCGCGGCGGCGCCGAAGAGCGCGAACGTCGCAGCGAGGCCGATCGTCGTCGCGAGGAGCGGCGCGAGGAACACCGCCGCCGACTGGCCGACGTTGCCGGTGCCGTAGACGCCGAGCGCCGCGCCCTGCCGGTCGGGCGGGAACCAGGCCGAGACGAAGCCGACGCCCACCGCGAACGCCGCCCCCGCGAGGCCGATCCAGAGCCCGAAAACGAGGAGCCGGTCGTAGTCGTCGTGGTCGAGCGCGAGGGCGAAGCAGGGAACGGCGACCAGGACCAGGAGGGCGCTGAAGACGAGGCGGCCGCCGAACCGGTCCGCCAGCATGCCGGCCGGGATGCGGCCGAGCGAGCCGAGGACGACCGGGATCGCGACCACGAGCGCCGCCGCGGCGGCGCCGAGGCGATGCCCCTCCTCGCGGCGGTACGCCTCCCCGAGCACCGGCATCAGCCCGGGGAGGAGGCCCCACACCGCGAAGGCGACCCCGAACGCGACGGTCGCCAGCGCGAGCTGGCGGTTCGCCGGTCGGGAGGCCACGGCGCTATCGCCCGGCGGCGGTGCGCCGGTTCCAGATCGCCACCTGGTAGGGTCGCCAGAGGTAGGCGATCGGCACCGTGACGACGTGGACGAGGCGAGTGAACGGGAAGAGGGCGAGGAGGACGAACGCGCCGGTCATGTGCAGCTTCACCACCCACGGCAGCGCCGCCACGTGCTGGATGCGGGGCGAGAACGTGACGAGCGACACGAGCCAGGGGACGGCCGTGTGCAGGTACCAGTCGGACCCCCAGCGGTAGAAGAGGGCCACCCAGAAGCCGAGCACGACCTGCGCGAGAAGGGCCGCGAGCAGGACCCAGTCCATCGGGCTCGTCACGGCCGCCGCGCGCGGGCTCGAGAGCCGCCGGACGATCAACGCCGCGAGCCCCGCGATCGTCACGACCGCCAGGGCGAGGCCGGTCACCTCGAGCGCGTAGAGGCGCAGGGGGGACGCGATCAGGGTCGCCCATGCCCCCGGGAAGAGCAGCGCGAGGAGGTGCGCGAGGAGGATGACGAGCACCCCGTAGTGCCAGGCCACCGAGCCCCAGAAGAGGGCCCGGTTCTCGAGGAACTGCGACGACTGGCTCGAGAACGAGAAGCGGTCGTTCGCGTACCGGTAGACCCCGCCGACGACGGCGAGCGCGGCGGCGACGTAGGGGAACACGGCGAACAGGAGCAGGTCGACCATGGGTGCGGCCTCCTTGGCTCGGGGCCCGTGGGGCTCCGCGGATCACACGGCCGCGGCCCGCGCGGCCTCCCCTCCGAGGACGAGGTACAGGGCGCGGAGGACCGGCCGGTAGTGCGCCGGCTTCGGCTCGTGCCCGGCCTCCTCCGGGCCCGCGTCGGCCCCGGCGGTCATCCGCTCGAGCGCCGGGAGGAGCGCCTCCTGCACGACCTCCTCGGCCTGCGCCGCGTCCTCCGTCAGCGCGAGGAAGCGGAGGAGGACCGCGACGTGGTCGGGCAGCTCCGCGCCGTCCAGGTAGCCGATCGCGCGGTAGCGCTCGCGCAACCCCACGAGGAAGACGCTCCGCTTGTAGGTCTCGCCGAAGAGGTGGTAGCCGACGTAGGGATGGCAGGCGGCGTCGAGGTCGAACGTGGCGGTGTAGACCTCCTCGAGGCGGGCGAGGGGGGTCTGCTCGACGAAGGTTCGGAACGCGCCGAGGAGCGACGCCGCCTCGGCGCTCGCCGACGCCGCCAGCGCCTCGCACGCGCCGACCGCCCGCGCCAGCCCGGGGCCCGGGTAGTCGAGGATGTCCGCGAAGAGCGCGAGGAGCCGTCGCCTCACCATCGCCGCTCCGGGGCCTGCCGGAAGCCGAAGCCGGCCGCCGGCTTGTGCAGGTAGGGATCGATCACCTGCTCGATCGCCACCTCGCGGGCCATCGGCGGCACCACGAAGCGCTCCTCGTAGGTCGGCGTCGCCGTCAGGCGGTAGATGGCCTCGGCCTCCTCGGGCGTCGAGCCGGCGAGGCCGAGGGCGAGCCGCGCCTCGGCCTCGGAGACGTCCCGCACCGTCTTCGCGCGCATGTAGACCCGCACCGCGATGAGCTTCCGGTAGACGGCGGCGACGACGTCCTCGTTGCCGGCCGCGAAGAGACGCGCCATGTACCGGAGCGGCACGCGCGCCCGCTCGAGCGACGAGAGGAGCGGCACGAGCCCCTCGCTCCGCGCGCCGGCCACGTCGTAGCGGCCGTTCGCCACCGAGCCGAGGACCGGGAGCATCGGCGGGACGTAGAAGAGCATCGGCAGGGTGCGGAACTCGGCGTGGAGCGGCAGGGCGAGGGCCCACTGCTTGACGAAGCGGTACACGGGCGACCGCCGGGCCGCGTCGAGGATCTCGGGGGCGAGGCCGGCCTTCGCCGCCGCGGCCGCGACCTCGGGGTCGAACGGGTCGAGGATGATGGCCCGGTGCGCGTCGACGAGCCGGTCGTCGGGGACCGAGGCGGTCTCCCGGATCCGGTCGGCGTCGTAGAGGAGGAGGCCGAGGTAGCGGATCCGGCCGACGCACGAGTGGAAGCAGGCCGGAGCCTGGCCGCTCTCGAGGCGCGGGAAGCAGAGGATGCACTTCTCGGACTTGCCGGTCGCCCAGTTGTAGTAGACCTTCTTGTACGGGCAGCCCGAGATGCACATGCGCCAGCCGCGGCACTTCGCCTGGCTCACGAGGACGATGCCGTCCTCCGCGCGCTTGTAGATCGCGCCGGCCGGGCAGGCCGCGACGCAGCCGGCGTTGAGGCAGTGGTTGCAGATCCGCGGCAGGTAGAAGAAGACGAGCCGCTCGAGCTGGTTCATCTGCTCCCGTTCCTCGTCGGTCAGCTCGGCGAGGTTCGGGTCGTTGCGGGCGTAGATCGGCGAGCCCCCGAGGTCGTCGTCCCAGTTGGGCCCGGCCTCGATGTCCATGGGCCGCCCCGTCAGGAGCGAGATCGGCCGCGCCGTCGGCTGATCGTCCCCCTCGGGCGCGTGGAACAGCTCGTCGTACTGGTAGGTCCAGGGCTCGTAGTAGTCGTCGATCGTGGGGAGCCTCGGGTTGAAGAAGATGTTCCCGAGGGCGCCCGAACGGCTCTGGAGCTTGAGGCGCAGCCGCTCGCCGTCCTTCTCCCAGCCGCCGCGGTACCTCGTCTGGTCCTCCCACAGCGAGGGGTAGCCGGTTCCCGGCTTGGTCTCCACGTTGTTCCACCACATGTACTCGGCGCCCTTGCGGTCGGTCCAGACGTTCTTGCAGGCGACGCTGCAGGTGTGGCAGCCGATGCACTTGTCGAGGTGGAAGACCATCGAGACCTGCGCCCGTACGTCCACGTCGTCCTCCTTGCCGCCCGTGACCGGGTCCCGGGCGCGCCCTACACCGCCGTCGCGACGCGGGGCCGGCGCCGCACCCGCATGGCCCAGTCGAACAGGTCCAGCCCATCGGCGCGCGCGTACGCCCGGGCGCCCAGGACGGCCCGCACCGTCTCGTTCGAGAGGGCCTCCACCAGGATCGCGAGCCCGCCGCAGCGGCTCACGTGGGGGAGGACGCTCCGGGCGAGGCGGATGCCGTAGGCGGCGTCCTCGTCGGAGAGGACGCTTCGGGCCGCGAGCGCGGCCAGGCTCCCCGCGACGCCGATGAACCGGTCGTGGTCGCCGAAGAGGTCCTCCATCGGCTCGGGCCCGAGGATCTCGACGAGCGCCGGGTAGAGCGCCTCCTCCTCGTAACGGAAGTGGGGCCCGGTGTCGGCCGCGATCCGGTCGAGCCGCGACCGGACCGCCGCCCCGTCGCGCGCGCGGAGCGCCTCCACGAGGTCGAGCAGTTCGTCGCGCAGGGCGCGGTGATCCTCGTGGAAGACGCGCAAAAAGTGCTCCGAGAGCCGCCGCCGGGTGAGCGGCCCGTCCGCCTTCTCTCCGCCCGTCACCATTCGAGCCGCTCGAGCCGTCGGACCACCACGTACGTGTCCCGGGTGAAGATGCCGATCGGCCCCCAGTAGTTGAAGCCGTAGGTGAACTGGGCATAACCGCCGGCGAGCTGGACCGGGTTGATCCGGGTGCGCGTGAGGCTGTTGTGCCCGCCGCCCCGCCGCCCCCCGCGGACCTGCGACTTCGGGATGGAGATGGTCCGCTCGGGCGAGTGGTAGACCATGCAGGTGCCGGGCTGGACCCTGGCGCTCACCGCCGCCCGGGTCACCATGACGCCGTTGTCGTTGTAGACCTCGACCCAGTCGTTGTCCCTGATGCCGATCCGCTCGGCGTCGCGGTCGTTGATCCAGCAGGGCTCGATTCCCCGCGAGAGCGTGAGCATCCGGTGGTTGTCGTAGTAGGTCGAGTGGATGTGCCACTTGCCGTGCGGCGTGATGTAGTTCAGCACGAGGCAGCCGTCGCCGTTGGGGCTCAGGACGATGTCGCCCGTCCGCCGCGGGTCGAGCTTCGCCTTGAAGGTCGGCAGGTGCTCGCCGAAGTCGAGGTAGTGGGGGTGATCGACGTAGAGGTGCTGCCGCCCCGAGAGCGTCCGCCAGGGGACGAGCCGCTCGACGTTGATGCACCAGGCGGCGTAGGCGCGGCCGTCGTTGACCATGCCGGTCCAGCAGGGGCTGATCAGCGTGCGCCTCGGCTGCCGGGTGAGGTCGCCGAAGCTCATGCGCACGCCGCGCACCTTCTCCGCCAGGTCGGCGAGCGGCAGGCCGACGCGCGCCTCCTCGTGCCGGAAGGCCTCGTACGCGACCTCGCCGTTGGTCTCCGGCGACAGGTGGAGCAGCAGGTTCGCGGCGTCGAGGGCGTCCTCCAGGGACGGGTACTTGCGGCCGCCCCAGGCGACGCAGCGCAGGTGCCGCGGATCGGGAGTGCCGCCGACCGGGTTCTCGAGCAGCTCGTCGTAGAACCGCTCGATCGGGACGTGGACGCCGTTGCCGTCGAGGCCGTCCTCGCGCGCGTTCGGGCCGAACGAGACGAAGCGGTTGTAGAGGTTGACGTAGTCCCGCTCGACGACCCGGATGTGCGGCATCGTCGCGCCCGGGACCGGCTCGCACTCGCCGGCCGCCCAGTCGAGCACCGCGGGCTGGGCGACCTCGTCGGGCGTGTCGTGCATGAGCGGCGTGGCGACCAGGTCGCGGACCGGCTTCGGGAAGACGAGCGGCGCGAGGTCGCTCACCGTGCGGGCGAGCGCCTTGAAGATCTCCCAGTCGCTCTTCGCCTCCCAGACCGGCGGCACGGCGGCGCCGAGCGGATGGATGAAGGAGTGCAGGTCGGTCGTGTTGAGGTCGTTCTTCTCGTACCACATCGCGGTCGGCAGGACGACGTCGGAGTAGAGCGCCGACGTGTCCATGCGGAAGTTCACGTCGACCACGAGGTCCATCTTGCCCCGGGGCGCCGGCTCCCGGAACGTGACCGTCCGGGTGCGGCCCCTGGCGTGCTCCTCGGCGACGCTGTTGTCGTGCGTCCCGAGGTAGTGGCGCAGGAAGAACTCGTGCCCCTTCGCGCTCGACATGATCGCGTTGCCGCGCCAGATGAGCCAGACGCGCGGCCAGTTCGCCTCGGCGTCCGGGTCGTCCACGGCGAAGCGGAGCCGGCGGCTCCGGATCTGCTCGACCGTCCAGCGCGCCGCGGCCTCCCCGGTCGCGGCGCCGGCCGCCTCCGCCTCCCGCGCGAGGTCGAGCGGGTTGCGGTCGAACTGCGGGTAGAAGGGCATCCACCCGAGGCGCACCGCCCTGGCGGCCAGGTCGGCCGCGTGGCCCTTCGCCCAGCGCGCGCCGGGCGGGACCGCGGCGTACTCGGTGAAGTCCCCCTCGTAGCGCCACTGGTCGCTGTGGAGGTAGTGCCAGAGGGGCGACTGCTGCCGGCGCGGCGGCCTCACCCAGTCGAGGGCGAAGGCGAGCGTCGTCCAGGGCGCCACGAGGGTCAGCTTCTCCTGGCCGACGTAGTGGTTCATCCCGCCGCCGTTGCGGCCGCAGCAGCCGGTGAGGATCAGGGCCGTGATGGGGGCGCGATAGGCGAGGTTGTTGTTGTACCAGTGGTTGATGCTCGCGCCGACGATGATCATGGAGCGGCCGCGGGTCGCCTCGGCGTTGCCGGCGAACTCGCGCGCGAGCCGGATGACGGTCTCGCGGCCGATCCCGGTGAACCGCTCCTGCCACGCGGGCGTGTAGGGGGCGTCGTCGTCGTAGCCGGTCGGGTAGGCGCCGGCGAGGCCGCGGCCGACGCCGAACTGCGCCATGAGGAGGTCGAAGACCGTGGTGACCGGGACGCGCCCCTCGGCGGTCTCGACGTACCGCACCGGCACGCCGCGCGACACCATCCGACCGCCGGCGAAGTCGTGGAAGCCGACCTCGAGGACGCCCTCCTCGCGGCCGAGGAACGTCAGGACCGGCTCGATCGGCGCGTTGTCGAGGCCGTCCTTCATCTCGAGGTTCCACTTACCCGTCTCGCGGCCCCACCGGAACCCGACCGCCCCCTTCGGCATCCGGGGCTCGCCGCTCGCCGCGTCGTGGACGAGGAGCTTCCAGTCGCCGAGTTCCGTGTTCCGGTACCGGGCGAGCCGCCCGGCGCGCAGGAACTGCCCCGGCACGTAGCCGCCGTCGCCCCTGACCAGCTCGACGAGGAACGGGGCGTCCGTGTAGCGCCGCAGGTAGTCGGTGAAGTAGGGGACCTCACGGGCGGCGTGGAACTCGGTGAGGATGACGTGGTTCACCGCCATCCAGAGCGCCGTGTCCTGGCCGGCGCGCACGGGGATCCACCAGTCGGCGTACTTGGCCACCTGGCTGAAGTCGGGGGCGATGACGACGAACTTGGCCCCCTCGTGGCGCGCCTCGGAGATGAAGTGCACGTCCGGCGTGCGCGTCATGTTGAGGTTCGAGCCCATCGACACGATGTACCTGGCGTTGAACCAGTCGGCGCTCTCGCAGACGTCGGTCTGGTCGCCCCAGATCTCGGGGAAGGCGTTCGGGAGGTCGGCGTACCAGTCGTAGAAGCTCATGTTCACGCCGCCGAAGAGCTGCAGGAAGCGCGAGCCGCCGGCGTACGAGAGGTACGACATCGCGGGGATGGGGGAGAAGCCGAACACGCGGTCGGGCCCCCAGCGCTTCGCCGTGTGCAGGCAGGCGGCGGCGACGAGCTCGAGGACCTCGTCCCAGCGCGCGCGGCGAAAGCCGCCCTTGCCCCGCGCGCGCTGGTAGCGGGCCCGCTTCTCGGGATCGCCGACGATCGAGCCCCACGCCTCCACCGGGTTCGCGTGCCGCCCGCGCGCCTCGCGCCAGAGGTCCATGAGCGCACCGCGGACGTACGGGTACTTCACGCGGATCGGGCTGTAGACGTACCAGGAGGCCGAGATGCCCCGCTGGCAGCCGCGCGGCTCGTAGGGCGGCAGGCCCGGCTCGAGCATCGGGTAGTCGGTCTGCTGCATCTCCCATGTGACGATGCCGTCCTTCACGAACACGGCCCACGAGCAGCCGCCCGTGCAGTTGACCCCGTGGGTGCTGCGGACGACGTTGTCGTGCTGCCAGCGGTTCCGGTAGAACTCCTCCCACTGGCGCGCCTTCGGCCTGACGAGGTCCTGGATCCAGCCCATGTCGGTTACCCCCGGTTGACCAGCGACCGCCGCACGCCGGTGAGTCGGTGGCGCCAGAGCAGGTTGGCCAGCGCCAGGAGGAGCACCGCCCCGGCGCCCGCGAGCGCGGCGAGCGCGCCGACCGCCTGCGGCGGCCGCTGCATCACCGCCGTCTGCTCCAGGAACGCGGCGAGGTCGGCCTGCTCCCGCGCGGTGAGCGGCTGCGTCGTGAAGATCGGCGCCATGGTGGGGAAGGGCATCGTCGCGAGGATCGAGGCGATTCCGCTCGCCCCGAACTTCGCGTAGGCCGGCGTGAGGTCGGGCCCCAGCGCGCCGCCGCCGAGCGCGCCGATGCCGGCGACGCTGTGGCAGGCCATGCACGGGGGGCCGCCGCCGGCGAGCCGTGCGGCTCCGGTGAAGAGGTCCTTGCCGGCCGCCGGGTCGCCCGGCGGGAGTGCGACCGCCCGCGCCGGCTGCGGCGCGGGGGCGGGGCCCGCCTGCGCGCCGAGATAGCCCACGAGGGCCGCCGCCTCGGCCTCGGTCACCCCGAGGTTGGGCATCGGGACGCCGTACTTCGCGAGGCTGGCCGTGGCGATCGGGTCGCCCGCCGCCAGCATCCGGTCGGGCGCGACGATCCACCGGACGAGCCAGTCCCGGTCGCGGCGGGCGGTGATCCCCTGGAGGTCCGGGCCGACGAGGTCCCCCTTGCCGATGGTGTGGCAGGCGGCGCAGCGCTCCTGGAAGAGCCGCTCGCCGTCCGCCGGCGAGGGCGCCGCCCACGCCGCGAGGGCCGGTACGAACCCACCGGCCAGGACGAGTCCGAGCACCCATGCGCGAGAACGTCGCCGTACCATCCGATCCCTCGCTTCCCCCTCGGCTCGCCGCCGTCAGGCCGGTGCCGGGACGCCCGCCCGGCTCTTGACGTACGCGAGCACGTCGTCGAGGCGCCGGAAGCAGCCCTCCTCACCGGTCTGCGCCTGCCGCACGCGCCAGCGCCACTCCGGCTTCGCCCCTCGCCGCCCCGGCTCGAGCCAGAGCACGATGACGAAGGAGACCGGCTCGCCGGCACCCGGGCGCTTCGGGCCTGCTCGATTCATCGCGAGGGAGGATCGCCGGCCGGCCTTCCAGCCGGCTTACACGGCGGGCGGGTTCGAAAGGAGGGGGGAGCGGCCCGGGGCCTGCGACCGGATCCGCACGGGGACGACCCCCGTTACGCCCGGTCGGTGAACCCTAGTGCGGCGCTTCGTCGAGCCGGTACGTCGCGTGACACGACACGCACCTCGACGTGATCTCCGTGAGGCCCCTCAGCGCGTCCTCCCGGGTCCCGCCGGCCGCCATCGTGTCGGCGAGCGCATCGAACGCCTTGTGGGTCCCCATCCCGAGCTTGAGGAAGGCCTGGGGCAGGCGTTGCCGTATCTGGGGGTTCACGTTGCCGGCCGCCGCCATGCCGGACGCGCGCGCGGCCTTCTCGACGGCGCGCATGTCGCCGTCGGCGAGGCCCCCGAGAATACCGTTCACCGATTCCAGCATGTGCCGCATCTCGGCGAGCACCTGGTCGCGCGGCCCGGCCGGCAGCGCGAGCCGCTGCCGGGTGTCGGCGGGACTCGGGGTGTCGGCCCTGCCGAGGTTCGGGGACCCGGCGGCGAAACCGACGGTGATCACGGTCAGGGCCGCGGCGACGGCGGCCCGTGCACGCCTCGTGGATCTCGTCTTCGTCACGAATCGACTCTCCTTCTCAATCGAGCCGCTTCCGAAACCTCAGCGTGCTGGCCGTGAGGACGATGACGCCGAGGACGGAGAGCGCCAGCATCTGCGGCCAGAGGACGTCCGGGCCGTTCCCCTTGAGGAAGATCCCCCGGATGATCACGAGGAAGTACCGGAGCGGGTTCACGTAGGTCAGGTACTGGATCGCCGGCGGCATGTTGGCGATGGGGAACATGAAGCCCGAGAGGAGGACCGCCGGCAGGTAGACGAAGAACGTCGACATGAGCGCCTGCTGCTGCGTCCTCGAGACGGTCGAGATGAAGAGGCCGATCCCGAGCGTCGAGGCGAGGTACAGCGCCGTCGCGCCGAGGAGCAGGAGGAGGCTTCCCGCGATCGGCACCGCGAACCAGAGGACGGCGACCGCCGTGATCAGCGCGACGTCGAAGAAGCCGATGAGCGCGAACGGCAGGGTCTTGCCGAGGATCAGATCGGCCGGCCGTATGGGCGTGACCATGAGCTGCTCCATCGTGCCGATCTCGCGCTCGCGCACGATGGCCATCGACGTGAGGAGGAGCGAGGTCAGCATGACGATGATGGCGATCACCGCCGGGACATTGTAGTTGCGGCTCTCGAGGTCGGGGTTGTACCAGGCCCGCGTCCGGAGGTCGACGCTCGGGAGGGCCGTCCGTTCGGGACCGGGCGCGGTGCCGACCGCCAGACGCGCCGCGGCCCGGGCGGCGGGCGCGGCGTCCTGATTGTAGCGGGCGACGATCCGGTTCGCGTAGTCCATGACGACGCTGGCCGTGTTCGAGTCGGTGCCGTCGACGAGGATCTGGAGGCTCGCCGTGCGGCCCCGCTGCAGGTCGGTCGTGAAGCCGGGGTCGAACTGGAGCGCCGCCTTCACGGTCCCCCGGTCGAGGAGGGCCCGGAGGTCGCGCGCGTCGGCGACCCGGCGGACGACCCTGAAGTATCCGGAGGACTCGAAGCGCCGGACGATCTCCCGCGTCTGCTGGCTGCGGTCGAGGTCCGCGACGGCCGTCGGGATCTCCGTCACGTCGGTCGTCACCGCGTAGCCGAAGACGAGGAGCTGGAGGACGGGCGTCACGAAGATGACCGCCTTCATCCGCGGGTCCCTGAGGATCTGGATGAACTCCTTGATCAGCATGTGCTTCACGCGTTCCCACATCGTCCGGACCCCTACGCCACGTCCAGCTCGACGAAGCAGTGGCGGCAGTCGACCTCGTCCTGCACGCGCCGCCGCACCTCCGCCACGATGCGGCCGGCCTCCTCGACCGGGACGCCCCGCCGCACGCCGATGCGCATGCCGGCGTGGACCTCGTCGGGCCCGACGTACTCGGCCTTGAGGTCCCGGACGCCCTCGACCCCGTCGACCGACCGAGCGGCTCTCTCGACCTTCGCCAGGTACTCCGGCCCCGGCGACCGCCCGATCAGGACGCGGAGGTTGTCCTTGAAGAGCCCGACGGCGTTCGCCGCGATGATCGTGGCGACGACCAGGGTGGCGATCGGGTCGGCGAGCGGCTGTCCCCGGATGACGAAGAGGGTCCCGACGAGCGCGGCCACGAGGCCCAGCTCGTCGTTCACGAGCTCCATGAGCTGAGCCCTGGCGGCCGCGCCCCGCGCGCGTTGCCTGAGGAGCACGACCAGCGGCGCGGCGGCGATCAGCATCGAGACGACGAGCACGCCGACGGCGAGCGGGAGGTTCTCGTAGGCGGCCGCCTCGGGCCTGAAGAGCCTGGGGATCGCCTCCTCGTAGAGCCGAAGGCTCGTGAAGGAGATGAAGAGGGTCGCTGCCACCAGGGCCGCCACGTTCTGCGCCCGTCCGTAGCCGAACATGTGCACCTGATCGGGCGCCTTGCGCGACCACCTGGCCGCCAGGAGGAGGAAGCCCGAGATCAGGACGTCGCTCAGGGTGTGGAACGCTTCGGCGAGGAGCGCCATGACTCCGGACATGAAGTACACGGCGAGCTTCATCACGAAGACGACGACGTAGGTCGCGAGAGCGAGCTTGATGCCCCGGAGGTCTGTCGTCCCGGTCACGGTCGGCCCCCTTCCGTCATTCGAGGTTCTTGCGGAACGCCCGGAGCGCGGCGGCCGTCACGGCGAGGGCGAAGAGCGCGAGGAACGCGGCCTCCACGACCAGCGCCGGCGGACCGACCCCTTTCAGGTAGATGCCCTTGAGGATCGTCACGAAGTACCGGGCCGGGAACGCGTAGGTGACGGTCTGCAGCCAGCCCGGCATGTTGCCGATGTCGTACATGAACCCCGACAGGAGGAACGAGGGGAGGAACGTGACCACCATGGCGACCTGGCTCGCCACGAGCTGCGACTTCGCCCGGATCGAGATCAGGAGGCCCAGGCTCAGGGCCCCGAGGAGGAAGACGAGCGAGAGGCCGAGGAGCAGCACGACGTTCCCGCGGAGGGGGACGCGGAAGACGAGGGTGCTCGCCAGGACCGCCAGCGCCACGTCGACGAGGCCGATGCCGAAGTAGGGGAGGAGCTTGCCGAGGACCAGCTCCGGGACCCGGACCGGGGTGGCGACGAGCTGCTCCATCGTGCCGCGCTCCCACTCCCGCGCGATCGTGAGGGAGGTGAGGAGGGCCGCGATCACCATCATGATGACGGCGATCAGGCCCGGCACGATGTAGTTCTTGCTCTCGATCTCCGGGTTGTACCAGACGCGCAGCCGGCTCTCGACCGGCGGCTCCCGGGCGCCCAGGCCGACCCTCGCCGTGACGAGCTCGTCCGAGTAGCGGCCCGCGATCCCCTCGAGGTAGGCGATGGCGATGGTGGCGGTGTTCGAGTCGCTGCCGTCGAGGATCGCCTGGACCGGCACGCGGCGGTCCCGGTCGAGGTCGCGGGCGAAGCCCGTGGGGACGACGAGGCCGACCTGGGCGCGGCCGGCGTCGATGGCGCGCTCGAGGTCGCCGTAGGCCTCCGCGTGGGCCACGACCCTGAAGTAGCCCGACTCCTCGAAGCGGGCGAGGAACTCCCGGCTCGCGGCCGTGCGGTCCTGGTCGTAGACGATCGTCGTCAGGTCGTCGACGTCGAGCGTGAGCGCGTAGCCGAAGAGGAAGAGGAGGATCATCGGGATGACGAACGCCATCGCCAGGCTGCGCGGGTCGCGCCGGATCTGGATGACCTCCTTGCGGGCCACGGCGAAGAGGCGGGCGAGACGCACGTCAGCGAGCCTCCTTCCGGTCCTCCGCCTCGATGAGCGAGACGAACACGTCCTCGAGGGTGGGCAGGATCCGCTCGATCCGGGAGACCCGCAGGCCGGCCCCCTCGAGCGTCGAGCGGACCACCGGCACGCCGGCGGCGGCCTCGGGGACGACCACGTGGAGCAGGGCCCCGAAGATGGCCGCCTCGCGGACCGACGGCTCGCGCGAGAGGGCCTCGAGCGCCTCGACCGGGCGGTCGACGGCCACCTCGAGCACGTCCTCGGGCATGTGTTCGCGTTTGAGCTGGTCGGGGGTGCCGAGCGCGATCATTCGCCCCCGGTAGATGAGCGCGAGCCGGTCGCAGTACTCCGCCTCGTCCATGTAGTGGGTCGTGACGAAGACGGTGACGCCGTCGCGGGCGAGCGTCCGGATGAGGTCCCAGAAGGCGCGGCGCGAGATCGGGTCGACGCCGGACGTCGGCTCGTCGAGGAAGAGGATCCTCGGCTCGTGGAGGATCGCCGCGCCGAGCGCGAGCCGCTGCCGCCAGCCCCCGGCCAGCTCGCGCGTGAGCGTCCGCTCGCGGCCGGCCAGCCCGGCCATCTCCACCGCCCAGGTCTTGCGGGCCCCCTTCTTCGCCTTCGGGATGCGGTAGATCCCGCCGTAGAAGTCGAGGTTCTGCTCGACGGTCAGGTCCTCGTAGAGCGAGAACCTCTGGGACATGTAGCCGATCCGCGCCTTGATGGCCTCGCCCTCGGTGCGGACGTCGTACCCGGCCACCTCACCCTCGCCGGCGGTCGGCGCGAGGAGCCCGGTCAGCATCCGGATGGTGGTCGACTTGCCGGCGCCGTTGGGGCCGAGGAAGCCGAAGACTTCGCCCCACGGGACCTCGAAGGAAACGCGGTCCACGGCCACGAAGTCGCCGAAGCGCCGCTCGAGGCCCCGGACCCGTACGGCGAGGTCAGGCGGCGCGGCCATCGGGCGCTCCCTGGGGGCTCCGCTCCACCATGGCGATGAAGACGTCCTCGAGCGACGGGACGACGCGGCGAGCGTCGTGCGGCGCGAGGCCCTCGGCCTCGAGGGCGGCCAGGACCGACGGGAGGTCGCGCTCCGCGTCGCCCAGGGCCACGTGGAGGCGGTGACCGAAGAGACTCACCCCCCTCGCCTGGGGGACGGCCTCGAGGACCCGGCGCGCCCGCCAGGCGTCGGCCACCGGGATCTCGACCATCTCCTCGGCCACGAGCGCCTTCACGCGGTCGGGCGTGTCGAGGGCGAGGAGGCGACCCTGGTGCAGGAGGCCGACCCGGTTGCACCGCTCCGCCTCGTCGAGGTACGCGGTGGTCACGACGATCGTCACCCCCTCCTTGAGCATCTCGTAGAGGATCCGCCAGAAGTCGCGCCGCGACACCGGGTCGACGCCGTTGGTCGGCTCGTCGAGGAGGACGATCTCCGGCGTGTGGATCAGGGCGCAGGCGAGCCCGAGCTTCTGCTTCATGCCGCCCGAGAGCGTGTCGGCGAGGCGGCCCTTGAACGGCGTGAGGTTGCTGAAGCCGAGGAGCCGCTCGATCCTCGCCGGCCGCTCCCCCGCCGGGACCTCGAAGAGGTCGGCGTAGAACAGGAGGTTCTCGAGCACCGTGAGGTCCCCGTAGAGGCCGAAGCGCTGCGACATGTAGGCGATGCGGTCCTTGACCGCCTCCGGCTCCGTCCGGATCGACCGTCCGGCCACCCGGGCGTCACCGTCCGTCGGCGCGAGGATGCCGGCCAGCATCCGCAGCATCGTCGTCTTGCCGGCGCCGTCGGGGCCCACCAGGCCGAAGAGCTCCCCCTTCGGGATGGTGAGGCTCAGGCGGTCGACCGCCGTGATCGAGCCGAAGCGGCGGGTGAGCCCGCGGATCTCGATGGCCGGCTCGCTCATGGTTACCGGCCGAGCCTGGCCTTCAGGTACTCGCCGACCAGGATGGACGCCGGGTAGAGGACCTTCTCCTCGACCTGCGCGTGGAGCATCAGCTTCTCGGCGAACGCCACGATCTCGGGCCTGGCCTCGGCCCGGCCGGCGTCGGCCAGGGCCTCGAGCGCCTTCACGATCCGCCCGTGCTCGGCGAGCATCCGCGGCAGCTCGGCCTTCAGGGCGTCGGTCATCTCGAGCGCGCTCGCCATCTCGGGCGTCACCCTGCCGGCGGCCAGCGGCTCGAGCAGCGCGAGCGGCGGCATGGCGATCTCCTCCTCGCGCACGAAGTGCGGATGGAGGACGTCGGCAACCGCCTGCGCCGCCGCCCCGACGCGGCCGCCTGCGCGGATCGCCTCGACGAGGTCGGCGTGGAGCGCCTCGTGCTCGACCTTGAGCGGTTCGGGGATCTCGAATGTCATGACGTCGTCTCCTCGATGAGGACCCGGGCGTCGGCCGGCATGCCCGGCTTCAGCTCCTGGTCCGGGTTGTCCAGGGTGATCTTCACGGCGAAGACGAGCTTCACCCGCTCCTCCTGGGTCTGAACGTTCTTCGGGGTGAACTCCGCCTCGGCGCTGACGAACGTCACGGTCCCCCGGTACACCTTGCCCGGGTAGGAGTCGGTCGTGACCTCGGCCGTCTGGCCGAGCTTCACCCGGCCGAGCTGCGGCTCGGGGACGTAGATCTTGAGCCACACGTCCTGCAGGTCGGCGATGGTCACGACCGGCGTGCCGGCGGCGATGACCTCGCCCGGCTCGACGTGCTCGCGCAGGACGACGCCGCGCCGGGGGCTCCGGAGCACCGTGTACTCGAGCTGGACGAGCGCCGCCTGGAGCGCCGCCTCGTCGCGGGCGATCTGCGCCTTCAGCGTCTCGAGCTCCTGGCGCGCCCGCACGACCTCGATCTCGCCCGTCTCGGCCAGACGCAGGGCGGCGGCCGCCTGCCGGACCTCGGCCTCGGCCCGGCGGATCTCCTCCTGACGCGGCCCCTCCCTCACGAGGTCGAGCCGCTCGAGGGCGTTGCGGTGCCGCTCGGCGGCGACGTCGAAGGCGGTGCGCGCCCGGTCGAGCGCCTGCCGGGCGATGATCCTCTCCTCGAAGAGCGCCTCCTGCCGCTCGAACTCGGCACGCGCGTTCACGAGGTTCGCCTCGGCCTCGCGCGCCTGCGCTGCGGCCATCTGCTCCTCCTGGCGGCGGGCGCCGCTCCGCAGCTCGGCGAGGCGCGCCTCTCGGGCCGCCAGGTCGGCCCTCGCCTGATCGATACCGGCCCGCGCGAGCCGATCCTTGAGGTCGATCTCCGTGCGGAGCTGGGGCAGCCGGGTTCGGGTCGCGGCGAGCGAGGCCCGCAGCCGCTCCACCTCGGCCTGCAGCTCGGCGCTCTCGAGGCGCGCCACGAGCATGCCCGGCTCGAGCCAGTCGCCTTCGTCGACCGGCCGCTCGAGGACCCGGCCTGCGACCCTGGTGTTGACGTCGACCTCGGTCGCCTCGATGGTGCCCGATGCGAGCAGGACGCCCTCGGGCGAGCGGCTCCACCAGCGCCAGGCCAGCGTGCCGCCCAGGGCGAACAGCGCCGCCGCCGCGAGGGCCAGCAGCCGCCTGCGCCGTGCCATCGTGGCAGCCCATTTCATTCCGTTGGTCCCCGACTGCCTCGCCGCACACGATAGGGCACACGGACGCGCCTCTCCGCGACTTCGGTCGCAGAAGGCGCCACGAGATCCGCACACGTACGGTGTGCAAGGAGAGCGCCCGCGGCGGCGGCGGCAAGACCGGCGCGACATCGCTCCCCTGGCGGCGCTCCGTCTGGCCGGGGGGCCTCGCGACCGGGGCGGCGGCGCCCCGGGCCGGGACATCGATGTCGCGCCGGCACCGCGCTACACCATGGGCGCTCCCCGGAGGACGCAGGGATGGCGGTCGCGCCGGACGTCTTATCGCGGCCATGACCGGGTCGGTACGCGAGGTCGTCCAGCGGGCGCTGAAGACCCTCGAGCGCGACGGCGTCGTCAGGCTCGAGCGGGCCCGGGTCCTCGTCGTCGACCCGCAGGGCCTTGCGCGCTGGAGCGAGGCGGCGCCGTACGTCTCGCCCGACGGTGCCCGGTGAGCGGCGGCGGCTGCCGGCGTCAGTCGTCGTCCTCGCCGTCCCGAGCGGGCTGCGCGTGCCCGACGTCTGCGGCGGCGCCCTCCGCGCGCAGCTCGGGTCGCCGTATCTGGCCGCCCAGGGAGCCCGTGTACACGAGGAGGCCGATCGAGACGAGCGAGAGGACGACGATGACGGTCGAGAAGGCCGCCGGGATGCCGGGCCGCCTGCGAAAGGCGAGGGCCCCGAGGAGGGCTACCGCGCCGAGCACCTCCACGGCAATGAACGAGACCCCTCCCGCCTCCTCGTGCTCCTCGATCAGCGGCTCGGACACGCCGGGCATCCGCTCGACGACCTCCTCCGCCGCCTCGCCCGTGAAGTAGAGCGGAATGGTGAGCAGCGCGAAGAGGACGACGAACGAGAGGGCGACGCGCTGGAAGGGGGCGCTGCGCATCCGCCAGGCCACCACGAAGAGCAGAGCGGCGACGGCGACCCCGACGATCGGGACGTGGGTAAGGATCAGGTGGACGTGTGCGGCTGTCATCTCGGCTCTCCCTCCGATCGCGGTCCGGCAGGCCGGGTCGCGATCAGGCCGTTCGCTGCACCGGCGAGGCGGTGCATCGGCCGGGCCAGCGCGCACCGACGGCCGGACGCACGGTTGGCGGCCGGCTTGCGGGGCACCGATGTCCCGGCGGGGCGGGCGTGGTACAGTTAGCGCCTGCGCAAACCGTGTACGTTCGCGAAGTTGGCGGATGGCGTGCCGCGTGCAAGCCGGGCCGCACGGGGCCGCCACGTCGTCTCACCTGGAGGACGCATGATCGGGATCTCTCGCCTTTACACCTCGCGCAACATGCCGGCCGACGGGCTCCGGTACGGGCGGCAGTCGACCGCCGGGCTGCGCCCCTCGGAGGTCCTGCCGGACCGGCCGGCCACCGCCGCCCAGCGCCGGCCGGTGGTCGTCTGGAACGTGGGCCGTCGCTGCAACCTCCACTGCCGGCACTGCTACAGCGACTCGGCCAACCGGTTCTATCCGGGCGAGCTGACCACCGAGGAGGGCCTCGCGCTCATCGACGACCTGGCCGACTTCGGCATCCCGGTCCTGCTCCTCTCGGGCGGCGAGCCGCTCATGCGCCCCGACATCTTCGACTTCATCGCCCGTGCGAAGGCGCGGCGGCTCCGGACGACCCTCTCGACCAACGGCACGCTCATCACGCCCGAGGTGGCAGAGCGGCTCAAGGCGTTCGGCCTCGGCTACGTCGGCATCAGCCTCGACGGGATCGGCGACGTGAACGACCGGTTCCGGGGCCACAAGGGGGCGTTCGAGAAGGCCGTGGCCGGCTTCCGCGCCTGCCGGGCCGTCGGCCAGCGCGTGGGGCTGCGCATGACGCTCACCCGGCACAACGTCCTCGAGCTACCGCGGATCTTCGAGTTCGTCGAGACCGAGGGAATCGACCGCGTCTGCTTCTACCACCTGGTCGACAGCGGCCGCGGGACCCGGGACCAGGCCCTCGACGCGCCGTCGGCGCGCGCCGCGATCGACGCGATCCTCGACTGGACCCGCTCGCTCGCCGACCGCGGCAAGGCGACGGAGGTCCTCACGGTGGACAACCCGTGCGACGGCCCCTACATCTACATGCGCCTCCTCCGGGAGGACCCCGCGCGGGCCGCCGAGGCGCTCACGCTCCTCACCTGGAACGGCGGGGGGCTGCACGGCTCGGGCATCGGGGTCGGCGCGGTCGACTTCCTCGGCAACGTCCACCCCGACCAGTTCTGGTCGAGTGCCGTGCTCGGCAACGTGCGCGAGCGGCGCTTCTCCGAGATCTGGCAGGACGGCTCGCTGCCGCTCCTCGCGCAGCTTCGCAGCCGGGCGGGCCGGCTCGGCGGCCGGTGCGGCGCCTGCCAGTGGCTCGACGTGTGCGGGGGCGGCTTCCGGGTGCGGGCGCTGGCCGCGCACGGCGACCCGTGGGCCGAGGACCCGGCCTGCTACCTGACCGACGCCGAGTGCGGTCTCGTGCCCGGCTCCCGGGTTCGGGAGCCGTTCGCGGCGCATGCGTGACGGGGGTGTGGGGATGACCGGCACGAGGCCACCCCGGCTGCCGCTCGACTTCTCGCAGGCGCCCTTTGTGGTGATCTGGGAGATGACGCGCGCCTGCGACCTCGCCTGCCGGCACTGCCGCGCCTGCGCGATCACGCGCCGGCACCCGAACGAGCTGACCACCGAGGAGGCGCGGCGGCTCCTGCGCGACATCCGCCGCTTCGGCTCGCCGCTGGTCGTCCTGACCGGCGGCGACCCGCTCAAGCGCGACGACGCGATCGACCTGGTGGCGTACGGCGCCTCGCTCGGCCTGCGCATGGCGATGACCCCCTCCGGCACGCCGCTCATGACGCCGGAGGTGATCCGCCGCCTCCGGGACGCCGGCCTCGCGAGGCTGGCGGTGAGCCTCGACGGGTCGACCGCGGCGATCCACGACGCGTTCCGGGGCGTCGAGGGGTCGTACGACTGGACGATCGCCATGCTGCGCGCCGCGCGCGACCTCGGGGTGTCGACCCAGGTGAACACCACGGTGAACGCCGGCAACGTGGACGACTTCGAGGCGCTCGCGGCCCTGATGACCGGGCTCGGCATCGCCATGTGGTCGGTCTTCTTCGTCGTCCCGACGGGACGCGCGCGGCCGGAGCTGATGGCGACGCCGGAGCAGTTCGAGGCGATCTTCCACCGGATGTACGACCTCTCGCTCGTCGCCCCCTTCGACGTGAAGAGCACCGCGGCGCCGCAGTACCGGCGCGTCGTCATCCAGCGCGAGGCGGCGCGGCGGCGAGCCGAGGGCGAGGCCGGCCGGCGCCCCGCGCAGCGCGGCTTCTCCGCGCCCGACGGCATCGCGCGGGCGCGCGGCGTCAACGACGGCGACGGCTTCGTCTTCGTGAGCCACACGGGGAAGATCTTCCCCTCGGGCTTCCTCCCCGTGTCGGCCGGAAACGTCCGCACCGACGACCTCGTCGACGTCTACCGGAACGCGCGTCTCTTCCGGACGCTGCGCGACCGGTCGCGCCTCAAGGGGAAGTGCGGCGTCTGCGAGTTCAAGCAGGTCTGCGGCGGCAGCCGCGCGCGGGCGTACGCCATGACCGGCGACGTCCTCGAGGCCGACCCGCTCTGCGCGTACGTGCCGGCCGGCTGGCCGCCCGGACCGCGCGACGACACGCGGCTCCCGGACGCCGGCTCCGCCGGCGACCTGTCGACGGCGTCGGCCGCCCCGGTCCCGCTGCCCGACTGCCACCCGCCGCAGTAACGCACGCATCTGGTCTGCCTGCCATCCGGGCGTCCAGGCGATTCCCCCGTCGCGCGCCCACGCCGCCCGCTGGACCGCCGCCGGCACGTGGCGCGAGCCCGGAGCAGGCCGCCGGCCCGTGCGCGGCTCGCTCGGCTCGGGTATGCCGAACGCCGGCGGCCTCCGAAGCCAGGCGGCGCTCGGCCCGGCTATTCGGCTGGTACCAGGGCGCCGTTGGTCCGGCACGCGTCAGGTCTGCGGGGGGCCAACCGATCGCGGGGAACCTTCAGGAGGGCGAGGTGGCTGCCGTCACCCGGGCTCGCTCCCGTTGGCTCCATCGGGTCCGCCTTGCGCTCGTCATGGTCGCCACACTCGCGACCGTGATCTTCGCGCTCCGCGCCTACCACTCGCTGTTGCTGCTGCGCTCGGCATACCAGGTGGGCGCGCCGGATGTCAGCAGCATCCGACCCTGGATGACGCTTCGCTACGTTGCCGGCACGTACGGCGCGTCCGAGGCAGCCGTGATCGCACGCCTCGAGCTGGCACCGGAAACGCGCCCCGACACGAGCCTGAGAGCCCTCGCGGAACGGGAAGGACTTTCGCCGTTCGAGTACGTGCGGCGGGTGCAGCGAGCGGTCGTTGACGTCGCACCGGCCGTGACGACCAATCGCGACGACACGTCCCCGGGCTGGCTGGGCACGATCGGCGGTGAGTTGCTCGCGGCGCTGCTCGTGTACCGGTACCCGGCTCTGGGGCTGACGCTGCTGCTGGGGGCGGTGGGCCTGCCGCTGCCCACTGGACTGTCGGCGGCCGTTGCCGGTTCACTGGTCGCTCAGGCACGCATGAGCTGGCTGGGAGCAAGCACCGTCGCCGTGACGGCCTCGGTGCTCGGCGATCTGGCCGGCTACGGTCTCGGGCGGGTGCTGGGCGGGGAGTTCCTGGAACGGCGGGGGCGCTGGTTCGGGTACACACCCGCAGGGCGGGCGCGCGTTCAGCGACTCCTCGACCGGTGGGGCATCCTGACGGTGCTCCTGAGTCGCACGCTCGTCTCGCATCTCAGCTCGGTGGTGAACGTGCTGTGCGGCGTGAGCCGGTGTCGGTTGCCGCAGTTCCTGGCGTTCGCCGTTATCGGGCGCCTGATGTGGACCTCCGCCTACCTGGGCCTCGGCTACGCCGTGGGCGGCGACCTGGATGCGGCGGCCGATTCCCTCGAGAACCTCACTGGCCTGGCGGTGTCACTGGCGGTTCTGGCCGGCCTGGGCCTCGGCACCGTTCGGGAAAACGTTGGGGCCTGACCCCTCTCGTTTTCCATGGGGTCAGGTCTTTCCATTTTCCATGGGGTCAGGTCTTTCCATTTTCCAACGGGGAGCCGTCGGGGCTCGACGCGAGGCTAGTCCCGCTCGAGCCACTTCCCGTCGGCACGGTGGCAGTAGACGCAGAAGTTGTCGGGGCCGACGACGCGCGCGGCGACGGCGTCCTCGGGGTTCGCGGCGAGGGCCCGCTCCGCGGCGAGCAGGGCGGTCTGGGCCTGCCGGTCGCGGGTCCCCCAGTCCTGCCGGTGGCACCCCGCGCACGCCTGCGCCCCTACGCGCTCGGCCACGTCCTCGTGGCGCCTCGTGAAGTCGGCGCCGTGGTCGGACGGGGCGTGGCAGCGCTGGCAGCTCGCGAGGCTGCCGCCGCGGGCCGCCGTGAAGATCGGCCGGTCCACCCGCCCGGCAAGGACTCCCACCTGCGAGAGTCGCGTCGTCCCGTTGTGGCAGGTGGCGCAGTAGCGGCCGAGGGAGGCCGGCGCGTGCGGCTCCAGCGCGGGATCGGCCGCGCGGCTCGCGTAGGCGGGACTCGTGAGGAGGCCCATCTCCGGCGAGTGGCAGGTCGTGCAGGCCTTCTCGCCGAGCGCGCCGAAGTGCCGCACGTGGCTGAAGGCGACGCGGCCCGGGTTCTCCGCGTCGCGCGCGGGGAAGTCGACGACCACGTCGTCCGCGGGCGGCGCCGGCCGGCCGCGCCCCACGCGCCCCCATTCGGCCTCCCGGTCGCGCGCGGCGGCCGCGACGGCGCCGAGCCCCAGGAGGGCGGCGACCAGCAGGGTCGCGAGGGCGACGGGCAGGTCGCGGCCGATCATCGGGCGGCTCGTACCGGCCCGGCCACGATGCGGGCCAGGACGGTCACCGTGTCGCGGACCTTGAGGCCGAGCAGGCGGGGCGGCGTCATGCCGAAGTCCGCGAGCGCCAGATCGAACCGCGCGTCGGCGCGCAGGGCCGCCCCTTCCCGGGCGAAGCGGACCGGCACGCCGAGGGGCCGCTCGACGCCGTGGAGCGCGAGCCGGCCCTCCAGCGTCCCCGCCGTCTCGCCTGCCGGGCGGAACGTGGTCGCGGTCAGCGTGATCGCCGGAAAGCGGGACACCTCGAGGACCCGCTCGCGCATGTGCTTGTCACGCGCCGCGTTGTCGGATTCGAGGCGGCCGGCGTCGACCGAAAGCGCCACCCGCGGGCGCGACGGGTCGTCGGGGTCGTAGACGATCTCCCCCGTCACGGCCGCCGTGCCGCCGCGGAACTCGCCCATCTGCGTCCCGCTCACGAACTCGACGCGAGAGGCCTCCGGGATCACGGCGAACCGCTCCGGCGCCGCCGACGCGGCCGCCGGCGCGAGGACGAGCAGGGTCGTGACCGCACCCGCCGCGCGGAGCGCCTTGCGCCTAGTCATCGTCCCGATCCTCCCCGCCGCTGCCGTCCTCCCCAGCCCCGCCCGCGTCGGCGAGAGCGGTGTCCGAGCGGATCTCGGCGTGCCGGATCTGGCCGCCGAGGTACCCGGTCCAGGTGAAGAGCCCCGAGGTGGCGACGACGAGCGCCACGAGCCCGGCCGCGACCACCCGGGGCACCTCGCGCGCCTTCCGGAAGATCAGGGCGGCGAGGAGCGCGACCCCGCCGAGCACCTCCATGGTGGTGAACGTCACGCCGGCCGCCTCCTCGTGCCGCTCGATCAGCGTCTCGGCGACGCCGGGCAGGTGCTCGACGGCCTCCTCGGCCGACTCGCCGGTCAGGTAGACGGGGACGGCCGCGAGGGCGGAGAGGACGAGGAACCAGAGCGCGACGCGCTGGAACGGGGCGCTGCGCATGAACAGGGCGACGACGAACAGGGCGCCGGCGAAGAGGACGCCGATCGCCGGCAGGTGGTTGAGGACGAGGTGCAGGTGTACTGGGCTCATCGAAAGGATCCTCCTGGCAGGCGAGGCCTGCTCACGACGGGGTGAGCCTACCCCCGGCCGCCTGAAGGAATCCTGAAGAACGGCCCGCCGCTCAGGCCGCGAGCGGGAGGTCGAGGGTGAAGGTGGCCCCTCCGCCCGGCGTGTCGCCCACCTCGATGCGGCCGCCGTGGGCGCGCGCGAGCGCCTGCGCGATGGCGAGGCCGAGGCCGACGCCGGGCGATCCGGGGGCGCGCGAGGGGTCGCCGCGGTAGAAGCGCTCGAAGACCCGTGCGCGATCCCCCGGCGCGATCCCGGGACCCTGATCGGCCACGGCAACCCGGCCGCGGCCCCCTCGGGCGTCGAGGTGGACGGCCACCCGCCCTCCCGGCGGAGAGAACTTCACGGCGTTGTCGAGGAGGTTGCCGATGATGACGGCGACGGCGTCGGCCGTGGCCCGGACCAGGACCGGCGGCGCCGGCTCGACGACGATCGAGACGCCGCGCCGGGCGGCCTCCGGGGCGAG
>DASVDK010000061.1:0-25623 GCA_036381125.1 Thermodesulfobacteriota bacterium | reverse complement strand
CCCCGGCGCCGTCCTGTCTGCCCTGAATGTGTGCACTGCCCAACGATCGGGCAGCGGCTTCGGCCGCGGCCCGGCCGGCCGCGCGGGCTCGTCTCGCGTTTCCGCGTGGTTGCAGCCGGGCGCCCGGCACACTGCCCCCGGGACTGCTTGGTCTGTCGATTGCACTGCCTCCGGCTGCTCGACGGCGCGCCTGGATCGACGACGACCAGGGAGGGATCAATGGAGATCGCCCGTCGCGTCCCTCCGTGCTGTGGTCTCCCCGACCGGCCTCGTTTCCGGGTTCGCCGCAAGTCCCGCCTGTCGCCACGGGCGGCGGCACGGCCGGCGGCGTCGCACGTCCGCACACGAGGAGGACGATGAAGAAGATCGAGGCGATCATCAAGCCCTTCAAGCTCGACGAGGTGAAGGACGCGCTCAACGACATCGGCATCCAGGGGATGACGGTGAGCGAGGTGAAGGGGTTCGGACGCCAGAAGGGACACACGGAGCTGTACAGGGGGGCGGAGTACGTCGTCGACTTCCTGCCGAAGATCAAGATCGACGTGGTCGTCCGCGACGATCTGGTGGGCAAGGTGGTCGAGGCCATCCAGACGGCCGCGAAGACCGGGCGGATCGGCGACGGGAAGATCTTCGTGATCCCCGTCGAGGAGGCGATCCGGATCCGCACCGGCGAGCGCGGCGACGACGCGATGTAGGCATACCGACAGGACCAACGGGGGCACACACGGCATGAAGTACGCACCGGAGACACCGCCGAAAACCGGCGCCGAGGCGCTCAAGTTCGCCGCCGAGAAGGGGGCGAAGCTCGTCGACCTCAAGTTCATGGACTTCCTCGGCACGTGGCAGCACTTCACGACGCCGCTGCACGAGGTGAGCGAGGAGACCTTCGAGGACGGCCTCGGCTTCGACGGCTCCTCGATCCGCGGCTGGCAGGCGATCAACGCCTCGGACATGCTCGTCATCCCGGACCCGGCGACGGCGTGCATGGACCCGTTCATGGCCGAGCCGACGCTCTCGCTCACCTGCAACATCTTCGACCCGATCACGAAGGAGCCCTACTCGCGCGACCCGCGCCACATCGCGCAGAAGGCGGAAGCGTACCTCAGGTCGACGGGGATCGGCGACACCGCGTACTTCGGACCGGAGCTCGAGTTCTTCATCCTCGACGACGTCCGGTTCGACTCGACCAACAACTCGGCCTTCTACATCATCGACTCGGCCGAGGGCGTCTGGAATTCGGGGCGGATCGAGAACCCGAACCTCGGCTACAAGCCGCGGTACAAGGAGGGCTACTTCCCGGTCGCGCCGACCGACAGCCAGCAGGACATCCGCTCCGAGATGACCCTCCTGCTCGAGGAGGTGGGCATCCCGGTCGAGCGGCAGCACCACGAGGTGGCCACCGCCGGCCAGGCGGAGATCGACCTGCGGTTCGACTCCCTGCTCCGGATGGCGGACAAGGTGCAGTGGTACAAGTACGTGCTCAAGAACGTGGCGCGGCGGCACGGCAAGACGCTCACGTTCATGCCGAAGCCGCTCTTCGGCGACAACGGTTCGGGCATGCACACGCACCAGTCCATCTGGAAGGGGGGGAAGCCGCTCTTCGCGGGCGACGGCTACGCAGGCATGTCGGAGCTGGCGCTCTACTACATCGGCGGCATCCTCAAGCACGCCCGAGCCCTCTGCGCGCTGACGAACCCGACGACGAACAGCTACAAGCGGCTCGTGCCCGGCTTCGAGGCGCCGGTGAACCTCGCCTACTCGAGCCGCAATCGCTCGGCCGCCGTGCGCATCCCGATGTACTCGCCGTCGCCCAAGGCCAAGCGGCTCGAGTACCGGACGCCGGACCCCTCGTGCAACGCCTACATCGCCTTCGCGGCGATGCTCATGGCGGGGATCGACGGCATCCAGCGGAAGATCCACCCGGGCGACCCGCTCGACAAGGACATCTACTCGCTCTCGCCGGAGGAGCTGGCCGACGTGCCGAGCGCGCCCGGCTCGCTCGAGGAGGCGCTCAAGGCGCTCAAGGACGACCACGAGTTCCTCCTGAAGGGCGACGTCTTCACGCAGGACGTGGTCGACACCTGGATCGAGTGGAAGATCACGAAGGAGCTGAACCCGGTCCGCCTGCGGCCGCACCCCATGGAGTTCTCCCTCTACTTCGACGTGTAAGCCCTGCCCCGGACGCCCGGGGCCGCGGGTCGCGCGGCCCCGGGCGCCGTCTTCCCCTCCTGTACCCGAATTCGTACCCACGCTGTCGGCGCGCCGGCAACTCGCGGCGGCCGGGCGGCTCCGGCCGATCCCCCGGCGGCGGATCGACCGGGGGCAGGGGCTCGACCGTGTCTGGAAAACGGCAAGACCTGACCCCATGGAAAACGGAAAGACCTGACCCCCTGGAAAACGAGCGGGGTCAGACCCCCTGGAAAATGGAAAGACCTGACCCCGCCGGGCGGGGCGCCGTGCCTATGTCCGCGAGCTGGCGGGACGGGACGTTCCGGCCGCCCGGCGCTCGGATGGCGTCGGCTGGTGGATGTAGAGCTGGGCCGGACCCGGCCGCGACCCGGCCGGGACGGGGGGCGGGTGCATCGCGTAGCGCACCGGGCGGAAGTGGTCGCCGTGCTGCCGGTCGGCGTTGTACACGCGGTCGAACCGCCAGAGCATCCGCAGGAAGTTCGTCTGGCCGCGCGCGAGGAGACCGAGGGCGATCGACGCGGTCTTGCGGATCGCCGCGAAGCCGAGGTGCTTGCGGCTCAGCACGGCCTGGGTGCGGACCAGTTCCTCGTAGAAGCGGTGCAGCGGCAGCCGGGTCGGCAGGACGGCGTGCTGGACGTCGAAGAGCCGGTAGTCGAGCGTCGTGAGCGTTCGGGCCTCGGTGAGCCAGGTCTCGGTCCCCGGGTACGGGGTGCTCACCGTGAGGTGGACGATCTCCGGCACGTCGAGCGCCCACTCGCGTACCGCCGCGAACCGGGCCTCGTCCCAGTCCGGCTCGGCGATGAGGTTCACGGCGACCGTGATCCCCAGCTCGCGTGCGACCTCGAGGGCGCGGAAGTTCTCGCCCGGCGTGATCCGCTTCCGGTGGAGCCTGAGCCCCTCCTCGTCGAGCGCCTCGAGGCCGAGGAACATGTAGCGGAGCCCGAGCCGCTTCCAGTACGCGAAGACCTCGCGGTTCTGGAGGAGGACGTTGCACCGCGTCTCGAGATAGTACTGCTTGCGAACTCCCCGCCGCTCGATCTCGCGCCCGATGGCGAAGCCGTGCGCCGGCTGGATGAACGCGACGTCGTCCACGACGAAGACGTTCGGCTCCCGGATGCGCGCCAGGTCGTCGGCCGCCGCCTCCGGCGAGGCCCGCCGGTAGCTCCGGCCGTAGAAGGTCCAGGCGCTGCAGAACGAGCAGTCCCACGGGCAGCCGCGCGTGAACTCCACGGAGGCGCAGGGGTCGAGGACGCCGATGAAGTACCGCCGGCGGCGGCGCGTCAGGTCCCGCGCCGGCGGGTGGCGGTCGAGGCTGTCCAGGAGGGCCGGAGGGGGGCCGGCGCCGTGGCGGGTCACCACGCCCGGCAGCGACGCAAGCCGCGGGTCGCCGATGGCCTCGAGGAGGCTCGGGGCGGTCACCTCGCCCTCGCCCCGCACGCCGCAGTCGATCGCCCCGCGGGCGTGCTCGAGGATCTCGGGCGTGACGAACGAGGCGCTGTGGCCCCCCACGAACACGAAGACGTCGCGGAGCCGGCGCCGGGCCTCGACCGCGAGGTCGATGACCTCGGGCACGTTGGCGAGGTAGTTGACCGAGAAGCCGACCGCGTCGGGACGGGCGACCTCGAGTTCGCGCTGGTAGTCGCGATGGGAGAAGACCTGCAGGTCGAGGATCCGCACGTCGTGGCCGGCCGCCCGCAGCGCCGACGCCACCCGCTCGAGGCCGAGCGGCTCGAGCCGCAGGTAGATCTCCGAGTAGAGGAGCGGGCTCGGATGGACGAGCAGCACGCGCACGACGCACCTCTCCGGGCGGGCTCGCGCGCCGCGCCGGCGGGCCTCCCCGGCGAGCCGTATCCCGATTCTGGCACGCCTCGCGAGGCGGATCGGAGAGCGGGCCCACACTTCGCGCGCGAGATCGGTCCGGCGCCGGTCGCGCCGGCGCCGCTCCGATCGAGCCGTACGTCGGCGGCGCCGGCGCCGGCCGGGCGAGTCGGGCCCCGCTTCCGCGCCAGCCGAGCTTTTCCTTTGTCAGCGTGCGTGCGGCCGTGCTATAGAGTCACGCCCTCGTCAACGCGGAGGAACGCATGACACGCCAGGTCTTCGGCGCCCTCCTCGCCGCCGTGGTGCTCTCCGGCTGCGCCAGCTTCGGCGACGCCGGTCTCATCTCGAGCCTTCGAGGGACGGTGACGCTCGATCGGACGTCGACGCCGGCCGTCGTCTACCTCGAGGACCCGAAGGAGGGCCGCTGGAGGCTCGAGGGGCCGATGGTGAGCGACCTCAGGGAACTCGACCGGGCGCTGGTCGAGGTGCGCGGCCTCGGCGACCCGCGGCTGCCGCGCGGCGAGCGGGAGCCGGGCACCTTCGCCCTCCACGCGTACCGGCTCGTCGAGGTCGGCGGCAGGCCGGCGCTCGTGGGGCGGCTCGCCTGGGAGGGGCCCGACCTCATCCTCGTCCAGCTCGATCGCGACGACCAGCGGGTGGCGCTCGCCGGCCCCATGCTCCCCTCGCTCACGAGCCTCATGGGCAAGTCGATCTGGATCGCGGGGATCCCTCGGCAGGGGGTCTTCGTCGTGGAGCGGTACGGCGTCCTGAGGCAGTAGGAGGTCCGCGCATGGTCGGGGCCTCCCGCTCGCGCTCGAGCGGCGCGAGCGCCCGGCTCACAGCCTCGGGTCGAGGGCGTCGCGGATCCCGTCGCCGAGCATGTTGAAGCCGAGCACGGTCGCGAAGACGGCCAGCCCGGGGAACAGGCCGAGCCAGGGAGCCTGCTCGAGGTAGGCGCGGCCGGTCGAGAGCATGATCCCCCAGCTCGGCGTGGGGGGCTGGGTCCCCAGGCCCAGGAACGAGAGCGCGGCCTCGATGAGGATGCCGAGCGCCACCGAGAAGGTCGACTGCACGAGGATCGGCGCGAGGCAGTTCGGCAGGACGTGGAGCCCCATGACGCGGGGGTCCGAGGCGCCGAGCGCGCGCGCCGCGCTCACGTAGTCGTTCTCCTTCACCGACAGGACCTGGCCGCGGATCAGCCGGGCGAAGTGCGGCACGAAGACGATCCCGATCGCGAGGAGCGCGTGGATCAGCTTCGGCCCGAGCACGGCCGTGATGCCGAGTGCGAGCACGAGGGTGGGGAAGGAGAGGACGACCTCGATCCCCCGCATGACGAGGTTGTCGACCCGCCCGCCGAAGAAGCCGGCCGCGAGCCCGAGCGGCACCCCGACCGCCAGCGCGAACGCCACCGTCAGGAGCCCCGCCTGGAGGGAGACCCGCCCGCCGTGGAGGACTCGACTCAGGATGTCACGGCCGAGGTCGTCGGTGCCGAACGGGTGCGCGAGGGACGGAGGCGCGAGGACGGCCGCGAAGTCGGGGGCGAGGGGATCGTACGGCGAGAGGAGCGGCGCGAGGAGGCTGGCCGCGACGAACGCCGCCACGAGCCCGGCGCCGACGAGGCCCACCGGGCTCTTCCGAAACCTGGCCAGCGCGGCGGCGTACGGTCCGGCGCCCTCCATGTCAGCCGAGGCGGATCCGCGGGTCGAGGTAGGAGTAGAGGACGTCCACGACGAGGTTCGACAGCACGTAGCCGACCGCGAGGAACAGGATCACCCCCTGCACCACGAAGAAGTCCCGGCTGAAGATGGCGTCGATCATGAGGCGGCCGACGCCCGGGAGGGCGAAGAGCGTCTCGGTGACGATCGTGTTGCCGAGGAGCTGCCCGACCTGGAGGCCGACGACCGTGACGACCGGGATCAGCGCGTTCTTGAGGGCGTGCCGGCCGACCACGCGCCGCTCGTCGAGGCCCTTGGCGCGCGCCGTGCGCACGAAGTCCTGCCGGAGCACCTCGAGCATGCCCGAGCGGAGCTGGCGCGTGACGAGCGCCGCGAGCGCGGTGCCGAGCGTGAAGGCCGGCAGGACGAGCGACCGCAGGTTCTCCGGCACGCTCTCGCCGAGCGGGACGAAGCCCGACGAGGGGAGCCACCGGAGCAGGAGGCCGAAGACGTAGATCAGCACGATGCCGAGCCAGAAGCCGGGCAGCGAGAAGCCGCCGAGCGCGAACACGGTGCTCGCGAGGTCGACGCCGGAGTTGCGGCGGACGGCCGAGACGATGCCGAGCGGAACGGCGATCGCCAGCGCCACGGCGAGCGAGAAGGCGAGCAGCTCGAGGGTGACCGGGAGCCGATCGAGGATCGCCTCCGTGACCGGCTGATTGGTGCGCAGCGACCGGCCGAGGTCCCCCGTGAGCGCGCGGCCGAGCCACGCCGCGTACTGGACGACGAGCGGGCGGTCGAGGCCGAGCCGCTCGCGGAATCGGGCGAGCGTCGCCGGGTCGGCCTCCTCGCCGAGGAAGAGCAGGGCGGGGTCGCCCGGCAGCACGTGCACGAAGGCGAACACCACGACGCTCACCAGGAGGAGCAGGGGCACCGTCGCGAGCAGACGGCGCCCCACGAAGGTCAGCACGGCGGCGTCCCGGCGTCGCTAGCGCGTCTCGAGCCAGACCCCCTTCATGCGCAGCATCCCGTCGGGGACGTGCTCGAAGCCCTTGACGCGCGCCGACCAGACCTTGATCTCCGGGTCGTGGTGGAGCCAGACGTACGGGGCGTCCTCGGCGGCGATCCGGGTGACCTCGCGGTAGAGGCCCTTGCGCGTGCCGAGGTCGGATGCGACGCGCGCCGCGTCGAGCAGCTCGTCCATGCGGGGGTTGGCGTAGCGCGCCCGGTTGAGCCCCCCCTTCGAATGGAGGAAGGGGTGGGCGTTGCCGTCGGGGTCGGGCCGCCCCGACCAGCCGAGCCGCACGGCGACGAAGTTGTGGCTGTTCGTGTCGGCGAGGAGCTTGCCGAACTCGAGCAGCTCCACCTTCATGTCGACGCCGATCTCCCTGAGCTGCGCCTGGATGATCTGCAGCTCCTGGATCTGGACCGGCTGGTTCCAGCCCTTCATCGTGAAGCCGAAGCCGTTCGGCATCCCCCCTTCGGCGAGCTTGGCCTTCGCCTTCGCCACGTCGCGCTTCCAGTCGGCGAACTCCGGGTCGTGCGCCCACTGGCTCGGCGGGAAGGGGCTGAACGCGACGGCGCCGTTGCCGTACCAGACGACCCGGTGGATCACCGACCGGTCGATCGCGTACCAGATCGCCTGCCGCAGCGCCTTCACGTCGAACGGCGCGACCCGGGTGTTGAGGTAGATCCCCTGCCACCAGAGGCTCGGGATCTGCGACACGGTGAGCCCCCGCTCGGCCATGGCCGCCGAGACGTCCTTCGGGTGGATCTGGTGCATGACGTCGATCTGGCCGGTCCGCATGGCGGTGAAGCGGACCGACGAGTCGGGGATCGGGCGGTAGACGATCTCGTCGAGGTACGGGCGGTCCTTTTCCCAGTAGCCGTCGAAGCGGCGCAGCGTGAGGTGGTCGTCCTTGACCCACTCGACGAAGCGGAAAGGGCCGGCGCCGACCGGGTTGCGGGCGTAGTCGGCGCCGTACTTCTCGACGGCCGCCCTCGACACCATCATGCCGGCGCGGTCGGAGAGCACCGAGAGGAACGGCGCGAAGGGGGCGGTGAGCCTGATCTCGACCGTGTGCCGGTCGACGACCCTCACCTCCTTGACCGGCGCGATCTCGCTCCTGCGCGGGGAGGCGGTGGCGGGGTTCATCATCCGGTCGAAGTTCCACTTGACGACGCTCGCGTCGAAGTCGGTGCCGTCGTGGAACGTGACGCCGCGCCGGAGCTTGAAGACGTACGTCGTGCCGCCGTCACGGATGTCCCACGACTCGGCGAGCTGCGGCACGATCTCGAGCTTCGCGTCGATGTCGACCAGCTTGGCGTAGACGTTGTTGTAGACCTGTCGATCGACCGCGGCGGTGGAGAGGTGGGGGTCCATGGTGGTGTTGTCGGCGTCCATCCCGATCCGGATGGTGCCGCCCTTGACTTGCGCGAATGCCCCGGGCGCGACCGCGAGAATCGCCACCAGGGCCAGGGCCAGGCGTGACGAGCGCATCGGGCCACCTCCTTCGTCTCAGAGCTTCACCCGGCCGAAGAGTCGGCGCCCCTCGGCCCCGTACTCCTGCTCGACCTTCCGCGCGTGCGCGGCGACCAGGTCGTAGATCCGGCGCAGCTCCGCCACCGGCTCCGCGTGGTCGTCGACGCGGAGGTTGTGGTACCCCTCGGGCGCGGCGCTCGCCACGAGGAGCGCGGCGGACTGCTTCCCCCGCCTGTCGCCCCCGGCCGCCTGACCGGCCTCGAGGCTCCGGAGGAGGCGCTCGGACAGCTCGACCGGGCCTCCGTTCCGGGTGAACGTCTCCACCATGGCGTCGAGCACCTCCGGGCCGACGAGCATGTTCCCCGCGACGCTGAAGTCGGGGCCGGTCCGGTGGCCGCACCAGGGGACGCACCGGGCGCCGGTGTAGGCGAACACCCGTTCGGCATCGACGCCGTGGACCTGGCGGATGTCGTGGTCGGGGTCGTGGGCGAGGAGGGTCGAGAGCGCGAGGTCGATGGGGAGGCCTGCGGCGAGGAGGGCGAGGCCGCGGCGGCCGTGATCGGTGTTGGTCCGCGCCTGGGTGGCGATGGCGCCCTGCGTCGACACCCACGGAACCAGGCTTCCGACCGCGGGCCGAGCCGTCGCCACGGCGACGCCGAGGTCGCCCGTGCGCGGGTCGCGCGCCACGATCGAGAAGGTGTTGAGATCCAGCATCGACACCGCCCATCATATACGAACCGCGATGGAGGGCGGCCGGTTTCCATCGGGGCGCGTGCGAGGGCCAGGGGGCGCGACCCGGCGTCACGGGGCGTCGACGGGCCCGCCACCCATGTGCAGCACGGCTCGACACTCGCGCGCACGTGCCGCCGCGGCCTCGGCGAGCCTGGCGACGATCGGGTGGGCGAGGCCCTGGTCCAGCGCCTCTCGCCTCGTGTCGGCGGCAAGATCGGGGAGCCGGCTGGCGAGCCCGTCGATCCGCGAGACGACGGCATCCGGATCGAGGCGCAGCTCTCGCGCGAGCCTTTGCCAGTCTCGGGCGCCGATGTCACGCAGGCGATCCGTGCCGCCGACTTTCATGGCGAGCGTCAGCCGGTAAGGATCGAGATCGCCGTAAGGCAGCGCGCTGGCGAGGTCGTAGAGGGGCGCGAGACGCACCCCTCCGGCGCTGCCGATCAGGAGCGAATAGTTCTTGGCATGGGCGTCGGTGCCCGCGATCAACCAGTTGAAGGCGAGCGCATCGACGAACGTCGCGACGTCCTCGTCGCGTGATCGGGAGTGAAGACGGAGCAGTCCGGCGATGTCGCGCGCGCCGGGTCCACCTTCGTTCTCGTACTTCTTCGTTGGCGGCAGTCCCAACGCCTGGCACGTGTCCTCCTGATGGACACGTGCGAGACCGGCCGGCGTGCGGACGCGGTCGTAGCGCTCCACAACGATGGCGATCTCGTCCTCAAAGCGCATGACCCGGGAGACGGCGGTCGGAAGGCCGAGGGCACGCGCAAGGCTGAGGCAGAAGTGCTCGTTCTCGATGTGCCCGTCGAACTCCCCGGTCGGCGGCTTGAGGATGTGTGTCGTAGGTGTGCGCCCGGACGGAACGCCCCAGCGGCCATCCTCGAAAAGCAGGGCGGTTTTCGGTTGCGCTCCAGCGAGGCTGAACTGGCCCGTATCGCCTGGGCTTCGCCAGGCGGCATGGTCGGCGCGCAGGGTCCTGAGCCGGGCCGCGATGTCCTTCTCGTCCAGCCACGCGATGTCTCCGGGTTTCCCCGCGAGGAGCGACTCGAGACGTTCCGGACGGACGAACTGAACCGCACCGGCGCAGTCCTCACCGACGTTCGCGATCAAGGCGAAGGCGTTCCTGGGCGAGACCTGGAAGCGCTTCGCCCAGCGCTCGAGGACGATGGGGTTGTCCGGCAGAAGCCCCCAGAGGAAACTCTCGACCACGGTGTGGCCGTGCTCAGCCGCGGCGAGCGGCATGGAGAGCGAGAGCGGGTACGCCCGAGGCGCGGCGCGCCAGCGGTCATCGTAGGCGAACGAGAGGCGGCCGCGGCGGTCGCGCCGAACGCGGCCGACCTCGCGGCCATCGAGCAGGGCGATCAGTTCCCGGGTCATCTCGATTTCTTGCCGCGAGCGGCGTCGACGATGGCGTCGATGTCGACGGCAGGGGTCTCGGCCTCGAGCACGGCGGGGGTGCCGTCGTCGATGACGAGCGCAACACCGAGCACGTCGAGCGTCCGCAAGATCAGGCCGATCTCGGCACTCGGCTTCCCCTTCTCGACCTCGACGATCCACTTGCGGCTGACGCCGACGCGATCGGCAAGCGCGCGCTGGCCCAGTCCGAGGCGACGGCGCTGGTCGCGGATGGCCGCGCCGAGGTCGAGAGGGGTCCGAATTCGAATCTGCATTCGTGAACCCTGTCCAGAATGTCACCGATCGGAGACATTATAGGATGTCACCGAACGGTGACAAGAGCAAAAGTCACCGATCGGTGACACAGTGGCGACGATTGCCGCGAGGCGGGAGACAGGCAGGAACGGCGGCGCTCAGGCCGTGAGGGTGAGCGCGCCCTGCTGCTCGTGGGCGAGGAGCCGACGCTTGAGGGCGAGGCCCCAGCCGAAGCCGGTGAGGGATCCGCCGGCACCCACGACGCGGTGGCAGGGGACGAGCAGCGACACCGGGTTCGCGCCGACCGCCGCGCCGACGGCGCGCGCCGCCCCCGGCCGTCCCAGGCGCGCGGCCAGCTCACCGTAGGTCACGGTCGCTCCGTAGGGGATCTCGAGCAGCGCGCGCCAGACGGCGAGCTGGAACGGGGTGCCGGCGAGATCCAGCGCCACGTCGGGGCGCGGCGTGCCGGCGAGATAGGCCCTGAGCGCCGCCACGGCCTCGGCGAGGCGGGGCGGCAGCGGTCCGTCGGCCGGGTGCTCGACGAACCGCGCGGCGGGACGGCCGCGCCGCGCGAGCGCGAAGAGCGGTCCGAGGCCGGTCATGTCCCGGGTGGCGCCGAAGCGCGGCTCGTCGCCGTCGGCGACGACCGGCGCGAGCGCCGCGAGCCCCGCGGCCGTGGCCGCAAGCCCGATGGGGCCGAAGGGGGTGTCCACCACGGTGAAGTCGATCGTCACGTCCGTCATCGAGGGCTCCCATGGTTCGTCCCGACGAGGACCCCGGCGCCTGGCGCCGACGCGGGAGCGGCGACACCGGGGCGTGCCGGCCTGCGCCGCGCGGCGCGCCAGGCCGAGGGGGTCATTCCGGTCCGCCGCCGGAACGCCCGAGCGAAGCTGGAGATGCTGCCGAAGCCGGCCTCGAGGGCGGCCTGAAGCACCGTGCACGACGGGTCGGCCAGGAGTGCCTCGGCCCGCTCGGCACGCACGTCGGCCAGGGCCCGCATGGGGCTTCGGCCGTCGGCCGCGCGAAAGCGTCGGGCGAAGGCCGACGGCGAGGCGCCGCAGTCGGCCGCCAGGTCGGCCAGCGTGAGGGGATCGCGCGCGCGAGCGCGCATGCGGGCGATCGCCTGCTCGACGAAGCGCCGCTCGGCCTCGGCCGAACCGCCCGCCAGGTCGGGCCGGCACCGCTTGCAGGGGCGGTAGCCGGCGCGCGCCGCGGCCTCGGCCGACGGGTAGTACTCGACGTTCTGCGGCCTTGGCTTGCGACAGGTGCACGAGGGGCGGCAGAAGACCCCGGTCGTGCGGACCGCGGTTACGAAGCGGCCGTCGTACCGGGCGTCCCTGTCGACGAACGCGCGCCACATCTCGTCCACCGTCATGCTCATGGTCCCGATTCTGCCAGCCGGCCTCCTGGGCGTCTTGCCGCTTCTCGCCGACTTATCCCTCGCCCGAGTCCAGGTATACCGCGGTCGTCGCCGCCGTGGCCCGTGCTACGATCACCGCCCTCGAACCGTACCGACGTCCCTCTGGTTAAGGAGATCCCGGAGCCATGCCGTTCGCCGTGACCACGACCCCGCTTGCCGAGACTGCCGCCGACGTGCTCGCCGTCGGCCTCTTCGAGGGGAGCCGTCCCGAAGGGGCGCTGGCCGCGCTCGATCGGGCCCTCGACGGCGAGATCGCCCACCTCCTGGAGACCGGCGACGTCACCGGCAAGAGCGGCCAGACGGCGGTGATCTACGGCCGCGGCCGGATCGCCGCGACGCGCCTGCTCGTGGTCGGCCTCGGCAAGGGGGCCGACTTCACGGTCGACCGGGTGAGGCAGGCCGCCGCCCGGGCGGCGCAGCGCGCGCGCGACCTCGGGGCCGCGCACCTGGCGACGACCCTCTTCCACCCGGCGCGCGGAGCGGGGGGCCGCCCCGCCGGCCTCGCCGAGGCGGCCCAGGCAACCGTCGAGGGGATCCTGCTCGGCCTCCACCGGCTCGACCGCTTCAAGACGAACGCGGAAGACCGGGAGAAGGCCGAGAAGACGGCGCGCCTCGCCCAGGTGACGCTCGTGGCGGGTGAGGGGGAGGCGCCCGGCGAGGTGTCGGCCGGCGCCTCGGTGGGCGAGGTCGTGGCCGGGGCGGTCCGCTTCGCCCGCGAGCTGATCGCGACGCCGTCGAACGAGGCCACGCCGTCGCGCATGGCGCAGTACGCGCGCGACCTCGCCGCGGAGGGGGGCTTCACCGCGACCATCCTCGGGCTCGAGGAGCTTACGGCCCTCGGCGCGGGCGGGATCGTGGCGGTGAACCGCGGCTCGCACGAGTTCGAGCCGGCCCGGTTCGGCGTCCTCGAGTACGACGGCACGGGGGGCGCCGGGGCGCCGGTGGTGCTGGTCGGCAAGGGGATCACGTTCGACACCGGCGGCATCTCGCTCAAGCCGGCCGACGGCATGGATCGGATGAAGTACGACAAGGCCGGCTCGGTGGCGGTGCTCGCCACCTTCAAGGCGGTGGCGGCGCTGAAGCTGCCGGTGCGCCTCGTCGGGCTCTGCCCGTGGACCGAGAACACGCCGTCCGGCTCGGCGTACCGGCCGGGCGACGTCGTGCGGTTCCTCAACGGCAAGACCGCCGAGATCGTCAACACCGACGCCGAGGGGCGGGTGGTCCTCGCCGACGCCCTCGCCTACGCGAGCCGCTACAGGCCGGCCGCCGTGATCGACCTGGCGACGCTCACCGGGGCGATCAAGGTCGCGCTCGGCACCGAGGCGGCCGGCCTCATGTCGAACGACCCCGCGCTGGCCGCCCGCGTGAAGGCGGCCGCCGAGGCGTCGGGCGAGCGGGTCTGGGAGCTGCCGCTCTTCGACGAGTACCGCGAGCTCATCAAGAGCGACATCGCCGACATCAAGAACAGCGGCGGTCGCGACGCCGGGTCGATCACCGCGGCGCTCTTCCTCAAGGAGTTCGTCGACTACCCCTGGGTGCACCTCGACATCGCCGGCGTCGGCTGGGCCGACAAGGACCGGCCGTACGTCCCGAAGGGAGCGGTCGGCTTCGGCGTGCGGCTCCTCGTCCAGTTCCTGCGCGACTGGGCCCGCGACGGCGGGCGATAGGATGGCGGCCGCGGCGTCGCTCGCGCTGGTCACGGGGGCGAGCAGCGGGATCGGCGAGGTCTTCGCGCGGCGCCTTTCGGCGCGGGGGCTCGACCTCGTGCTCGTGGCCCGCCGCGCCGAGCGCCTCGAGCGCCTCGCGGCCGAGCTCCGGCCGTCGGGCCGGCGGGTGGAGGTGATCGCGCTCGACCTGGCGCGCCCCGGTGCCGACGCGGCGCTCGAGGCGGAGGTCGCCCGCCGGGGCCTCGAGGTCGGCTGGCTGATCAACAACGCCGGCTTCGGCTTCCACGGCGCTGCGGTCGACCTCGACCCGGCGCGCCAGGCCGACATGATCCAGCTCAACGTCGGGGCCGTCGCGGCGCTCGCACGGCGGTTCCTCCCGCCCATGCTGGCCCGGGGCGCCGGGGTGGTCCTCAACGTGGCGTCGACCGCGGCGTTTCAGCCGGTGCCCTACTTTGCCGTCTACGCCGCCACGAAGGCCTTCGTCCGATCGTTCTCCGAGGCGCTGGCCGAGGAGGTGGAGGGGCGCGGCGTCCGGGTGGTCTGCCTCTGCCCGGGACCGACCGCCACGGAGTTCTTCGACCGGTCGGGCCTGTCACCGAAGTTCGCCGGCGTGCGGATGCTGCCGGCCGAGGTCGTCGTCGACGCCGGCCTGCGCGGCGTGGACGCCGGCCGGCGCGTCGTCGTCCCGGGCCTCGCCAACGCCCTCGTGGCGCACGCCACGCGCTTCATCCCGGGACGGCTGGTCACCCGGGCGGGCGCGCGCATCATGCGGCCCCACTCGTAGCGCGGGCCACGATGCCATCGACGGCGACCCGCTCTGGACACGGCAGGGGCGCGCCGGCCGGCCGCGCCCGCGGCGTGGCCCTGCACGAGTCGGCGTAACCGGGGCTCCCCCGGCGCCCGGCTTCGTGGTATGAACCCCTCCCGGCCGCGGTTCGGCGGCCGGGAGGGAGGCTCCCGATGCGTGGCCTGCTCCTCACGGGCGGCGGTGCGCGGGGTGCGTACCAGGCGGGCGTGCTCGCGGGGGTCGCTCGCATCCTGGGCGACCGCGCCGCCCCGTACCCGTTCCCCATCCTGACCGGCATCTCGTCCGGCGCGATCAACGCCGTCGGGCTCGCGAGCGGGGCGCCCGACTTCCCGGCGGCCGCGAGGCGCGTGGCGGCCCTCTGGCGCGACCTCACCCTCGAGCAGGTCTTCCGCACCGACGCGGTGAGCCTCGGGCGGATCGGGCTCGGATGGCTCACGAGCCTCGTCTTCGGCGGGGTGGTCGGCCACCAGGGCGCCGGCGCGCTCCTCGACCCCTCGCCCCTGCGCCGGCTCCTCGAGCGGGTGCTCGACTTCGGCGCCGCTCGCCGCGCCCTCGAGACCGGCAGCCTCTTCGGCCTCGCCGTGCTCGCCACGCACTACGGCAGCGGCGCGTCGGTCGCGTTCGTGGACTCGCCGCGGTCGGGCGTCACCTGGAGCCGGGCGCGCCGCCTCGGCGTCCGCTCGCGCCTCTCGGTGGACCACGTGATGGCGTCGACGGCCATCCCCCTGGTCTTCCCGCCCGTGCACGTGGACGGCGGCTGGTACGGGGACGGCGCGGTGCACGTGACCTCGCCCTTCAGCCCCGCCATCCACCTCGGCGCCGAGCGCATCCTCGCCGTGGGGGTCCGGAAGGGCCGCCCCGCCCAGGCCTACGTGGACGCCCTCGCCGCCCCGGCCGCGCGGCCGACGGCCGCCGGCATCGCGGCCGGCGTCCTCAACGCCGTCTTCATGGACTCGATCGACGGCGACCTCGAGCGGCTGAACCGCATCAACGCGACCCTGTCGCTCCTCCCCCCGGAGGCGCGCGGCCGGTTGCCGCTCAGGCCGATCCAGGCCCTCATGATCTCCCCCTCCGAGGACCTCGGCGCCATGGCCGAGCCGCACCTCACCCGCTTCCCGGGGAAGATCCGCTACCTGCTGCGCGGCCTCGGCGCCGGCGACCACGGCAGCCCCGAGTTGCCGAGCTACATCCTCTTCGACCGCGCCTACACGAGGGAGCTCATCGACCTCGGCGAGCGGGACGCCGCGCGCCGGCGCGACGAGATCGAGGCGTTCGTGCGGGACGATCGGGAGATGTCGATCGGGACGTAACTGAGTGCGGGAGCGGCTCGGTCGTCAGCCTTGCTCCCGACGAATGACGAGGAGGCGCTTGCTATGGTTCCAGATAATCCGTGTCAGGATGAGTTGGTGCGTCAAGTTCTTCCCGTGCTTGTTTCGTCGTTGACTGCTAATTTGTGCACGAGGGGAATCCGGATGGGCGATAAGTCGGCGATCGAGTGGACGGACGCGACCTGGAACCCCGTCACGGGCTGCAATAAGGTCAGCCCGGGCTGCAAGAACTGCTACGCAGAGCGGCTCGCCGAGCGTTTGCGGGCGATGGGGAATCGGCGTTACCGCAATGGCTTCTCGCTGACGCTCCAGGCTGATCAGATGGAGCTTCCGCTGCGCTGGCGTACGCCTCGACGGATCTTCGTGAACAGCATGAGCGATCTCTTTCACGAGGCGATCCCCGCCGACTACATACGACGCGTCTTCGAAGTCATGAAGTCGGCGTCCTGGCACACCTTCCAGGTCCTTACGAAGCGATCGAAGCGCCTCGCGCAGCTTGCTCCATCCCTCCCCTGGCCGGCCAACGTCTGGCAGGGTGTGTCGGTTGAGAGCGCTCGCTACACGAGCCGGATCGCTGATCTACGCACTGTCCCAGCAGCCGTACGTTTCCTCTCGGTGGAGCCCCTTCTTGGACCGATCCCGAACCTCCCTCTCGACGCGATCCATTGGGTCATAGTCGGCGGAGAGAGCGGGCCTCGGCACCGCCCGATCGAGCTGGATTGGGTCATCGAGATTCGAGATCAGTGTCTCGCCAAGGGAGTGCCCTTCTTCTTCAAGCAGTGGGGCGGGCCGACGGCGAAGTCGCGCGGCAGGGAGCTCGACGGTCGGACGTGGGACGACCTTCCCGGCTTCTCGATGGGCCACTCACAATGGGCCCGCGGATATCTCCCCGGCCCCGCGTAGCACGCCCGTGGAGTGAGCGTCCCGAAGGGTTCGGAGCTGCTGTCCTGCTGGATCAGTCGGCTTTCGAGAGCGTTGTCGGTCCGTGGGCTCGGGAAAAGCTCGAACACCTGCGGAAGTACCTCGATGCTTACACCAAGATCATGCGCAAAAAGACGTGGTGCAAGGGCTTCGTGTACGTCGACGCGTTCGCAGGGCCGGGACGCCATAAGCTTCGATTGCCGCCTCGAGGCGAAGCGGAACAAAGAGAACTGATCGATCTCGACGCGAGCGGCGAAGACGACGCTGGCGAACGAGCGTTCATCGCCGGATCCCCCAAGGTGGCTCTCGAGAGCGCCTACCCCTTCTCGTGGTATGTCTTCCTCGAGAAGGATCCGGACCGAGTCGCAGCTCTGCGGAGCCTTGCGCGGGAATATGGCGAGACGCGAAATGTGGCGATCCGCCAGGTTGACTGCGGCACCTATCTACGCACTCGACTCGTGGACAACCCCAAGATCAACTGGCGCGAGTGGCGCGCGGTCGTCTTCCTCGATCCTTTCGGGATGCAGGTCACGTGGGATACGATGACCGCTTTGGCGAAGACAAGGGCAATAGAGGTCTTCGTCAATTTCCCGGTAGGCATGGCGATCCAGCGTCTCCTTCTCAGGAGCGGGCAATTCGATTCTGGCCGTCGTGCACGGCTGGACAGCTACTTTGGTTCGCCCGAGTGGTTTGACCTGCTTTACACGAGAGAGAAGACCCTCTTCGGTGAGAGCCAGGTCGTGAAGCGTCGCGAATCCGGGCATGCGCTCGTACGCTGGTATCGCGACCGGCTCCGCAAGGAGTTCGGCTATGCGTCGAGAGCGGCACTGATCAGGAACACCGCGGGCGGACACCTCTACTACCTGCTGCTCGCCACGCCCAACAGGACAGGTTTGAGGATCGCGAATCACGTGTTGTCGGCGGGCGAGAGCGTTTGATCGACCGCCGCCGACGTCGATCACGTCCTGTCTGGCTCGCCGCTCCTGGGACGCTCGACGACCCGGATCAGCCCGTGTCGCCGCCAACCGGCGCGCAGCAGCCAGGCGCGGGCCGGCGATACGGGACACGCCACACCGGGCGGCGGGATCGGCCGGAAGTTCCGCCATCCGGTGAACCACGTCGCGGACGAGCATGCGTCGAGGCGGCCCGGCTCACCGCGGTGCTTCTTGAAGTTGGTCAGGACGTAGACCAACGCGTTGCGCACCTCGCGCGGCGTCGTGAGCGTACGGGCATGGTAGCGGTCGGCCCACACCCGCCCCCGTTGGCCCTTCGCCCGGTTGATGGCCCTTGCCACGCGTATCGCCAGGCCCTGCACGCCGCGGATCAGGGCCTCGCGCGAGTTCGCCTCCGAGTTCGCCTCCGAGTTCGCCTCCACGATGAGATGGACGTGATCGTGCTGGATCGAGAACTCGACGACAAATCATGCCCGCACGCGGGAATCAAGCACCCGTTCGGCCGGAAGGCAGTCCGGATGTGCAGATCATGGATTGCGTGAGGCCGTGGAGGCGGTCCTCGACCGAGCCGGCGATTGGGGGCGCGACCTACCGCCCGAGGACCTCCGGGTTCACCGGGGTCGGCGGGCGGCCGCCCGTGAGAACGGCGACGCAGTTCTCGAGGGCGAGGCTCGCCATCTTGCGGCGGGTGTCGACCGACGCGCTGCCGATGTGGGGCGTGAGCACGACGTTCGGCATGCCGACGAGCTCCGGCTCGACCGCCGGCTCCTTCTCGAACACGTCGATCCCCGCGCCGGCGATCCGCTTCGCCTTCAGCGCCGCGACGAGCGCCTTCTCGTCGACCACGGGCCCACGGGCGGTGTTCACGAGGAACGCCGTGGCCTTCATGCGGGCGAGGGCGTCGGCGTCGATCCAGTGCGTCGTCTCGGGGGTGAGGGGGCAGTGGAGCGTCACGAAGTCCGACTCGGCGAGCAGGGCGGCCTTGTCGACGTATCGCGCGCCGAGCGCCTCCTCCACGGCCCGGTCGGCGCGGTGTCGCTGGGTGTAGAGGATCGTCATGCCGAAGCCGCGCCCCCGACGGGCGACGGCCTGGCCGATGCGGCCGAAGCCGACCACGCCGAGCGTCTTGCCGTGCACGTCGGCGCCGAGCCAGTCGAAGAAGGTCCAGGACTTCCAGTGGCCGTCCCTGAGCCACCGGTCGCTCTCGACGATGCGGCGCGCCGAGGCGAGGATCAGCGCGAAGGCCAGGTCGGCGGTCGTCTCGTCGAGCACGCCCGGCGTGTTGGTGACGACGATGCCGCGCTGCGTGGCGGCGGCGACGTCGATGTTGTTGTACCCGACGGCGATGTTCGAGACGACGCGCAGGCCGGGGAGCGAGAGGACCTCGGGGCCGATGCGGTCGGTGCTGGCGCAGACGAGCCCCTGGCACCCGGCGAGCCGGCGGAGGAGGTCGGGCGCCGGCATCGGCCCGTCCTCGTCGCGGTAGTCGACCTCGACGGCCCGGCGGGCCTGCTCGACGAGGTCGGGGAAGATGCGCTGCGTGATGAGGAGGCGTGGGCGCGGCATGGGAAGAGTCTACCCACGGCCGCGCCCGTCCTTCAACTTCCGAGCGGCCAGGCACCGGCGGGCCCGTCGCCGTTGGCCGGCTGGACCTCGCCGTACGGCGATCTCTGCCCGGGTCAGGCCCTCTGGCCGACCGCCGCAGCCGGTTCCGGCTCGCGGCGATCCCCCTCCACCGCGGTCCCGTCGCCGAGCCGGCGCGTGACGATGATCTTGCGGCCCTTGCGGCGGATCCGCTCGGCCTTCACGAAGTCGGAGAGCGCCTCCGTGACGGTCTCGCGCGCGGAGCCGATGTAGTTGCCGAGATCGACGTGGGTCAGGCGACCCGGGAAGGCGACCCCCCCGTCGGTCGGCACCCCGAAGTGGTCCGCCAGGCCGTCGAGGAGGTCGGCCAGGCGGTGCCGGGCGTCCTTGCTCACCATGTCGGCGAGCCGGACGACGAAGTCCCGCGAACGGCGACCGAGCATGCGGCTCACTGCGACGAGAATGCTCGGCCGGCGCTCGGCGAGCGCCTCGAAGTCGGCACGGCGGATGACCTGGACGGTGGTCGGCTCGAGCGCCTGCGCGAACTCCTCGGTCGTCGTCCGGTCGAGGAAGTCGGTCGCGCCGAACACCTCCCCGGGGCCGAGGAACTCGAGGATGATCTCCCGTGCGTCGTCGGTCAGTCGGGCGAGCTTCACCATGCCGGAGTCGATCAGGTACACGGCTCGGGCAGGATCGCCCTGGTGGTAGACGTACTCGCGGCTGCGCAGCCGCTCCGGCCGGGCGAGCCGGAGGAGCGCTGCCCGGTCCTCTGGCGTGAAGAGAGGTCGACTCGTCATATCCGCTGGCCAAGCAACGGACATGCCATGGGTCGCCGGCCGGCCGGCACCCGCTAAGTGCCCGCCTCGACTGGCCTCGACCGGCCTCGTGCCCGACCGCGCGGCCGCCGCCCGGAGCGGGATGTTGCGGAATGAAAAGTCGAGATCAGTCCGGGGTCGATGCCGGCTCCATGCCGGCCTGCTCGGACAGCCCGTAGGCCTTGAGCTTGCGCCACAGCGTGGTGCGCGAGATGCCGAGGGCGCTCGCCGTGGCCGCCTGGTTACCGGCGAAGCGCTCGAGGGAGGCCACGATGTAGGTCCGCTCCAGCTCCTCGAGCGTCAGCGAGCCGGGCTCGAAGCCGGTGCCGACGCCTCGGGTCTCGTGGCCGGCCCTGACCTGCGGCGGCAGGTCGGACGGCCCGATGACCGGGGTCTTGGACAGGATGACGGCCCGCTCGATGGTGTTCTCCAGCTCGCGAATGTTGCCGGGCCAGGCGTAGGCCTCGAGGAGGGCCATGGCCTGCGGCGACACCTCCTTCTGCCCGCGTCCGGTCTTCTCGCCGTACTTCTCGAGGAAGTGCCGCACGAGGAGGGGGAGGTCCTCGATCCGGTCCCTGAGCGGCGGCACGTCGATGGTGATGACGTTCAGGCGGTAGTAGAGGTCCTCCCGGAACTTCCCCTCGCGGACGAGCGTCATGAGGTCCTTGTTCGTGGCCGCGACGACGCGTGCGTCCACCTTGACCGTCCTCGTGTCGCCGACGCGCCGGACCTCGTGCTCCTGGAGCACGCGCAGGAGCTTCACCTGGGTCGCCGGCGTCGTCTCGCCGACCTCGTCGAGGAAGATCGTCCCGCCGGAGGCTTCCTCGAAGAGGCCCGGCTTGTTGAACTGGGCGCCGGTGAAGGCGCCCTTCACGTGGCCGAAGAGCTCGCTCTCGAGGAGCGCCTCGGGGAGGGCGCCGCAGTTGATGGCGACGAAGGGGCCGTTCGCGCGCTGGGAGTTCGCGTGGACGGCGCGGGCGATCAGCTCCTTGCCGCTGCCGCTCTCGCCCTGGACGAGGATCGTCGCGTCGGTGGGCGCCGCGCTCTCGATCAGCTCGTGCACCTGCCTGAGGCGCGCGCTCTTGCCGACGATGCTGCTCGAGCGGTAGGTGGCCCGAACCTGCTCCCGGAGCTGCTTGACCTCGCGCTTGAGCTGCCGCCGCTCGAGCGCCTTGCCGACGGTCAGCACCAGCTCGTCCGGATCGTACGGCTTGGTGAGGTACTCGTAGGCGCCCCGCTTCATCGCCTCGACCGCCGACTCGACGCTGCCGAAGCCGGTGAGCAGGATCACCTCGCTCTCGCGGCGCGCCTGCTTGACCGCCTCGAGCACCTCGAGGCCCCCGACGCGCCCCATGACGAGGTCGGTGATGACGAGGTCGTACGGCTCGCCGGCCGAGATGAAGGCCACGGCCTCCTCGCCGCTCGCCGCGAGGTCCGCCGTGTACCCCTCTCGCTTGAGGATCAGCGCCAGCGAGACGCGGGCGGACTCGTCGTTCTCGACGATCAGGATGCGGGGCTGGGCGCTCACGTGGCGCTAGGCTCCTTCGAGGGGCGCCGACCCCGAGGCCGCGGGCAGGATGACCGTGAAGGCGGCGCCCTCGCCCGGCACGCTCGTCACCTCGATGCGGCCGGCGTGCGCCTCGACGATGCGCTTGGCGATCGCCAGGCCGAGACCGGTGCCGTCGCACTTGCCCTTCGAGAAGAAGGGCTCGAAGAGCCGGGGCAGGTCGGCCGGGTCGATGCCGGGCCCGGTGTCGCTCACCGTGATGGACCAGCCGAAGGCGCCGTCTCCGGGGCCCTTCGTCCGGATCGTGACCTGCGCGGCCTCGGCGTCCTGGGCGGCGTCGAACGCGTTCACCACGACGTTGAGGAGCGCCTGCTGGAACTGGTCGGGGTCCACCGGCGCGAGCGGCAGCCGCTCGGCGAGGTCGAGGGCCACCTGCACGCGCGCGGCGTGCGGGCGCCCGGTACGCACGATCTCGACGACCGACCGCACCAGCCCGTTGAGGTCGGTGGCCCGCGGTTCGGGCGGCCGCGGCCGGGCGAACTTGAGGAAGTCGGTGAGGAGCCCGGAGAGCCGCTTCGACTCCTTCGCGATGATGCCGAGCACCAGGCGGGCGTCGTGGCTCGAGTCCCGGGGCAGCAGGCCCTCGAGTAGCTTCACCGAGTTCGAGATGGAGGTGAGCGGCGTGCGGATCTCGTGCGCCAGGCCGGCGGCCAGCTCGCCCACGACGGCGAGGCGCTCGTTGCGGATGGCGTGCTGCTCGAGGGCCCGCCGTTCCGTGATGTCGCGGGCGAAGACGATGTCGAGGGTGCGGCCCTCGATCATCCCCGCGACCGGATAGGCGAACGCCTCGAGGACGCGCAGCCGGCCCTGGGCGTCCACGTGCTCGACCAGGCGGGCGCTGGTGTGCGAGCGGAGCCGATCGATCTCGCAGGACGTGCAGATCGCGTCGCGGATCGCGCGGCGGATGTCGTGCGGCAGCGACTCGGCCGCGCGGTTGCGGAACAGCGTCGCGCCGCTGGAGGAGTCGAGGAGGGCGATCGCATCGGGGATCCCGTCGAGGATCTGCTGGAGGGTCTCCTTGGCCCGGTGGAGCTGCGCGGTACGGGCCTCGACGGCCTGCTCGAGCCGGGCGGCGTAGCGCTGCCGCTCGCGCTCGAGGGCCAGCGCCGTGGCGCCGGCCCTGACGGGCGCCGGGCCGTCGCCGTTGCGGCCGGCCCGCTCGCGCTCGAGCCAGACCCGGCGCGTCTCGTCGCGCACCACGGTGAGGACGCCGACGAGGCGGCTGTCGCCGTCGAAGAGGGGCGTCGAGCGGAACTCGAGGAAGGCGCGCTCGCCGTCGGCGAGCTGGCTCTCCCGCACCACCTCGTGCGGCAGCCCGTCGACGAGGACCGAGGCGGCCGGGCACTCGACGCCGAGGTCCGTGCGCACGTCGCCCTCGAAGTACTGCGAGGCGCGCGCCGCGTCGGCGAAGCGCTCCCGGAAGGCCCGGTTCTCGTAGAGGGTCCGGTGCTCGCGGTCGACCACCTGGACGCCGTCCGGAACGGCATCCAGGATGGCGGCGAGGAGCCCCCACGATCGGTCGCCGACTCCCGCGCCGATGAGGCGGCCGAGTGCCGACGCGCCCGCCGCGAGCCAGTCGCGCTCGGGCGGCAGGCCGACGGCGGCTTCGTGGGAGCCGGGCACGCAGGCCACGCAGGGTTGCCGGAGGGGATCGGACATGGGGGCCTCGGGAGCGAGAAGACCAGAGCGTATCCGTCGCGCCACGGTGTTGCAAGGCGAAGGCCAGGCGCCCTCTTGCCCGGTTCCGCGCCGGGCCGGCCCGAACGGACGCCGGGGCGATGCGGAGTGCATCAGGGTGCGTTTCGAATCGGAACAGCGCCTCGCGACCTGCTAGACTCCCCGGCATGTCGAGCCCGGCCGCGGCCGCCACCCTCTACCTCTTCCGGCACGGCGCAACCGAGTGGAACGCCGACGGCCGATGGGCCGGCCGTGCCGACATGCCGCTCTCCGATCTGGGGCGCGCGCAGGTGGAGCGGCTCGCCGCTCGCCTTGCGGCGCTCCCGGGGCCGTGGGCCGCGGCCTTCGCGAGCCCACTCGCGCGGTCGCGGACGAGCGCGGCGATCGTGGCGGCGGCCCTCGGCCTGCCGGTCGAGGTGGACGAGCGCCTCACGGAGATCTCGTACGGCGCCTGGGAAGGCAAGACGCCGGAGGAGGTCAGGGCGACCACCGAAGGGGCCCGGCGCTACGCGGCGTGGGAGGCGAGCCCCGGCGCCGTGAGCCCGCCGGGCGGCGAGCCGGCCGAGGCGGCCCTCGCCAGGATCCTCGCCCTGGCCGACGACCTCGCCCGGCGGTTCCCCGGTGGGCGCGTCGTGGCCTGCGGGCACCGGACGATCAACCGGATCCTGCTCGCCCGTGCCCAGGGGCTGCCGCTCGACGAGTTCCGCAGGCGCGTCCCCCAGGACAACGCCGCGCTGAACATCGTCCGCATCCAGGTCGGGGGTCGCGTCGAGGTGCTGGCCATGAACGACACGGCCCACCTCGACGGGTTGCCGGGGTAGCTAGACCCCGGAGCTGCCGGTGCCGCCGCTCCGCCGCTCGCCGGTCCCACTCTCGCGGCTCTGCGGCGTCCGGGTTCCCCTCACGTCCTCGACGCCCGGCGTGGTCGGCGACCCATAGGGGGTCCCGCTGCCGTAGCTGCCCGCGCCCGTGCTGCCGCTCGGCGGGGTGCCGGCCGACTCCGACGAGAGCGTCGAGCCGCCCGCCCGGGCGCCCGACCAGGCCTCCGAGCCGCCCTCGGCCTCGCCGTGCTGGGCGGCGCCTCGGCCGGGTTGCTGCGAGCCGCTCCGCCACCGGTCGACCTTCTGCTTCATCACCTCCTTGCTCTGGTCGATGAAGTGGGTCGACAGGTCCTTGAGCTGATCGGCGAGCGTGCGGCCGATCTCCTTGAGCTGCGGCTCGATCGCCGTGCCGAGGCTCGCCAGGAGGCCGGCCATGGCGCCCGTCCGGCCGAGGCCGCCTGCCGGCCGCTCGCCCTCGCGCGGCCGCTCGGCGCGCGGTTCGAACCCGGCTTCGCGCCGTCCCCACGGCTCCTTCGAGGGCTCGCCGGCGGGGGGGATCGTCGTGCCGCGCAGCCAGTCGCCGCCGTCGCCGCCGGGTGCCTGCGCCTCGACGTCGCGGCCGATGCGGTCGTACGTGTACGGCTCGCCGTAGCCCGACGCGGCCCGCATGCCGCGGCCGAGGAGCCTCCGGCTCGCGGCGCCGAGGACGAAGCCGGCGCCGGCGGCGATGCCGACCGCTGCCCACGGCCGCTCGCCGACCTGCTGGCGCCAGTCGAAGGTCTGGCGGATCCGCTCGCCGAGCTGAGAGGTGTTCTCGGAGATCCGCTCCCGCGCCTCCTCGATCTCCCGCTTGATCTGATCCGTCGTCGCGTCCACGCCCGCCTCCTCCAACGGCTCGCCGCCGCGTTCCAAGGGTCGCCGCCGTCCGCGCTATCGCCGGCTCATGAGGAGCCCGAGCAGGAACCCGCCGATCGCGGCGATGGCGAGCGCGTTGGTCGGCTTCTCCCGGATGTACGCCCGCGTGTCCTCGCCGAGGGTCGACATGTCGATGCCCCGCACGTAGTCCGCGGTGGACTGGACACCGCCCGCCACCTTCTCGAGCGCCTGCCGGCCGCGTCCTTCGGCGGGCATCGATTCGACGTTCTGCCGGAGCCGGTTCGCGGCTCGATCGAGGCCACCCGCGATCTTCTCCTTCGCGCCGGCGGTGGAGGATTCCCGGCCACCTGTATCTGCTGTACCTGGCTGGTTCATGAGCGGTCTCCTCTCCAGTGTCGTACGTATCGGCACGCGTGCACCGCAGAGAGGCAGCCGAGCAACTTCCATGCCCCGGGAGGGCTAACAGGCGCGTCAGGTCCTCGCGCGCGCCCGCCCGCGCGAGGCCTTCTTCGTGTCCGCCGCGGCGCGCGCGCGGCGCACCGCACGCCCCCGACGCCACCAGACGGCGAGCGCCGCCAGGCCGACCGACAGCTCGACGGGCTGCGCCGCGGAGACGTAGGGAGCGAGGAGCATCGGGCGCGGGTCGCCGCGAAAGACCTCGA
>DASVDK010000060.1:0-7816 GCA_036381125.1 Thermodesulfobacteriota bacterium | reverse complement strand
CCTGCCCGAGGGCGAGGCCGCCGAGCGCGAGGAGCGCGAGCTGCCCGGGCTGCCGCGGCGCGTGCCGGCCGCGCGCCCAGAGCACGACCGCGAGGAGCACGAGCGACCAGGCGGCGGAGTAGGCCTGCGTCGGGTGCAGCGGGACGCCGGTCGGGGCGAGGGCCCGCGCGTCCCTGAAGACGAGGCCGACCGGCAGCGAGGTCGGTCGGCCGTACTCGCACCCCGCGGCCAGGCAGCCGAGGTCGGCGACGGCCAGCCCGAGGAGCACCGCGGGGGCTGCCAGGTCGGCGAGGCGTGCCGGCGAGAGGCGGTGGCGCCTGAGGTACCACGCGGCCACGGCGCCGGCGGCGAGGAGGCCGCCCGGGAAGGACAGCCCCCCTTGCCAGAGGGCGCGCAGCGGGTCGCCCGCCGCCTCGCCCTGCGTGACGGCGAAGCCGACCTTGGCGCCCACGACGGCGGCGAGGACGACGAAGAAGGCGAGGTCGAGGACCCGCTGCGGGTCCTCGCCGGCGAGCCGCGCCTCGCGCATGGCGAGCGCGAGCCCGAGCGCGAAGGCGAGGGCCACGAGGACCCCGTAGGTCCAGAGCTGCCAGCCGCCGACGGCCAGGAGGACGGGGTACATCAGGCGCGTGCGGCCGGATCGCGGCTGAACGTCATCGTCCAGAGGAGCACGACGACCCCGATGGAGATCGCCGAGTCCGCCACGTTGAAGGCCGGCCAGTGCCAGTCTCGCCAGTACACGAGCAGGAAGTCGACGACCGCGCCGTACCGGAGGCGGTCGACCAGGTTCCCGATGGCGCCGCCGAGCACCAGGGCCAGCGCCGACGTGAGGAGCCACTGCCGGTCGTCGAGCTTGCGCAGGAAGGCCAGGACGGCCGCGACCGCGGCGACGGCGATGGCGGTGAAGAGCGGGATGCGCAGGCCCTCCGGCGCCTCGGCGAGGAGGCTGAAGGCCGCGCCCGTGTTCCGGACGTGCACGAGCGAGAAGAGGCCGTCCACGACCGGCACGGCGTGGTGGAGCGGGATGCGCGCCTCGACGATCGCCTTGGTGACCAGGTCGAGGACGACCACCGCCGCGGCGACGGAGAGCGCGAGCCGGTAGCGGCGGGGCACCTAGCGGGGCCTCGCGTCAGGCGGGATCGCGCAGGCCGCGCGGGGCCGATCCGGCATCGCCTATGCCCCGGGGCTCGCGGCCACCGCGCCCGCGCAGCGCGCGCAGAGGTCGGGGTGGCCCGGGTCGCGCCCCACGTCGGTCGTGTAGCTCCAGCAGCGGGCGCACTTGCGGCCCGGCGCCTGGGTCACCGCCACCGAGAGGCCGGGGATCGCCGTCGAGACGAAGCCGCCGGCGACCGGTCCCGCGGCGAGCTGCACGTGGCTGACGATGAAGAGGGGAGCCAGCTCGCGCCTCGCCCCCTCGAGGAACGCGGCGAGCTCGCCCTCGGCGCCGAGCGTCACCTGGGCGTCGAGCGACGCGCCGATCACCTTGTCGCGACGCGCCGCCTCGAGCGCCTTGGCCACCTCGGCGCGTACCGCGAGCAGCCGCTCCCACCGCGCCTCGAGCGCCTCGTCGAGCCAGGCGGCCTCCACGTCGGGGAAGTGCGCCAGGTGGACCGACGCCTCCCGCGGCTGGCCGCGGTAGGTCTTCGACATGTAGCCCCAGACCTCCTCGGCCGTGAACGACAGGATCGGCGCCATGAGCCTGACGAGCGCGTCGAGGACCTCGTGCATGACCGTCTGCGCCGCCCGGCGCGGCGCCGACGCCCGGGGCGACGTGTAGAGCCGGTCCTTGAGGACGTCGAAGTAGATGGCCGACAGCTCCACGGCGCAGAAGTTGTGGAGCGTGTGATAGACGACGTGGAACTGGTAGGCGTCGTACGCCTCCCGGACGCGTCGGGTCACCTTCGCGAGCTTGTGGAGCGCCCACCGGTCGATCTCGAGCAGCTCGTCGTCGCGCACCCGGTCCCGCTCGGGGTCGAAGTCGTGGAGGTTGCCGAGGAGGAACCGGCAGGTGTTCCGGATGCGCCGATAGGCGTCGGCGAGCCGGGTGAGGATCTCGTCGGAGATCCGTACGTCGTCCGTGTAGTCCTCGGCCGACACCCAGAGCCTGAGGATCTCCGCGCCGTACTTCTTGATGACGTAGTCGGGGGCGATGACGTTGCCGACCGACTTGCTCATCTTCTTGCCCTGGCCGTCGACCACGAAGCCGTGCGTGAGCACCGCCCGGTACGGCGCGCGGCCGCGCGTGCCGACCGACTCGAGGAGCGAGGAGTGGAACCAGCCGCGGTGCTGGTCGCTCCCCTCCAGGTACATGTCGGCCGGCGACCGCAGGCCCTCGCGCCGCTCGAGCACCGCGGCGTGGGAGGTGCCCGAGTCGAACCAGACGTCGAGGATGTCGGTCTCCTTCCGGAAGGCCGTGCCGCCGCACTTCGGGCAGGCGAGGCCGGGCGGCGCCAGCTCCGCGGCCGGCCGCTCGAACCAGACGTCGGCCCCCTCGGTCTCGAACCGCGACGCGACGTGCTCGACGATCGCCTCGGAGGTGATCGCCTCGCCGTCCTTCTCGCAGTAGAAGGCGATGATCGGCACGCCCCAGGCCCGCTGGCGCGAGATGCACCAGTCGGGACGATTGGCGATCATGCCGTAGATGCGATCGCGGCCGGAGGCCGGCACCCACTGCACCTCGTCGATCGCCTCGAGCGCCCGCTGCCGGAAGCCATGCCGGTCGAGCGCGATGAACCACTGCGGCGTCGAGCGGAAGATGACCGGGTTCTTGCAGCGCCAGCAGTGCGGGTAGTCGTGCTGGTAGTCCTGTCGCGCGAGGAGCGCCCCGATCGAGCGGAGGTGCTCCACGATCTTCGGGTTCGCGTCGAAGACCCGCTGCCCCGCGAAGTACGCCACGTCGGGCGTGAAGCGGCCGTCGTCGTCGACCGGCGTGTAGACGGGCAGCTTGTGGGCGACGCCGATCTCGTAGTCCTCCTGGCCGTGCCCCGGGGCGGTGTGGACCGCCCCCGTCCCGGTGTCGAGCGCCACGTGCTCGCCCGTGACGATGAGCGAGTCGCGATCGATGTAGGGATGGCGCGCCGCGAGGCCCTCGAGCGCCCTGGCCTGCACGCGGCCCAGCACCTCGGGCGACTCGAGGCCGGCCGCCCGGGCGGCCTGCGGCAGGAGCGCCTCGGCCACGATCACGGCCTGCTCCGGCCGCGGGCCCTCGCCCGGGACGCGGACCACGGCGTAGGGCGCCGTGGGGGAGAGGGCGACGGCGAGGTTGGCCGGGATGGTCCAGGGCGTGGTGGTCCAGATGGCGATGGAGACGGGGAGGTTCGCGGTCGCGGGGACCGCGTCGCGGACCACCCGCGTCGCCTCGGCGCCGAGCGGGAAGAGCACGTAGATCGAGGGGGACGTGACGGTGCGGTACTCGACCTCGGCCTCGGCGAGCGCCGTCTTGTCGACGAAGCACCAGTGGACCGGCTTGAGGCCCTTGTACACCAGGCCCTTGCCCACGAACTTGCCGAACTCCCGCGCGATCTGCGCCTGGTAGCCGTACTCCATGGTGAGGTACGGGTCGTCCCAGTCGCCGAGGACGCCGAGCCGCTTGAACTCCTCGCGCTGGATCTCGACGAACCGCATCGCGTACGCGCGGCTCCTCCGCCTGAGCTCGATCACCGACAGGTCGGCACGCCGGCCGCCCATCTCCTTCTCCATCTGCGTCTCGATCGGCAGCCCGTGCGCGTCCCAGCCGGGCGTGTACTCGGCGTCCAGGCCGGACATCGCCTTCGACTTCACGACGAGGTCCTTCATGATCTTGTTGAGCGCGTGGCCGATGTGGATGTGGCCGTTGGCGTAGGGCGGCCCGTCGTGGAGGATCCAGAGCGGGCGCCCCTGTGCGGCGGCGAGCCGCCGGCGCGCCCGGTAGGTGTCGTTCGCGTCCCAGGCGGCGATCTGCTTCGGCTCCCGCTCGGCGAGGTTGGCCTTCATCGGGAAGTCGGTCCTGGGGAGGTTCAGCGTGTCCTTGTAATCCACGGGGTGCCGCGCTCCTTCGCGTCGGAAACGGTCGCCGGAGGGTAGCACAAATGCAAGGAATTTCCAATGCTTGTGATGCGGAAGGCTAGGGGATGAGCAGGAGGATGCCGACCTGGACGACGCCCACGAGGAAGCCGAGCACCGCCCCCATCCAGACGATGGCCGACAGCTCCCGGTTCGCCACCCGCAGGACGAGCGTCTCGAACTGGGCCAGGTCGAAGCGCTCCAGGCGCTCGACGACCATCGCCTGCAGGTCGAGGCGCTCCCGGAAGCGCTCGACGAGCCCGTTGCGGCGCTGGTCGATCTCCTTGAGCAGCGCCCGGGCGATGCCCTCCTTGACCACCGCCATGATCGGGTCGGAGAAGGGGAGGAGGTGGAGCGCCCGGAGCCGCTGGTCGACGATCTCGTCCACCGCCCGCGTCACCTCGCGCTCCCAGTCGAGGCGGTGGAGCACGTTGGAGATCTCCTCCGCCGAGAGGAGGTCGCGCTCGACCGTGCGGGCCACCGTGGCCGCGATCTCGGTGCGCCGGCGGGGGATCAGACCGTGGAAGGTGATGCCGAGGATCTCCCGCGCCTGCAGAGGGCGGAAGAGCATCTTCACCGCGAGCAGGTTCGTCACCCAGCCGATGAAGGCGCCGACGAGCGGCGTGAGGACGATGACGGTCCATGACATGGGCCGTCCTTGTAGCACGGCCGCGGCCGCGGGCGCCAGCCGGCGCGCCGGGCTAACGCCCGGGCCCCGCTTCGCGCGCCGAGGATCGGCTCCCGTCCTCGCGTGCCGCCCACGGGCCGCACTGCCGGCGCGCCGGGCTAACGCCCGGGCCCCGCTTCGCGGGGCGTCGAGGATCGGTTCCCGTCCTCGCGTGCCGCCCACGCACCGGCGTCGCGGCGCTCGGGCCTGCGGCCCGGCCCCCGCTTCGCGGGGGCGCATTCCCGCTACGTGCCAGCGGCTAGCGGATGGCGGCGCCGGTCTCCGGGTCGAAGAGGTGGAGCTTGCGCGGGTCGATGCTGACGCCCATCGCGGTGTCGACCGCGACGGACCGGTCGCCGTCGACGCGCGCCACGAGCCGGGTGCCGTCGAGCGTGAGCGTGACGAACGTCTCCGCCCCGACCGGCTCGACGACGAACACGTGCGCCGGCAGCGCCCCGGCCGAGCCGGGGGCCACGAGCCGCAGGTGCTCCGGCCGGGCGCCGACGGTGACGGTGTCGCGCCGCGGGCCGCGCGCGAGCGCCGCGGCGACCTCGGGCGGGAGGGCGACCGTGCCTCCGGCCGCGCGCAGGGTGAGCCCGGACGGGGCCGACTCGACCGCCGCCGGGAAGAAGTTCATCGGGGGCGAGCCGATGAACCCGGCCACGAACGTGTTCGCCGGCTTCTCGTACAGCTCGTGCGGCGGCGCGTACTGCTGCAGGACGCCCTGGTTCATGACCGCCACGCGATCGGACATCGTCATCGCCTCGAGCTGGTCGTGCGTGACGTAGACCGTGGTCGTCTTGAGCTCGAGGTGGAGGCGCTTGAGCTCGGTCCGCATGGTGACGCGCAGCCTGGCGTCGAGGTTCGAGAGCGGTTCGTCCATGAGGAAGAGCGACGGGTTGCGGACCATGGCGCGGCCGAGCGCCACGCGCTGCCGCTGGCCGCCCGACAGCTCGCGGGGCCGGCGGGCCAGGTAGGCGTCGATCTCGAGCACCTTCGCCGTCTCGGCGACCCGTCGCTCGATCTCCGGCCGGGGCGTCCCCCGCACCTTGAGCCCGAAGCCGAGGTTCTTCTGGACCGTCATGTGCGGGTAGAGGGCGTAGTTCTGGAACACCATGGCGATGTTCCGGTCGGCCGGCTGCAGGTCGGTCACGTCCTGGTCGCCGAAGAGGATCCGGCCGGCCGTGGGCTGCTCCAGGCCGGCGATCATGCGCAGCGTGGTCGTCTTGCCGCACCCCGACGGCCCGACGAGCGTCACGAACTCTCCCGACGGTATGGTGAGGTCGAGCGTCCGAACCGCCATGACGCCCTTGCCGAACGACTTCTCGAGCCCCGACAGACGGACTTCCATCGAGCAGCCTCTCCCCCGGTGACGACGAAAACGGTGTCCCTTACGGTCGCGTGCACCGGGCCGGCTGTCAAGCCGTACGTGCGCCGGGCCGCCAAACGGGCGCTCCGGGCGCCGCGCCGCCCCTACCGAGGCAGGGCAGGAGCGCCGGGCGCGGGCCTCCGCTGCTCGGCCCAGGCCGCCACGGCGAGGAGGCGCCGGTCGTCGCCCGGGGCGCCGACGATCTGGAGCCCGAGCGGCAGCCCCGAGGGGCCGAGACCGGTCGGGAGCGTCACTGCGGGGACGCCGAGGAGGGTCCAGCGGGCGTTCGCGCGCGGGTCGCCGGTGGTCTCCGGCGAGGGGGCCTCGCCGAGGGTCGGGATGGTGAGGACGGCGTCGTACGGCTCGATCCAGGCGGCGAACGCGTCGATGAGCCGCTCCCGGTCTCTGAGGGCGGTCTCGTAGACCACCGGCGGGATGCTCTCCCCCTCGTTGACGAGAGCGCGCAGTGCGGCGCTGGCGAGCGACGGCGCCTGCGCGAACATCGGGCCCAGCCCCCTCGCGCCCTCGTAGGCCATGATCGTCCGCTGAACCCAGCGCGCCTCCTCGAGCCCCTCGGGGGGCGGGGGGGTCTCCACCGCCGCCCCCGCGGCGCGGAGCGCCGCCACGTCGGCCTCGAACCGCTCGCGCATGGCCGGTTGCGCCGCCTCCCAGTCGGACAGCCTGACCACGGCGAAGCGGGGCGCCGCCATCTCGGCCGCGGCCGCGCCCTGGAGGGGCGCCCACGCGTCGGGTGCGTCGCCGGCCAGGACGGCGGCGAGCCAGGCGGCCCCCTCGACCGACCGGGCGAAGGTGCCGAGGGTGTCGAGCGTCGGCGCGAAGGGGAGGACGCCGGTGATGGGGATGCGCGAGTAGCTCGGCTTGAAGCCGACCACGCCGCAGAAGGTGGCCGGGCGGATCACCGAGCCGCTCGTCTGGGAGCCGACCGCGGCCGGCACGATCCCGGCCGCCACGGCCGCCGCCGACCCCATCGACGAGCCGCCGGGCGTCCGCTCGGGGTTCCAGGGGTTGCGGGTGGGGCCCGGGTGGAAATAGGCGCACTCGGTGGTCACGGTCTTGCCGAGGACGATGGCCCCGGCTCTCTCCACGGCAAGCGCCGCCTCGGCCGAACGCTCCGGCACGCGCCCCCTGTGCAGCGCCGTGCCGTTCTCGGTCGGGACGCCGGCCGTATCGATGATGTCCTTGAGGGCGATCGGTACGCCGTGGAGCGGGCCGAGCGCCGCCCCCCGCATGCGCGCGCGGTCGGCGTCCGACGCGAGGCGGCGGGCGCGCGCCGGGTCGAGCCACGCGAAGGCGTGGATGCGCGGCTCCCAGGCGGCCGCCCGCTCGAGCGCGGCCTCCACGAGGTCGAAGCTCGTGACCGCCCCCGAGTCGACGGCCCGGACCGCGGCTGGCAGGTCGGTCAGGAGGCGGGCGAGGAGATCGGCAGGCATGAGAGGATTATGCACGAAAAACAGCGGCCCGGCCCCCTGCCGGGGACCGGGCCGCGATGCAACCGGCGGGAGGGCGCCTTACATCATGCCGCCCATGTCCCCCATGCCGCCTCCCGGGTGACCGTGGCCCTTCTCCTCCCTGGGCAGCTCGGCGACCATCGCCTCGGTGGTGAGCATGAGCGAGGCGACCGAGGCGGCGTTCTGCAGCGCCACGCGCGAGACCTTGGTCGGGTCGATCACGCCCGCCTCGACCAGGTCCTCGTACCGCTCGGCCTGGGCGTTGAAGCC